>JAFSTA010000157.1 GCA_017450695.1 Kiritimatiellia bacterium | reverse complement strand
GGGGTGCCTCCCGGGGCTGAGCGCGGCTCCCCGGAACGTGGCGCAGCACCACTGGGCGAACCTCATAGCCGAGATGCTGAAGTCCGTCGGCATAAAGCGCCCGATGGACGCCATGCCCGTAAGGTACATGCGCAGAATGGACTTGTGACCGGCAAAGGCGGGCACGCCACGATATTGCGGGTTGATATCCCCCCCCGTCCGAACGGGGGGTAAGGGGGGGCTTTGCCTTCTCCGCGACCTCCGCGCCTCCGCGTGAGACGTCCCGCCCTCTCGGCGGCCACGCGGGAGCGTGCCCTTCCCCCTCATTTGTAATTTCTGAATCGAAGAATTCTCGATTGTATTTTGGAGGCGTATGGCGTATAATTTATGGCTACAGACTACTTATAGGCATTTGGTTCAGTATCAAGGAGAAATCGAGATGAGGAATATCAAACTCAACTGTGTGGCGAGTTTCGCCATGATCGGAATCGCAACCCTCTGCATCGCCGGATGCGGGAAACAGGAATCCCACGAGGAAGAGCTTCGTAGGCACTGGGGCAACATTAAGACGAAGGCCGACATGGAGAAAATGAAGGCCGATGCCGAGACGCAACGGCGGGCTCGTGAGGAAAAGTTCTCGAAGACGATCGGCGGCGCGATGGTGAAGCGCACGATGGAGACCGCGTCCGGAACAGCCAGGAAGGACAAGGAAGCTGACGCCAAAGTGCGCGCCGCGCTTGACCGTGATTTCGGAGCGCCCCAGCCCAAGCCTGCCTCGAAGGAAAACTAACCATGACTCCCGATGAAAACGGCATCTACCGCTGGCGGTACTCTGTGAACCTGTACAGGAATCTGGGTATCCTTTGGCTGCTCTTCAAAGTATTCGCCTGGATCTTCGTCGGATGTGTGATCTTCAACCTCTTCCTTTCCGACTTTCATATCAGCCTTGCGGGTGTCAAATGGTTCGCAATTGGTTTCGCCGGTTGCATGGCTCTCGTCACCGCAAGCTATTACCTCTATGCGCTCATTCAAGGTGGCCGTTACACGTGGGACTTTGCAATGGATGAAGAGGGCGTAAGCGCCACGCAGGCGCCGAACGAGGCGAAGAAAACGAAGGCAATCGGGATCGTCGCAGCGGCGATGGGCGTTGCCACAGGTAACCTCTCGCAGGTCGGCGTGGGCATGACGGTCTCGTCGCGGGATGGGATGTACTCGCGGTTCGGGACCGTCAGCAAGGTCAAGGCAGACCGCAACCACAACACCATCAACCTCCGCAATGGTCTCTACCACAACCAGCTCTTCGTGAGCGAGGAGGATTTCGACTTCGTGTTGAACTTCATCACCACGCACTGCCCGAAACTCAAAAAGTGAGACTCCAATCGAGGTTATACGGGAAAAATGAGTTCATTGTCAAATCTTGCGGTTTGTGTTTCATTATTTGTGTATTCCCTTGCCGTCTCCACGTCCTATGGGGCGTCTGTTGTGAGGGTTGAAGGTGAACCAGGCAAATGGTCGCTCTCCCACAACGGGAAGACCTATTTCCCGAAAGGTGCTGGCGGAAAAGCCTCGAAGGAGTTGCTCGCGGAGATGGGCGGCAACTCATTCCGTACATGGAGCGTGGATAATCTGGAAACAAGTCTGGAAGAGGCGCAGCGTCTCGGTCTCACCGTCATGGCTGGATTTTGGCTCGGTCATAGCGAGCATGGATTCGATTACACGGACAAGCGCAGGCTGGAGACAACAGAGCGCAAGGTTCTTGCCGGGGTTGCGCGCTTCAAGGACCATGATACCCTTCTGTGTTGGGCTTTAGGCAATGAGATGGAGATGCGGAATCCGCATCGCCGGGAAATGTGGGAATTTATCGACCAATTGGCGGTAAAGGTAAAGAGAATAGATCCAAACCATCCTGTATGCACCGTTGTGGCTGGCATTCCGGATTCCACGCTCTCCGAATTCCGTGATCTTGCCCCCCACCTCGATTTTCTTGGCATCAACTCGTATGCGGCCTGTCCGAGGATAGGCGAACGCTGGAGAGCGGCTCAAATGACGCGTCCGTACCTCGTCACCGAATTCGGTGCGCGCGGCAGTTGGGAAAGCCCGAAAGATGCACATGGCATTCCCTTGGAACAGACCTCTACGGAAAAGGGGGTATTTTTCCGTAACTCTTACCGAAAGTCGGTTGCCGCCGAACGCGGGAGAAACTGTCTTGGCTCTTATGCATTCACGTGGGGCTGGAAGGTCGAATCCACACCCACATGGCACGGAATGCTATTGCCCGACGATTCCATCCTTGCCGCCGCAGAGGCGATGCAGGAAGAATGGGGCGAAAGGCCTCTCAGGAACCGAGTTCCAAAAATCTCGCAGATTCAAAAGGACGGCGAAATGATGTTTAGCGCATCGGCTAGCGATCCGGACGGAGACACGATCCGGTGGAAGTGGACGCTTCTTTCCGACACGAGAGATTACACGACGATCGGAAAAGGACTCGCCTTACCGAAGGAGTGGAACGGCGCCATCACGGACGAACAGAGTTCAAAAGCAAATGGGAGCGTCATCAGCACCGTTCAGGTCAAGCTACCCGGAAACGGCGTTTACCGCCTTTATGCCTACTGTTTCGATGGCAAAGGCGGCGCGGCATACGCCAATATCCCGCTCCACACGAAGAACGAATCAAGCAAGTAAAGCCAGTTGCCCCGCGACCGCTTCGCAACTGGCGCGAAGCGCCCTACGGTTCGGCTTGGGGAAATCCCACCGCTTTCCATTGATTCGTTTCCAAAAAAACATGCCAATAAATTTGAGTATTCTTCGTTTAAGTATGTAGTTTGTAAGGAGTCGGCCATGAATCGGAAACTTGTTGTTTTTCTTTTACCTTGCATCGTTGCATGCAGTTTGTTTGCCCAACCTCCGAAGGGACGGTTCCCGGCACATCGATCCTCCCATTTCGCGAACTGGGTCGGTAAATGTGTTGTTTCTGAACAATTTATCCGTGACGCGGAAATCTCTGCTGGTCAAGTGCAGACCTTGCGTGATGCCTTGGAGAAAATCAGTACCCGGCAGCAGGCCATTGAGACCAACATCACGCAGTTGGCACAACGTCAAGGTAAATTGGGTGAGGATATCCTGAACCGGAAAGGTGCGGATCCTGCCCCCCTCTTTGAAATCGCCGAACAGATAGCCAAACTTCGTGGTGAACAGGCGAAACTTTCTCTCCAGACTCTTATCGTAATCCGTGAGACATTGACCGAGGAGCAGCGGCAGAAAGTTTCTTCTCTGCTTCGGGAAGAAGGGAAACGTCGTCAGATGGAGTGGCAATCACTCCGACGGAACAGAGAAGAACGTGATACGCAGAGGGCGCATCGCCGTCCTCCGTTCGTTCCGCCACCACCGCCCAAAGAAGGCAATTAACAACGTCGAATCGTCGTTTGTTCCAAGTTCAACCCAAATTCCTCTGTTGAGATTTGGTCCATAAAGAATCACGGGTAGAACAGGAAGAATATCGGATTTCCGAAATAGGGCAGCCTATCACCTTTTGGTTGAAAGGACGTCTTGCTCCTGACTGTTGCTTTTCCAACACTCGGAAGTAATGGTATCAGCCGCCCAACAAGCCTGCGACATCTGATGCAAACGGCAGGTCAGGTATGGGGGCGTCAGGATACCAACCGATCAGCGCGTTTTCCAATCGATCAATTGAATCGGGATCCAGCGCATCAGTTGCAACGGCGAGTTTGGTAATCCGTCCCTCCGCATCCGTTTCCGCTGCCAAGTCACAAATTCCCCACGAAAATGCGGCGTGACGTTGTATCGGCGCATTGCGCACATTCATCCAGTCTCCATAAATCCAGTCTTTCGAGGCATATCGGGCGCAGAACTTCTCGGTTTCGGGTGCTGAAGCAAGATCGGGGAAAGAAAGATCCGACGGCTCTCCATAGTCATCCGCAAACGAATTCCGAAGCGCGTGAGTCAACCTGTCCACAGTCAGGTCAGGATTCAGTTCGGTGAGGTTCACGACACGACTGCGAACCGACACAGCCCCCCTTTTCGCTAATTTTTCGGGAGGGGGCGTCAAATACTTTCGCATCGAGGACGAATCCGTATGTAACAAGATCGTTCCGTGGTGTAATCCAAAGCCTTTGGCGTGAAGGAAAGCATTGCCGGAAAACTTGCGTTCTCCAATTGTCAGGTCATTCCGTCCCGAAACCAGCGCATCCAATCCAAAAACCTGAACGGCACGGGCAATAACACACAGCTGACGGTTCACATCGTAGAGATCGTCCCGAACGACAAAAGAGAAGTTTAGGTTTCCCAAATCATGATAAACGGCACCACCACCGCTCCGTCGCCGCGCGAGAAAACCTCCATCGTTCAACAAAGTTTCCACGGCACACTCCGTCCAGGGGTTTTGATTCCGCCCGATCACAACCGTCCGGTCGTTGCGCCAAAGGAACAAGAGACAATCCAGACGAATCCCCTTCTCCATCAAGTACTGCTCGACGGCGAGGTTCCGAAAGGGGTTGAACTGATTTGATAAAACAATACCGGCATTCATCGCAAAAAAGAACACCACGAATCCGAAATCGGCAAAATCGGATTCGTGGCGTCACAAACCAAGCTCCCGATCGTATTTACCCGTGCCGATAAGGTGGTGGGTTCAAATTTCTGAGTTCGAAACGAGACGTTCGGGAAAGCGACACTTCTGCCGCTTCATTCTGTTCTGTTACCACACAAAGCGTCAAGAGGGGCGCTTCCCCGATTTGTGACATGGTTTTCCCTTTCCGCAACGCGGTCACGACAGAGTACGCCCATTCTCGGCGTACTCTGCGTGAGACTTCCAACCGCGTCTTTAGGGATTACTTGTCGAAATTCGAGTCAAAGGCGATCTTGCTCGGGGCAAAATCCACCTTACGCACAAACTCGCAAGCCTCTTTCGCACCATGCCAGCGTTCCATACGGGAATCCTCCCACTCGACCGAGAGAGGGCCTTCGTACCCGATATCGTTCAGCGCGACGATGATGTCCTCGAAGCGGATATCACCATGACCGAGGGAACGGAAGTCCCAGTAACGGCGAGGATCGGCGAATTCCGTGTGACCACCGAAGACGCCCACCGTGCCGTCACCATGTCCCCACCACGCATCCTTCATGTGGACATGGAAAATACGGTCCTTGAAGGTACGGATGAACTTAACGTAATCCACGCCCTGATACCCCAAATGCGAAGGATCGAAATTGAAACCAAACGCAGGGTGGTAATCGACAGCCTCCAACGCGCGTTGGGCGGATGCGATATCGAACGCGATTTCAGTCGGATGAACTTCCAAGGCGAACTTCACGCCGTTCTCGGCATAGTAGTCGAAAATCGGTTTCCAAACCTTTGCGAACTCGCGATAACCTTTCGCAATCATTTCGGAAGAAACAGGCGGGAAGGAATAGAGAAGGTGCCAAATCGGAGAACCGGTGAATCCGTTGACAACCTTCACGCCGAAGTTGGCAGCAGCCTTCGCAGCCTTCTTCTGCTGATCGATCGCCCATTTACGGATTGCTTTCGGATCACGGGAAACCCCCTTTTTCAAGAATGCGTAATGGCGTTCGTCAATGGGATCAAGAACCAGTTGACCGGTCAGGTGGTTCGAAATCGACCAGCATCCCAATCCGTATTTTCCGAGCTGCGCCAGCTTGTCCTCGCACCAAGATTTACTTTTGGACGCCTTGTCCAAATCCACGTACTCGCCCCAGCAAGAAAGCTCCAGTCCATCGTAGCCGATAGCGGCCATCTTCTCGCACAGTTCATCACAAGGCACATCAGCCCATTGTCCCGTATAAATCGTCACCTTCCTAGACATACTGCTCCTTTCGTTTGAGTGAATCAAATCGACCCCACACCCGTGTGTGGAAAGTTCCAGTCGATGTGGAATATTATACCGAAACTTCAGCACCCGATGCAAGCGGTATTTCGGGGATCTGAGCGAGACAACCTTACCCTCATTTCCATTCCCATGCGAGTACGGGGAGGCGGTTCATTGCCCAGAAGGTAGAAAGGAAACAACGGGAACAACTTCAAGGACAACAGACTGGCGGTCGGCGCGCAACCGCGCGACGGTTCCCATCCGGCTCGCGATTGCGAGCCGTCCATTCTGTTCCACGAACATTGAACCAAATAACTAAACCACCGACCAACACGGACGCGCCTCGCTAACGCTTACGCATTTCCCAACCAGGGCGAGCATGAGCGATGCCTGTCTGCGAACATCCGTGCTTCTCTAAACAGCTCTGCGACCTAACCTTGAACTGATAAGCAAGCGTGTTCAGCTTTGCGGACACGACGGAGCGCGTCCCTCCCGTTCAGAACCAAGAACGCAAAGGCGAACGGCGTTACAATTCGTTCCAGGGAGTTTTGGCGGTTTGGAGAACAGCCCACCTTTATCTCCGAGACTCCCCGTAGTCCGCAATACCTGCCCGGTTTCTCCGGATTATCCGGAATATCCGGTCTTTCCGGCTTCACACGCTGAACACGCTGGCGCGAAACGACCCGCCAGCGGTCAACAACTACCACGCCTCTATTTCATTCCATCCTTGATTGCCTGGTAGAGGGCTTCGGGATAATCCGTGCCAAAGGAATCAAATCCAAGCTGCCAGAGTTTTTTGTAGGTTTTCGGATCGTTCGCCTCTTCTTTCCACACGCAGATAGACGCCTCGACACCGGCGGCGTGGATACGGTCGCACCAAGCCTTCAGCGTAGCGGCACGCGGACAGAACGGTTCCTCCTTCGAGTAATTGACCTGTACATGGAGCTGCACATTGTCGATGTCCTTGAAATTCTCAGCCGCCGCCTTTTCAAAGAGCGCACGCTCATGCGCCTCCGCCATCCCCAGCGCCTCCGGGGAATCGAAATTGAGCCGCCCCCAATTTCCAAGATGCATCCAGTGCATCGCCTTCCCCTCCGGCAGGGCCTTCTTCCAACGATGGATCAAATCATAACCGCAGGTGATAAAATAGACCTGCTTCTCAATCCCGTACCGTTTGACCATCGGCGCAAGAACTTCCGGCGGAACGTCCTTGTAGTCCAAGTGAATGCGGCGGTTGGGATTCTCCCGAATGGCGGAGAATATCGTATCCCAGGTCGGGACGCGGCAAGTCGCGAACTGCTTCCCGCGATAGGAGCCGACATCCTCTTCGCGCAAATCCGCCCACAGCCACTGCGAGATCGGCTTCTTCTTGAGGGAACCGTCGTGGAAGGCGACAATCACGCGATCCTTCGTGTAACGCGCGTCGCACTCCGGAGTGTATCCCTTCGCCCACGTGTACAGCATGGCTTCCATCGTATTGTCCGGACGGCCAACCCCGTCCCCCCGGTGAATCAACGAATGTTTCAGCAGTTCCATGCGTTCCGGGGTCAACGGGCGAACCGCATCCTCGGCAAACACGCAAGCGACAGACAAAAGAGCCAAACAAGCCAACAACCGTTTCATAATCAAATCCTTTCCGTGTGCCAGCGCAGACGGTCGAAAGGCAAGTCATTCCCTTCCACAACCATGCGCAAGATAGGAAACCATTAAATCAAAAACGAATCACCTTGTCGAGCCTTCAAAAAGATCTGTGGTCTGGTGGTTGGGTGGCAGGGTTAAATGGTTAGATGGTTAAATCGTCGCTGCGCGACTTGAAATCGGCACACCGGATGAACAAGGATGGACGCTGACCGAAAAGCTCGTCTATAACTTCAACCTCCGGCGTGTGTACAGCAAGTTATCTGAATCGAATCACTCACGCAACGCGCGCGGGGGGGCCAATAGCTACAAGCTGACACCTATAAGCCCGCGTTCTCCACGCGGGAATGCAAATGAAGGTGGGGCGCTTCACGCAGAACAGCGAGAGATGGGACAACCGGGACGAAAGGGACAACCGCGACTGGTGCCGCATGTCGCGTGTCTTTTGCCTCACGCAGAGAACGGGAGGGACGCGCTCCGTCGCGTCCGCATTGCTTCCCTCGCTTTTTCCGCCTCTCAGCTGGCGCGAAGCGCCCCGCTTACCCGGCGCGCTTACTGCACGACCTTCTGTCCGGGCGCACCTTCCGTGCCACGGATCTTGATGTGCAACTCGCGCAACTGCTGTTCCGTCACTTCGGACGGAGCGTTCATCATCAAGTCCTGCGCACGCTGGTTCATCGGGAACGCGATCACCTCGCGGATGTTCTCCGAATCCGTCAGAAGCATCACGAGACGATCCACACCCGGCGCGATTCCGCCATGCGGCGGCGCTCCATACTTGAACGCGTTCAGCAGACAGGAGAACTTCGCCTCGACAACCTCCTTCTTGTACCCGGCGATTTCGAACGCCTTGTACATGATGGCGGGGATGTGATTGCGAATCGCGCCACTGGAGACCTCGATGCCATTGCAGACGATGTCATACTGGTATGCGAGAATATCCAAGGGATTCTTCGTCAGCAGTGCGTCCAATCCACCCTGCGGCATAGAGAACGGATTGTGCGAGAAGATAATCGCCTCCGTCTCGGGATCTTTCTCGAAGAACGGGAAATCGACAATCCAGCAGAACTTGTAACAGTCCTTTTCGATCAGGTCGAGCGAGGTGGCGATGTCCGTACGGACCTTGCCGGAAAGCGCGTTCGCCTCATCCGTCGGAGCCGCGATAAAGAAGAGCGCGTCACCGGGCTGCAGACCGGAGAGCTTCTTCATCTCCTCGATTTCCTCAGGCGACATGAACTTGGCGATCGGCCCCTTCATCTCGCCTTCGGGTGTCCACATGACATAGCCCAACCCCTTCGCGCCTTCCGCTTTCGCGTTCGACTCGCGCTTGTCAAACCAGCTACGGCTCTGCACACCGACAATACCGGGAACGCGCAGACCTTTGACGATACCGCCATTTTCAACGGTGGAGGCAAACGCCTTGAACCCGCCGTTCCGGAAGAATTCGGAGAGGTCGATCCACACCAGCGGATTCCGAAGATCCGGTTTGTCGCTGCCGTACTTCATCATCGCCTCGCGGAACGGAATCCGGGGCCACGGCGCATCCGTGATCACTTTCGTCGAAAACGTCTTGAAAAGCTTGTACAGCACATCCTCGACCACGGCGAAAATCTCATCCTGCGTGACGAACGACATCTCGATGTCAAGCTGGTAGAACTCGCCGGGGGAACGGTCGGCACGCGCATCCTCGTCACGGAAACACGGGGCGATCTGGAAATAGCGGTCGAAGCCGGAGACCATCAGCAACTGCTTAAAGAGCTGCGGGGCTTGCGGCAAGGCATAGAACTTACCGCGATGGACACGGCTCGGCACAAGGTAGTCGCGCGCACCTTCGGGAGAACTGCAAGTCAGAATCGGCGTCTGGTATTCGGTAAAACCGAGATTCCACATCTGCTGGCGCAGGAACTGGATCACCTTCGAGCGCAACACGATGTTGTTGTGCAGATGCTCGCGGCGAAGATCCAAGAACCGGTACTTCAGGCGGAGATCTTCCGATTCCGACGCCTCGTCGGGCAGATAGAGCGGCGTCAACTCGGAAGGTGACTCCAACACGCATTCGTTCGCCTCAATCTCAACCTCGCCAGTCGGAATCTCGGGATTGATCGTCTCCTGATCCCGGAGCTTCACCTCGCCAGTAACCGTGATGACCGTTTCCAGGCGCGATTTGGCAAGCGTCTCGAAGAACGAACGGCTCGGATGCACGACCACCTGGGTGATGCCGTAATGGTCGCGAAGGTCGATAAACAGGATGCCGCCATGATCACGCATGCGGAACATCCAACCGGACAGGCGGGCCGTCTTGCCCGCGTCAGCGGCACGAAGCTCGTTGCAAGTATGTGTACGATAAGGGTGCATAATCCAATCCTCAACAAAAAAGAAAGCGATAGTTTACCATTTCCCAACCAAAAACAATAGCGTATTTTTGAAGAAACTTACACTTGCTGGAAGGGGTACTGGGAGACAGGTAACCCAGCACATGGCAGCCGTACGTCACTTGAACCACGTTCGCTTCTCGTTTCGTGCCCTTCCTTGCGCATGCGGCCTCTTCCCCTAAATGTCGCGACAGAACTCGGAACTCGCAAGAGCGAGAAGCGGCTTCGGATTGGCGATGGCAACCGCCCCCGCCTACTGCCTCTGAATTACGACACGCTCCAACGGAAGCAGTTTGAAGGTGAGCTTTCCGTCACTCCAGCGGAGATCCTTGGGTGTCCCGAAGAGAACTTGCCCACCGTCAAAGGGCAGCGTTATCTCCGTTTCCTTGTCCCTGGCATTCACCGCCACGAGCCGTCGTTCCGTCCCCAGCGTCCACGCCATCGCGTACGCGCCATCGGAATCTTCCAGCAACAGCTTTCCCTTGCCGTCCAACACGAAGGGAACCATGCCGCGCATCTCGTCGGGGAACTCCTGCACGGCCTCCAACAGGCCCGGTGCCTTCCGGATGTCAAACGAACCGTCATAGAACGTGTAGTAGATGATCCCCTTCGCCCCGGCCATCAGGGAAAGGTAACTCATCCCGCGGAACTCCCGCGCGTCGGGCCAGCGAGGCCACGCCCCCTTCTTGTCATACCCCTGACCGCCGAAGGCCTGACCGACCGCCCACAGCGCGGTATCAACGCGGTTCGCAGCCGCCTTCGCATCTTTGAAGCGGCGGTAAACCTCGTCAAAGGGAGTACGCGGCACCGGATAGGGATCGGGCGCCAGCACATCCGTCCCCGCCGCGTAGTTGGCGTACTGACTCGGTACGCAGATGACGGTGTAAGCGATATGGTTCGGATCCAGCTGCTTGAAGCGGTCATAGCGTCCGAACATCTGCTGCGGCGTAATTCCCTTCGGGGCGGGCTCGTCGCCGGGATTCCATCCCATGACCGCCGCCTTATCCCGGTATTTCCGAATCACGGACTCGGCCTTGCTCTCCGAGAACTCCGTAATGACGCGGATTCCCAGCTTCGCGCACTCGTCGAGAAACACGCCGTACCCGTCGCCGTCATACTCGTCATTACGCATCCCCACATGAACCGAGTTGTAACCCCATTTCGCCACATCCCGCGTCATCCGGAGGCGTTCCTCAGCCGGAACCGTCCAGGAGACCTCGTAGAAACCGAACGGGAAGAATGGCTTTCCGTTCTCCAGCAGCACATGGTCGTCGCGCATCCGATACTTCGGTTCGGGATGCTTGAAGAATTTCGCTTCCGCCTGTTCCCCCCAGTCGAAGAGACTCCGTTTCGCCGCATCGACCGACTCCAGAAAACCCGGTTGGTAACAGAGCTTGGCGCGGAACGTGTGTTCCCCATCCTTCAGTCCGTCAACCGGGATGGACAATTCCGTACTCTTCGCCTCGCAGGATTGCCAGGCGCCTCCGTCGAGTTGCCAGGCGATTCCGGTCAACTGGTCGCGTCCAAAATCCTCTGGAGTGATCGACACATACGGCAAGAGGGAATTCCCCGGATAGAGATGCTTGCGTTTCAGCCGAATGGAGATCGCGTCCGGAAGCGTATCCTCCCAGGAACACGAAAGGATGGTCTGCCCATCCGCCTGGATCTCGAACGTGGAGGAGACCGTTCCGCGACGGAACATGGATGTCGTCACCTCCAGTGTCACCTCGCCGTTCGCGGGAACGCCCTGCCTCGTTGTCGCCTGTGTCTGACTGTTCCGATTCGCCTGGACATTGCGGGAAACCAAAACCGCCGATACCTGCCGGCAACGGTCAGGTTCGACTTGCAACCGGATGCGGCATTTCCGTTCGGGAGCCGTACCGCCTTTCAGGTTCGGATCGAACGAAACGATCCGGATCCCCTTTTCACGCAAGGCGCGGTCCGCCGCGATATTCTCCAGCAACGCCTTCGCGATCAGACTGTTTTTCAAGGATGCCGCCGTGGTCAGCACAACCATCCCCCTCCCGATCCGGCGGTACGCGAACAAGGGCGCCCCGTCCACGCACCGGATCGGCGTCTTCCAGTCGGGGCCGAGTTTTGTCAGGTGCGACCATTGCTGATATTTGTCCCGGATCAGTTTGCCGAGTGGTTTCGGGCAAGAGAGAAACGGATCGGGCTGCACGGTCACGACGCGCGTCTCATCCGACGGCTTTGTATGGGAAGAGCAAAGGGCGCAAGAGACGGAAAAATCAGGTCCGAATGCCGCCACCCAATCATGCAGGACGGTACCGTAGTTCGCATCCGTGATCAGAAGCGTCCCCCCCTCCTCCAGCCACTTCCGCCACGCTGCCGCGTAGGGCTTCATATTCACGGTCCCGGTATAATTGGCGACCGATGCCGCGATGACAAACTGGTACTCACCCAGCTTTTCCGTCAACTCCGGCAAGCGTGTGTTCTGGAATTTTTCGTAGGTCCATCCCAACTCTTTCAGATGGTTGTCATACTCGTTGGCGAACGAACTGTTCGACCAGCCGCTATAGACTACAGCCGCACGCTCCGCAAGCGCCGACCATGCCAATCCCGTTACCGCCAAAAACAAAACAATCCCGTTTTTCATGCTTGAACCCTTTCCTTGAACTTCACTATATCAAATCGAAACCACACTGGCAAGCTCGCGGAATCAGCGTATGCAGGGGCGCATCTGCGTTTTTCACCGTGATCCATGTAGATGCCCGCAATCCGAAACGCGAAGGTTCTACCTGGATTCCTCGTTTGGGTTTTCACGCAGAGCCGCTGAGGTCGCGGAGTACGCGGAGAAATTGCCGAAAACAGTGACTTTCGCCCACAACACGTACCTCGTTACGACAGAAAACGAATTCCCCCAACAGATCAATGTGGATGTGGCCGGTGTTCCTGTATTCCCCAGTCGTAGGCTTTGCAAAATAGGATACCAGACAAAGAGACAGAATCGGAACTTGTGGTTTTTCCGTGTGGTCCGTGTATTCCGTGGTTTCGAAAATTGTCCAACGGAGGATCAACCTCACGCAAAGTCCGCAAAGGGAAGGGAGTCGGGCACTTCGCGTACTTGGCGGACTTTGCGTGAGACCATGACATCAAATTTCTGTGTTTGAACACCGCAGACATTTGTTGAATTATACAGATGCGCCCCGTATGCAGCCGGCTTGGACAAACGGCTTGATTCCACCTCGCTTTGCATGGTATAATGGAATTCTTACAGGGATGGAGGAAACATGGCATGACAGATCGAATTCAGCAACTGACGGCGTGG
Source organism: Kiritimatiellia bacterium (assembly GCA_017450695.1). Taxonomy (GTDB): domain Bacteria; phylum Verrucomicrobiota; class Kiritimatiellia; order RFP12; family UBA1067; genus RGIG8368. The sequence goes on along the minus strand of JAFSTA010000157.1, from coordinate 2,808 downwards.
ATTTTGGACAAAAAACAGGCCGCGTGGCGGAAACAGGTTGATTGGAACCCCATGCAGCATCGCTTCGCGGACGAGAACCGTTCCGCGTCCGATCGCGTGACAGACGGTTTCTGCGCGGTGTTGTCGCAAGAAACGCCCGTTTTCCTGCCGGGGGAACGGATCGCCTTCACGCGCACCGTCGCGAATCTCCCGGACCCCTACTCCGATGACGAAATGGCGGAACTCCGCAAAGCGGCTTTCTACGCCGAGAAGGGGCGCGTTTTCAACATCTCCCCCGACTACGCTTCGACGATAGCCGTAGGACTGGACGCCCGTCGCAAAGAGGTTTCGGAACGCTTACAGCGAGCCGCACGGGAGAACGATGCTTCCGCAACGGAATTTCTTTCCAACGCCCTCCGTTCGATTGACGCCGTTCTCGAACTGGCAGACCGATACAGCGAGGAGGCGCAAAGGACAGGACGGCACGAGACCGCCGCACTGCTTGCCCAGGTGCCGCACGGTCCTGCGCGCACCTATCCCGAAGCCTTGCAGATGTTACGCATCCTTCACTTCTGCGTTTGGGCTGAAGGAGAGTACCACAACGGTTTGGGGCGTTTCGACCAGTACCTCTGGCCCTACCTTCAAGCGGACTTGGACAAGGGAAGGTTGACGAAGGATGAGGCGTTGGAATGGACGGAGGAGTTTTTCCTTGCCTGCAACCGGGACAGTGATTTGTACATTGGCGTGCAACAGGGCGACAACGGACAAAGTTTGATGCTGGGCGGATGTGATCGTCAAGGCAATCCCGCCTACAATCCGCTCACCTACCTCTGCCTGGCCGCCTGCCGGGAACTGAAACTGATCGATCCGAAAATCAACCTCCGCGTCAACAAAGAAACGCCGATGGAGGTTTTCAGGGCCGCGACGGAACTGACTAAGGTCGGTATCGGATTCCCGCAATACGCAAACGACGACGTCGTCATTCCGGGGCTGGTCAAGCTCGGATACAGCTTGGAAGACGCACGCGAGTATTCGGTGGCCGCCTGTTGGGAATTCCTGATTCCCGGATGCGGCATGGACATCGCCAACATCACGGGTGTCTCGCTGCCCGCCGTGGTCGATCACGTGATGCGTACCTCACAGGCAGAGGATTTCGAATCCTTCTACGCGGAGGTTCGCCAGCAACTGGTGAAGGAGGCGGACAAAATTTGCGAGATGCTGCGCGTCGTCAAGATTCTGCCGGGCCCCTTCATCTCCCTGTTCTGCACCGGTCGCGTTCAGGCTGGACGCGACGTCTGCGAGGGAAACCGGTACAACAACTTCGGGATCCACGGAACCGGATTTTCCGTCGCCGTCGATTCGCTCGAATCGATCAGCAAATGGGTCTTCGAGGAACACCGGCTGACGTTGCGGCAAATGACGGCGGCATGCGATTCTGATTTCGAAGGCGAAGAGGCGTTATTGAACGACATCCGTTTCCACACGCCCAAGATGGGAAACGATATCGAGGAAGTGGATGAGATCGGCGTTCGCTTGCTTGCGGATTTCGCCGCATCTTGGACGGGACGCAAGAACTGCCGAGGCGGCATCTACCGTGCGGGAACCGGCTCTGCCATGTACTATGTTTGGCACGCGAACGAACTCCCCGCCACGGCGGACGGTCGGTTGAAAGGCGCGCCTTTTGCGGCGAACTTCTCCCCTTCCCTCGATGTTCCCGTCTGCGGTCCGATTTCCGTCGTCAAGTCCTTTACCAAACCAGCCCTGATCGACGCAGTGAACGGCGGGCCGCTGACGATGGAGATCCACGACAGCGCCTTTCGGATGGAGGACGGACTGGAGAAGGTCGCATACATTCCCAAGTTCTTCGTCGAGCGCGGCGGTCACCAGCTCCAGATCAACGCGGTCAACCGCGACCGTATGAAAGACGCGCAGATCCACCCGGAAAAACACCGCCACATGATTGTGCGGGTGTGGGGATGGAGCGGCTACTTCGTGGAACTGGAAAAGCCTTACCAAGACCAGATTATCAAGCGCGTGGAGATGAACCCGTAACGGAGCGATTTCATGAAAGGCACGATTTTCGAGATCAGAGAATTCTGTCTGCAGGACGGCCCTGGCGTGAGGACCACCGTCTTTTTCAAAGGGTGTCCGCTTCGCTGCTCGTGGTGTCACAATCCTGAAGGATTGTCCCGCGACATCGAGACCATGCGCGGACAACCGTGCGGACGTGTCGTGGAGGCTGCCGAACTGGCCGCTGAACTGCACAAAGGCGATGACTTCTTCCAACGGTTCGGAGGCGGCATCACCTTCTCCGGCGGCGAACCGTTCGCGCAAATCGACTTCCTGCTGGAACTGGCTTCCCTCCTGAAACCGCTCCACCTCGTCGCGGAGACGTCCGGATTCGTCTCTCCCGCCGACTACAAACGCGGCGCGGCAGCAGTGGATCTTCTTTACCAAGACTTGAAACATTGGGACGCGGAAGCATTCAGTACCCACTGCAAGGGAGATCTTTCTTGGGTGATGGACAACCTCGCATGGCTGAAGCAGTCCTCCGTTCCGCACGTAATCCGCATCCCGCTCATTCCCGGCGTCAACGATCTGCCTGGGTACGAGGAGTCGTTCGCGTCACTGTTAAGCGGGGACAAGTCCCTGCAACGGGTCGAGCTTCTCCCCTACCATGTCACGGCCTCCGTCAAGTACGAGCTGATGAACAAGCCGTACAAACCGACATTCGATCCATCCGCTGAAATCCGCAAGCCTGACCTCGCCATCTTCAAGCAACACAATATCCAAGCCGTTCTAGCCTAGAGTAAGCCGGGGAAGCGGGGC
>JAFSTA010000156.1 GCA_017450695.1 Kiritimatiellia bacterium | reverse complement strand
TGGTGTATTTATCCATCTCACCCAAATGGTGAAGAGGAGATTTCATTCTTTTCTTCTTACAGATATTCATCTTTGCGATCTTTGCGTTCTTTGCGGCAAAAAATACAGAGGCGGGGAGGTCTCAACAGAGGAATATAGGTTTAAAGCGAAGCGATTTAACTTTCTCAAGTGGGAAGGAGCGCGCTTGCTTGTCCTCCGTAGCCTTGCGCAGGATGGTGGATGACGACCGCAATGCTGAACACGCTTAGCCGTTAGCTGGTGGCGGTTAGGCTAGGGGTTCTAGAACTTCTAGTCATTCTAGATGGTGCTGGGGGCTAACCACTGGCTTGGAACGAATAAACTAGGGGCGGACTTCCGCGATGAGGCGTTTCACGCCGAAACCTTCGCGCTCGTCCCGGAACAGCGTCTTGTTCGCCGCTTCGTCTCCGACGAACTTTTCCGCTTTCGCATCCCAGGAGAGGGGACGCCCGAGGGTCATTGCCGTGTAGCCGAGGATACAGGTTGTCGTCGAGCGTTGCACCTCTTCGACAGGGAGGCTTGTCACCTTCCGTGTCCGCATCGACTGTACCCATTCCTGATGGTGGCTGAGCGGACGCGCGATCGGATTCTTTACGGCGCCTTCCAGGAGTTCGGGGCGGCTTGCGGCGAGTTTCTTCCGTCCTAGCTCAAAGCGCGAACGGACGTCCGGATCGGATGATGTCGTTGTCGCCCCGCCGCCGCGTCCGCAGAAGATCCAGTCGCCGTTCTCCCCGATGAACTTGACGCCGCACGGATAGTCCCGTGTCTTGCCGACTTTCATGATGGCGCCGTTCGGGTAGGTGTAGGTGATGTCGCAATTGCCGTGAACATTCCAGAGTTTGCGTCCTGCTGGGTACTCCGTCGTTCCTTCCACCCGCACGGGACCGCCCGTCTCGTATCCGAGTCCGTACTGCCCGATGTCGATGTGGTGCGCCCCCCAGTTGGAGATCATCCCCATGCAGTATTGCTGGATTGTCATCCAGGCGGGACGGCTCTTCACGTCGGGTTTCTCCGCCGAACCGCGCTTGTGGCTGCGGAGTTGGGCGTAGGGCGCCAACGGAGCCGCGCCCAGCCAGAGGTTCCAGTTGAAGTCGGGAGGGACGGGCTCCTCCACGGGCAGGTTATATTCGGGTGGATCCTCCGGTAGCCCGATTTCCACGCGCATCACCTTTCCGAGTCGCCCGTCGCGTACGCATTCGACCGCGTGGAGGAACTGTTCCTCCGTGCGTTGTTGCGTTCCGCCGCGGAAGATGCGACCATATTTTCGGACGGCATCGACAATGAGTCGTCCCTCGCCGACGCTCATCGCCATCGGTTTCTGGACAAAGATGTCCTTGCCTTTCACACACGCCTCCACGGCCATCGCCGCATGCCAATGGTCGGGCGTGCAGATGAGAACACCGTCAATCGCGGGATCATCGAGCAGGACACGATAGTCCTGCACGCACCGCGCATCGGAGATGAGATCCCGTCCCTGCAACTTTTCCGTTGCGAGAAAGCGACGCATACTCCGTACGCGCCAGAGATCGACATCCGCCGCAGCGATGATTGAACACAGCTTGCGCCCGTCTTCGGACAACGTCGCGGGTACATTATAGCTGTGCGCAATCCGGCCGCATCCAATAACCCCCAGCGCGATTTTTTTCGACGGAGCCTCGTCACCAAGCACGCGCGAGGGAATGATCGTCGGGAAAGCCAGGGCAGCCCCTCCCAATTGAAGAAACTCCCTCCGTCGTTGCAGTCCATTTCGTGTCTTCTGATTGTTCATCGTCTCTCCTTCGTGTTAGCTTAGGTGGTAGGTGGTAGCTGGTGGAAGTGTGGACCCTTGTCCACGCGGCCGCGACGGAGCGCGTCCCTGCAAAACAACTGTTGCCCTCGTTTACATTCCTGTGAGAAGGGCGGGACAAGGGGGAAGGATGTGCCGCTCCGTGGTTTACTGTTTCGCGTCGAGGTTTGCCTTGCGGAATTCGACACCAGTCAGTTTGGCGGGATAACCGGTGACGGTCACGGTCGCCTCATTCCAGAAGTAGTACCACTTGTATGTCACCTCATACCGGGTACCGACGAGGGAATCACATCCCGCCTTCTCACAGGCGATCGCATAGGCGCCGCTCTTTGCCTTGCGGATGGATTCCTGCAGATAGCCCATGTGGTCGATATCGTCCGCGAGATGCGTTGCCATGCCGCCGACGGTGAACATGTTCCAGGTGCCGATGGGGAGGATGCCGACGATCTGGTCGCTGGCGGATACCGTCGAGCTGGATATTTCATACTTCTCGTATGCGATATCGCGTACGATTTTGGGTTTCAAGTCCGCATTGCCTCCGTCGTTCTTGAAATTCGTCACGCATCCCGTAAGCAACGTGGCCGCAGCCGCAAGCAATATCATTTTCTTCATGGTACTGTTCCTTTCATCGTGTGTTCGCGTGATTCGTAAACACGCGAAATCCCTTCGCAAGGACGCGAACAGTATATCAAGTAATTCCCTGGAAAGGCAATCCCGAATGAGGGGTTGGGTGGTTGGCCCGTCGTCCGCACGAGATGGGACAAGTGGGACGAATGGGACAACTGGGAGTGGTGCCGCTGTAGCCTTGCGTAGGATGGATCGCGACCGCGTAGCTTACCCGGAATATCCGGTCTAACACGCTAACCACGCCTAACACGCTTGCCGAGGGATTGGGAAACAACAGGGACAACATCGAGAACAACTTGAATCGGGGCTTTCACTCTCCGGTTTTCTCCGCAACCGACGGATGATTCGGGGAAGCGGTACTCCTGCCGCTTCATTCCGTTACTCCGAGAAGCGACAAGAAACTTATCTTTTTCCGTGTAGTCCGTGTATTCCGTGGTTTCAAAAAAAACATTCAAATTTCTTTACGGGTCAACAAAAATCGGGTACAATGCTTCAGTTTTAATTTGGTGAAGTTTGAGGAGAAAGAAGATGAAACTACAGGTGACATGGATGTGGAAGTGTGTTCTTTGGGTGGGCGCGTTCTGCCTGGTCGCGGGTACGGCGCATTCATCGGGCCTGCCGATGGACGGGCTGCAGGTTCAGTTCCGATCCGACCATGAGGGGCGCGTGACGGCGGACACGGCGTTCCCGGGACACGGTTCCCCGATCAACAGCTGGAAGACGGAGGACGGTGTCGCCTCGCCGCTCACGCTGATTCACTCGCAGTATCGTCCGAACTGGCAGACCAATGCGTTCCAACGCGCTGACGGCACTTACCGTCCGGCCGTGCGTTTCGTCCGCAATACGGGCAATACGGCAGTTGTGCATGATAGTATGACGCTCGTATCGACGACAAATACGACGCTAAACCTCGGCAAGGAGACAACCTGGTTTCTCGTGATGAACAACCTGGCAGCCAACAACGAACGGGGACTTTTCGGCTTTGTCGGAGACCCACCACGTTTCGGCGCGTTCTTCGTCGGGTCGGGCGACAACCAGCTTCGTTTCCACAATGACTGCAATCCCGGCGGGAATGGAAATATCTCCGTTCCGATCGGGCAGTCGAACCTGCTGGACAGTCGCGGCGCAGGAACGTGGATGGTCTGCGGGGTGAACGGGGAGGTGCGGAACGTGGCTTCGAGTTCGTTCACCCGTGCGTTTGAGGCGCGTGCCTCCGCCAGCCAATTTTGCATGGGACGGATGGTGGGCGTCGGTAATTCCGCATCGGCCGACATTGCGGAGCTGGCGGTTTACAACCGTGCGCTGAACGACGCCGAGGTGTGTATCGTCCGCAACTCGCTGGCCGCGCGGTGGGGCCTGACGATCAGCGATCCGATCTGGACGGGTGCGGCGGCTGGCTTCTGCGACGATCTCGCGGGTATCGGCTCCTCGACGGCGACCGGAGACGGACGCATCGCGGGCTCGGTCGAGACCTCCGGCAGCGCGGGCGGATTGATCCTTTCCGTGGCCGACGGTTCCCTCTCCGGCGCGGACGGCTACCTGCTGGCGGCGCATAACGGCAAGCCCGCGAAGATTTCCTGGAGCGAGGCGGACGGGTGCCTGCGCTTTCAGCGTACCTGGCGGACGGAAAACACGCTCTCCTCCGTTCCCGCCCTCACGTTTACCTTCGACCTCTCGGAGCTTGCGCCCGGTGTTAGCGGGTTCGAGGGACGGTTGCTCTACCGCGCGGATTCGTCCGTCGCGTTTGCCGACACGGGGCTTACCGGTTTCTTGAACGGGCTTCGGGTTGGCGGGGGAGAAAACGCCGAGTTGACCGAGGCGGAGTTGCGCGGCGCCCTGAACGGCGGCACGTTCTCCTTCACCCTCCCCGCCGGAACCTACCGGGACGGCGAATATGCGCTGGTTGTCACGTCGGTGACGGAAGCGGAGAAGGTTGCGCCTTCGACGGACGGCATCACGGTCTGGTACAAGCCGGAGGCGGGCATCTTGACGAACGAGACCGGCGCCGTGACGAACTGGGTCAACCAGGGATCGCTCGGTGTGGTGGCGGACGCGTTCGCCTATTCGGGATCGGTGACGGTTGTGGAGAACGCGCTCGCGAGCGCGGATCAGACGGCGACCTATCCCGCGCTGGACTTCGGCGGGACATCCTTTTTGCAGACGTCTGTAGAGACCGATCTCGGACGCGATAGCCATGATCCGCCGAGCTGGTTCATCGTTTTCAAACCCGGCTCGGACGCGAACGCGCAGAAGGATGCCGGACTCTTCGGGCAGATCACCAACGACTGCCGTTTCGGTGTCTTCTTCCCTTTGTCGTATGGCGGTTACACGGCGCGTGGCTATGTGGGGCGCGCACCCTATCCGGAAGTTAAGGATGTCTCCGCTTCCAGCTGGCACATGCTGGACATGACCGCGTACTGGCAGAGCACGAGCAAGGTGATTCCCTATCTGAGTCTGGATGCGGCGGAAGTCGCGGGCGGTACCGGAGACACGGGTCAACCTTACCGGAAAGCCACCTCCTACCTGAAGGTGGGGCACTTCCGCGAGGACGCCTGGGGCAAGCCGTTCCCCGGACAGATCGCCGAACTCCGCATCTACAAGCAGACGCTGGATCCGATCGAACGTCTGTTCGTGGAACAGGAACTTGCCGCCAAATACGATTTGGCGTTCAACCACCGATTTCTGAACGCGGCGCACGCGAGCGGCGCGACCTACCGCTCTGGTCTCTCGGTGGTCGGCTACGGCTATTCGGACTTTGCCGGTGCAAGTGCCACAGCGCCGGTCTGCGGCGGTCTGACGATCGATTATCCTGAATGGAACGGGGCGGACAACGCCGGAATTTGGGTGGCGCACAACGGCGGCAGCCTCGCGTGGACGCTGGACAACGGCGTGACGACGCTGGCGCGTTCCTGGTACCTGTGCATCACCGGAAACTCCACGGAGCCTACATTCCCGGCGCTACGTCTGAACTTCCTGCTCGGCGAAGCGGAAGACGGCAGCCAGTACGCGCTGTACTATCGTGCGAGCGACACGGATACATGGTCGATTCTGCCCTATCCGGCGTCGGTCGCCTACGGCACGGCGAGCGTACGGCTTCCAGCTGGGATGTTCACCGGATATTTCACGCTGGGGAAAGTCCCTGTCGGCGAAACGGTTGTCCAGCCGTGCGCGGCGGTGCGGGACGGACTGGTGGGATGGTACCGCGCCGACACTGGCGTGGAAGCAACCGGCGGTTCCGTCACAGCCTGGCGGAATCTGGGTGTGATGGGCGCGATTGGCGATGTCGCGACGGCGGCGGGGACCCCCATGCTTTCAACGACGGCCTTCCCGCGCGCATCGGGCGCATCCGAGGCGAGTGTTTCCTTCGACGGTTCGGCGTATTTGATCACGGCCGATAACCTGAAATGGGCTCATGCGAACAACAACAACACCTGGTTCGTGGTGTTTAAGGTACGGTCTGGAGTCACTCCCTCGAACATGGGCGTGGTAGGGAATCACCCAAGCTCAGATACTCGGTTCGGCGCATTCTTCACGAGTCCAGGCGACTTGCGGACGCACGGATATGTCAAGAGTCAAGCTACAAGATTCTGTGTTATTCCTTATGCGAACATGACGATGGGGCAGCCGATGTTGCTGGACGCGGCACGTGCCGGAAACACGGTGGACACCTATCTGGACGGCGTTCACAAGGATGGAAAGCAAGCACCGGGGACGGATAATAACGCGGCATCGGCGAAGTTCATGATCGGAAAGATGGTAGATGTGGGCACCCTCCAGGGCGACATTGCGGAGGTCCGCATCTATAGCAGGGCTCTCTCCGATGTGGAACGGAATATCATGGCGAACCATCTCGCGGCGCGGTACGGCGTCGCGATGCAGGGCAACCTGCTCTATGGCGGCGCGGCGGACGACTGCGTGCTGGATGTGGTGGGCATCGGGCGCACCACGGCGAACTCGATGACGCCGAACACCTCGAATGGGGGGACGGTCACCAACAGCTGGAATATCCACGTGGCGGGTAACGTGACGGTGAGCGATGCCTCGGCTGGACTCACGTTTGCGGCGGTCGGTTCGCTCGCCAACGGCGACTACGTGCTGGCTGGGCATGGCGTGAAGGAGAACGAATGGATCAATACAGCTTCGGGATTCAAGCGCATGAAACGCGCGTGGCACATCACGAAGACGAATGCAGCCGCGCTGGATTTGTCGCTGACATTCACTCTCGCAGACGCGGGCGTGGAACTGCTGGACGCGCGGTTTTCTCCGCAGTACCGGCTGTTGCGTTCCGTGAACGGTGGCGCGTGGGAGGCGGTTGAGACCGACCTGACGCAAACCTCGACCGGATTCCGCGCGAAGCTTGCCGCCGGGATGTTCGAGGAAGGCCAGTACACGCTCGGTGCAGAGGTCACGCCCACCGGCACGGTCCTCTCCATTCGGTAGGACGGGGTGCTTCCGCACCCCGCACAGAACAAGCTGGCGGCTTTGTGCCGCGCCGGGAGGTGCTGGCGGTTCTGCGCCGCCAGTCGGGGTGGTTGGTTCTGCGCCGCGCCGGAAACGGCGCGGCTGTGATTGGGAAAGGCAACGAAAAAGGAAAAGGCACAATCGTATGAAAACGAGAGATTTTGTCGTAGGGATGGTTTTCGCGTCGCTGGCCGCGTTCGTGGCGGCGGCTGAGTTCTCGGTTGTGGGCGGAGGCCAGACGCAGATGACGGTGGCGTCGCCGAATCTGAACGCGCCGATGGCGTTTCGCGACGGCGCGGCGGTGCTGGCGGACCATGCGGGCATCTACTGGGCGAATGCCATGCCGAAAGGGGACGCGTGGTCGGTGCGCATCCGCATGGCGATTGCGGGCGTGCAAAATTCCGCCGCCTCTTTTCATGTGGGGTCCAGCCTGTTCGGGTTTGAAGGCGGTTCGGGAAAAATGTTCTGCGAAGGTTCGCTCTTCGCCCCCGCGAAGGAATCCCTGATCGCACGGCGCGCGCCCCAGGCGGTGCTCGACGGCAAAACGTTCGAGTTTGTCGCGGAAAAGAAGGCCGAGTCGCTGACCGTCACGATTGACGGGGAGGAGATTTGTTCCGTGCCGATGCAGGCCAAGACGGAGCAGGGGATTGGTCTTCGTCCCTGGCGTTCCACGATGAAGGTGTACGCCTTCGCAATCTCCGCGCCGGGGTTCGGAGACTATGCGAAAATCATCTCCGAGAAGACGGCGATACAGGACTTCGCGAAGAATTTTCCGCTCGTGGATCTTTCGGGCGACAAGACGAAGGACGTGATTGTCGCCGAGGGGGCTTCCAACCTCTACCAGGGACATCCTACGACCGTGGTGACGGCGGACGGGCGGGTTCTCGCCGTCTGGTGTTCGCCGCACGGCGGCTGGTGCGGTCCGTCGGCTGAATCCTCCGACGGCGGCAAGGCGTGGACGCGCATCGATGACCGCTTCCCGGAAGGGTTCAAGCGGCATGTGAACTGTCCGAGTATCTACCGGCTGATCGCTCCGGACGGCAAGGCACGGATTTGGGTGTGGAGTCAGGTGAAGATGCTGTCGGGCGTGACCAGCCGTCCGGATGGCGAACCGATGCCGAGCGTGATGAGCGAGGACGAAGGGCGGACGTGGACGGAGATGCCGTCGCTCGGAACGGATTTCCGCTGCGTGATGGCGTTCTCGTCGATCGTGCGCCTGAAGGACGGATCGTATCTCGGCATGTACCATCGCGGCCCCGGCGGTGCGGACCGCGCACCGCTGGAAGTGTTGCAGAGCGTCACGAGAGACGGCGGCTTTACCTGGAGCGAACCGCAGGTGGTGTGCCACGTGGATGGGAAGAACCCGTGTGAGCCGTATGTCTTCCGGTCGCCGCAGGGCGATGAGCTGTGTTGCCTCATGCGTGAGAATACGCACGCGGGATGTAGTCTGATGATGTTCAGCCACGACGAGGGGAAAACCTGGTCGCAGGCGGAAGACACGCCGTGGGGGCTTTCGGGCGACCGCCATCAGGGCGTGCAGTTGCCGGACGGACGCGAGGTCATCGTCTTCCGCGACATGGCGCCGTCCTCCCCGACTCGCGGTCATTTCGTGGGATGGGTCGGGCCGTATGCCGCGATCCATTCCAAGGAGGTCAAGGGGACATACCGCATCAAGCTGCTGCATAGTTATGCCGGCGCCGACTGCGGCTATCCCGGCATCCACCTGTTGCCGGACGGCACGATCCTCGCGACGACCTACATCAAGTACTGGAACGATGCGCGCAAGCAGTCCGTCGTCAGTGTTCGTTTCCGCATCGATGAAACGGATCCGCGCGTCGGTAACTGATGGTATCAAGTCAAGCTCACGCTTGACAAACAGAACAAGGAGAAGAACAGATGAAAAGGATTCTGGTAGGGATTGCCGTTGCGGCAAGTGCGTGGATGGTTCAGGCGGGTGAGTATCAGCCTGAGAAGTGGAATATCGAGGCGCGGGAGAAGTTCGCCGCCCAGCGGTTCGGGGTCTTCATCCATTGGGGACTCTATGCCAACTACGCGCAGGGAGAGTGGTATCTGCAGCAGGGGAAGCTGGATGAGAAGGCGTACTCACGCATGATACACGGATTCTATCCGTCCAAGTTCGACGCGCGCGAGTGGGTTCGGATCGTGAAGGGCGCGGGCGCCAAGTACATCACCATCACCTCCCGTCACCATGACGGGTTCTCGCTCTGGCCGACGAAGGCCGATGACGGGTACAACATTTCGAAGACGCCCTTCGGGCGCGACATCCTCGGGGAACTCTCCAAGGCTTGCGACGAGGCTGGCCTCCAGCTGAATTTCTACTACTCGATCATGGACTGGCACCGGAAGGACTATCCGGCCGGAAGGGCGGCCAGGGTCGTTCTCGGCGACCAGAAGGGGGACTACGCCTCCTACAAGAAGTTCATGCTCGCGCAGATCGGTGAACTGATCGACAACTACCATCCCGGCAACATCTGGTTCGACGGCGAATGGGAACACGCCGCGCACCAGAAAGACGGATCGTGGACACGGACGCTCGACTGGGATTTCGACACCCTGTACGACTTCATCCATTCCAAGCGCACGCTTGTGGCGAACAACAATCACCAGCCCATCCGCGCGAAGGAAGACATCCAGCTTTTCGAACGGGATCTCCCCGGAGACAACTCGGACGCCGGTTTCTCGGCGAACCAGCCTGTCACGGCGGACCGCCCGATCGAACAGTGCGACGTTATCCAGAACAACGTCTGGGGATACCGGATTGGCGAGAAGCGCTTCCGTACGCCCGGCGAGGTCGTCGCGATGGTGGCGCGCGCGGCGGCGAAAGACGCGAACCTCCTGATGAATATCGGGCCGGACGGATCGGGACAGTTCCCCGCCAAGGCCGTGGAGGTGATGGCATCGGTCGGCCAGTGGTTTGCCGCGAACGGTGAGTCGATCTACGCGACGCACGGTTGCCCGATCGCGAAGGGAAAGGCCATTGTGGCGACGCGCAAGGGCAAGACGCTGTATCTCCACTTCCTGTCGCCCGACGCGAATGAGATCACCTTCAAAGTCGAGGGCGAGATAGACAGCGCCGTCCGCATCCTCGGCGCGTTGCCGGGCAGCGCCTTGAAGATGTCGCCGTTGGACGGTGGCCGTATCTCCGTCCAGGTCACCCGTCCGCAGGGATACCTTTTCGACATCGTGGTCAAGCTCACGTTGAAATAGGATCGCGCCTGCCGCCGCAGTTCGGCGCGTGACATTCGGGGAAGCGACACTCCTGTCGCTAGTGAGAGGGGGTCGTAGTTGCCTCCGCGGAGCGCGGGGCCGCAGAGAAGGGGATTGGGGAGGGTCGCGTTCCACCGCAGGCTGGCAGTTGCCCATTCCCGCCCCCTGAAAAAAGAGACGGTGACGCGGCGTTTGCGCCGCGTCACCGTCTTGCTTCTCCCCACTCGCCGACAGAGGCGAGGCGGAGAGTCAACGAATGGAATCGACCGTTATGCCTTCGGCGCTTCCTCTTCCACGATCGGGGATTCGGGAGCGTTCTTCTTCACGGACTCGATGCCCGCGAGGCAGCTCTTCATCGTGGCGTAGCCCTGGCTGGCGGCAATGATCTCGCCGTTCGCGGCCTTCAGACGGAAGCGGAGCTCGCCGGCCTTGTCCTTGAAGATCTCGAACTTCGGGTTCTTCTGCTTGGCGACCGTCTCCGCCGTCTGGTCTTCGATCGGAGCGATAGCCGCGTTCTTGCGGACACTGGCGATTCCGTTCATGCACGCCCTCTTCGTCGTATAGACTTCCGAAGTCGCGACCACCTGGCCGTTCGTGGCCTTCAGGTTAAACATAATCCCGTTCTTGACTTGCTTGACTGCAAACGTACCCATGATACCCACCTTTCCTTGCGTTTCGCCGATACGCACCTGCGTTCGGACAATGAACAGGAATTACTATACCATGACTTCTCCCATTCTACAAGCTGATTTTTGGGGCAGTTGCGGTGCGGTGCACAGTCGCTCCGAACTGCGGCGGTACAATTGCCGCCCATGCCGCACATCAACGTTCCTTTCGGTATTGGGAGTTTGGGAGGTTGGAGAACAACCGCACCCTGTCTCCGAAACTCCGGGACTCCCCGCGACGAAAACAAGTTCCGCCCACCGAAACGGCCGCGACGGGGCGCAGCCCGTTTACTTCGGCCAGGCGGTGTCAGAGTCTGTGATCTCGCGCAGTTCCCTACCGTACGGCGGCATCTGGAGAACGGTTTTCGCGGTGGTGTTCACGCGCGCACGCCAGACCTTCCCGTTTTTCCGGAAGATGTGGACGGAGACGCCCTGCGGCGTCATCCAGTAAGGACCTCGCTCCGCGCCCTGCAAAAAGTCCGCCAGCTTTTGGAGGTTGTCGATCTCTTTCTCGAAAGCCGCCGCGCAGGCATGGGATCGGGCAGAGCTTTCGTACATGACGCCCGGATCGTCGGCGACAAGGTAGTCGTAGCAGTGGACCAGGGACTCCTTGGCGCC
>JAFSTA010000155.1 GCA_017450695.1 Kiritimatiellia bacterium | reverse complement strand
GGACGCAAAGAGACGGGAGGTAGGCGAAATGTGCATCATCTTGGATTTGCCTCCTGCGATGGAACAGGAGGCGCAGGAGTACGCGGCCGTTCGGGGAACAACCCTTGAACGGATGTTGCTTGATTATCTCAAGGCGGAGCTGGAACGGCGGCGCAAATCGGACGAGGTCTATACCTATTTGATGTCCCAAGACGGTTGGCTTCCCGATGACTATGTTTTTGACCGTAACGAGGCCAATGCGGAATGAGGGTATTTCTTGACACAAATGTATTTCTCTACGCCTTTCTGAATCAAGATGTGGCGAAGAAGATGGTTGCCGTCAAGATTCTGGCAACGGCCATAGGGAATGGAAACGGCTATGTGTCGTTGCAAGTCGCCAAGGAATTCTGCAGTGTGATGACGAAAAAATCTTCCAAGCCGATTTCCGAATTAGCCGTTGCGCTGGATTTGATTTCCCGTTTCAATTGCGCGGCAGGGTCTTTCGAAAAGGTACGCCGCGCTCTGGAGATCAAGGATCAATACGGCATTCAGTTCTACGACGCGCTGATTGTCGCCGCCGCGGAGGCGAACGGGTGCGACGAGATTCTCACCGAGGACCTGAACGACGGGCAGGTATATTGCGGGATCAAGGCCGTAAACCCATTCAAAGAGTGAATACGACAACCCCATGCCCCATAGACGCGGCGAAGGAATCGCACAGGCCACGTGAAATAGCGGGTGCGGCAACCCGCCCAAGTGATGCCGATTGCTATCGCTCCGGAGGCAGGTCGTGGTCGCAGAGGCGTTGCACGGCTTTCTCGCCGGTCACGGCGTCGGGCGGCAGCTCGCCCGCGTGCGGTCGGCAGACGAAATACGGCACTTCGCACGGACGCCCCACCGTCATGTGCAGTACCGATTCCGCCGGCGTCTCGCCCATGACGCAGACCACCGATTCGAGCGTGCCGGAGCGGCAGATCGGCTGGACGCCACGCGGGCTGTTCTGGGGATGGCGCGGGTCTTTGACCTCCCACGGCATCCCTTCGTAATGCGAGGACAAGGCGCGCTTGATGTCCTCTACCGCGACCTTGCGCGACGGCTTCACGGAGAAGGGATACGTACCCCCCGCTTCCACCGTCACCCCCGCCGCGATCCGGTAGGCATCCAGCCAGCGATGGAGATTGTACGGGGATTTCCAGGTGCGCGGTCCCTGGTAGAACGCGGAAAGATTGAATCCCGCCCCTTTCTCGACAATGTTGCGCGAGGCGATGTCGCCCGGGTTCAATTGATGAATCGCCAGGCAGTTCGGGAAGGCGACCACCTCGTCATCCGGGCAGCGGCGCGCCACGAAACGGCGTCCCCGCAAAACCTGAACCACCCAGATTTCATCCCGGTCGGCAATCGTAAAGAGGCGCGACCGTTCCGTGTAGCCGAACCTGGAGACCAGACCTGTCAGAATCTCCACGCCCTCCCGCGCCGTGTGCGCGCGCTCGATCATATCGCAACGCAGACGGTAGCCGATCCCGCCCTCCGTGAGCGTCGAATACTCCCCCTCGTCCGGCAACGAGAAAGTCTGGCCGTCCCACTCATTCATCACGCCGCCGTTGTTCGAGAAAACGATGACGCCGAACTCGTTGAAAAACAGGTGCGCGATCGGCTGCTTCCCGGCGTAAGCCTTCACCTCCGACCAAAAGGCCGCCGACGCCCCCTCGCGGCGCGGCAAAAAAGCATGGCGGATGAAATACTGCGGATTGTTACTGTCCTCGTTGTGCGCGACAATCACGCGCCCCGTCGCGCTCGCCTTCTTGCCGACGAGAATCGCCGTACATCCTTCGGCATCCGCGACGCATCCCAAAGCCGTTCCCAGCATCAACATCCCAACAATCCTTCCGTACCTTGACATCTCGTTCTCCTTGCTTGTAGCTAGTAGCTTGTAGGTCCGCCTCCATCCTTGCTCACACGGTCGCGACGGGGCGCGACCTCCGTGGACTCCGCGCTGCGCTTGAAAACGTTAAAGGGTTCAATCGTGCCGATTTCAAGTCGCGCCAGCGACGATTTAACCATTTAACTTAACCACCTAACCACTCAGCCGCCTACCTCAACCGGAGTTCGGAGAAGGTCGGACCATTGGTGGCGTCCAGGATATTGAGCCGGAGGGCGCGAGCGGTGACCGGCTGGAACTTGATCACGGCGCGTCGCCCGAGACCCTCCCCCGAATGGAAGGCGACCCAGTTTCCGTCGGCGAGTTTCTGCAGCTCGTATTTCTTCACGCGGCTGACATCACCCTCGCAGCACTCCTCGTCCAACTCCACGGCAGAGAAGGTCCGTTCGTTTGCAAAATCGATCTGGAGCCAGCATTGGCGCATTCCCGCCGGTGTCGCCCAGCGCGTGTTGCTGTCGCCGTCCAGCACCTTGTCGGGACCGTATTGCGCCACCTTGTTGTTGAAGACAGCCGAGGCGGATGCCTTTGCGCCGGGGATGTTGGACTGCGTCAACCCTTCCACCGGCTCGATGGTCATGGCATCGCCTTCCACCGTCAGCACCACGGTTGCCGCCACGCCGTCCCAGGCGGATTCGGGGACGGCCAGCGTCAGGGATTCCGCCTGTGCGGTGAAGGCCACGGCGCCACCGCCGGGTACCGCCGCCGATTGGATGGTGCGCGGGATCCCCGGAAGCGTAACGGGGGAAGCGGGACGTTTCAGGAAGAAGAGGTAGATCTGATTGCCCTTGCGCGTACTGGCCATGCGGATGGACGGTTTCCACGGGCCACCGCGCGTCGCGTAGATTCCGTCCGCGTGTTTCGCGACCCAGGCGCCCATCTCCTTCAGCCGCTCGACCTGGCGCGGCTCGATCAGACCGTCCGGCTGCGGGCCGACGTTGAACAGGAAGTTCCCGTCGCCGCCGATGGTGCGAAGCAACGAGTGGACGCACGTTTCGAGCGACTTCATCTGGTCGTTGGGTTTCCACGCCCACTGGCGGCAGATGGTCATGCAGGTCTCCCACGGACGCTCGATCTGGAAGGCGCCGATACGCTGTTCGGGCGTGTCGTAGTCGCCGGGGTGCCGGGTGCGGTTGTTGACGACGAGGTCGGGCTGGATCCCGCGTACCAGGTTGATGACGCCCGCGCCCCGCTTGGCGTCGAACTTCTGGCCCACATCGTACCAGATCGTGAGGAGCGGGCCGTACTTCGTGAGCAGTTCCCGGTTCTGCGCCTTGAGGTAGTCGGTGTAACGCTCCAGGTTGTGCACCTTACGCTCGACCTTTCCGCCGGGGCTGGTCAGGGGAAAGTCGGGATGATGCCAGTCGCACACGGAGTAGTAGGCGCCGAAGCGGATACCGCCCCGTTTGCAGGCTTCGGACAACTCCTTCACCACGTCGCGTCCGAACGGGGAGTTCATGATGTTGTAGTCCGTCTCCTTCGTGTCCCAGAGGCAGAAGCCGTCGTGGTGTTTCGTCGTGAGGACGATGTACTTCATCCCAGCCGCTTTCGCGACCGCCACCCACTCGTCGGCGTGGAAGCGCGTCGGGTTAAAGCGCTTGTACAGGCTGTCGTATTCCTCGACGGGAATCTCCCTGCCGCGAGACCAACCGATCTCCTTACCCATGAGCGAGACCGGCCCCCAGTGGATAAACATCCCGAAACGAAGATCGCGCCAGTTTTTCACCGCTTGCGGCATCGCCGGAATCGCCTCGTCCGCAGCCGGTTCGCCAAACGCCTGACCGCAGCACAAGATCCCGAAAATCCAAACCGCCTTGCCCAGTACCCTTTTCATCTAGTCCCTCGTTTCTTTCGTGGAGGACCGCACGACCTTTCGGCGGTCCCCGTTTTCTCCTGCGGGGGAACGGGCAACCGCCGCCCTACGGCTGCTGCTGTCCCTGCTTCCGCTGTTGCTTCGCCTGCCGTCTCTGGCGGCGCTTGTCGCGCAACCGCTGCTGTTTCTCCAGCTGCTGCGGAAAGAGCATCTTCTGCGCGTCGGAGAAAACCGGCTGGAGATCCACCTTATTCGAGGCGAACCCCAGCTTGCCGTTGAAGATGTGGGCAGCCTTGATCTCGGCCATTTCCTGGATGAACCGCTCGAACTTCGATCCCCGCTTGGAGATGTTGTTGATAATCTCAACCTTGGCCTTGCCCTGCGTCACCGCCTCGCTGATCATGCCCGTGGAATCCGCCGTCACGAACAGGCGGTCGCAAAGGGAGACGAAGGCGGGAATCGGGTTGAAGTGGTCTTTGCTGTAGAGGAGCTTGTAGTCGAAGGGATACGAGGCGAGCATCTCCTCCACCTCCGGGGGCGTCCGGCGCGAGGTGGTCACCCACTTCTCGTACATCCCCGTCAGCTCGAAGATCGAGTCCAGCTGGCGCTTGAGTTCATCCGCCTTCATGGAAGCGAAGGCGTTCGGTCCCCCGATGATGATCCCGATGGCGGGACGCGCCGCCTTGTGCCGTTGCTCGAAGGCGTTCACCGCGTCCTTGTAGTACTGCGGGCGCGAGAAGGTCAGGTTGACCGGCATCTCGATGAGGTTCGCCCGCTTCGGCGGGTTGTCGAACGACGGCGCGATAATGCAGTCGAAATCCAGCCGGAACCCGCTCGGGTAGAGGATCGCGCAGACGGGCACGCGCATCTTCCGGGCCAGCACCTTGCCGGGATAGAACGCGGTCGAGCCGGTACACACGACCCCGTCGTAATTCTTCCCGCGCGGGATGAATTCTGCGCGGAAAAGCTTGGTCGATAACACCCCAAAGCGGTCAGCGAGATAGGAAAGAGCCTTTTTCATCCCGCTCTCGTACTCCACCCGCAAGATGTCGAAATCCCGATCCAGCGCGTTGCAAAACGCCTTCGACTGATTTTCGTGCCCGATTTTTCCGTCCGTGACAATCAACAGTTTTCTACGCATCTCCACCTCGTTCGATCGGCCCTTGCCCAGAGATCAGACCGCGTAGTTCCCTCAACATTCTCCTGCGTTCCTCAGCCCACTCGCCGGGACGAATCCCCTCCGGCAGCACGGGGGTGACCAACGGTTCCCCGCACGATGTGCAACAGGCCCCCCCCCGAACGGGTTCGCCGCAAGAGGGGCAGACGGTCTCCAGCACTTCGCCGCAATAGGCGCAGCGTTTTCCAGTCTGGAGCGTCGGCCAGAACAAGAGCCTTCCGCCCACTTCGTACGGCACATTACCGGGACATTGGCAATCAGGACAATACCCCTTCTCCAGACGTGGCAACGGAATCGACGAGACCGCCGTCCCCGCCTCTGAGGCCGGGGCCAAACTCACGCCCAGCAGTTCGCCGATCTTCACCACCGTCTCTTCTGCTATTTTCTCCGGCTGCCCAGACTCCAGCATGCTGATCTGGGATTGCTTGCAACCCACCGCCGCGGCAAGGGCGCTCTGGGACATCCCCTTGCCTTTACGTGCGCGGGCCAGTTCCCGACAGACGGATAATGTGATCTCGTTCTTATTCATAACAGACGCCACCAGTATAACCAAAAAAACACACAGAAAAAAGAAGAAAATATCATCTTGTTGGATTTTTTCTAATCGATTGGCAATCAATGGTTTTTGCGTTATCAACAAAGTTATTATCACCTGTTTATAACTTTTATCAACAATTTTTGATAAACTGTTGATAATTTTGGGGGGGGAGCCACACCCAACATGGCGCGGCGCAGAGCCAACGTATCTCTTCCTTTTTTTCTTCCCTCCCCCTTTTTTCTGCGCTATACTTCCAACCGTCCGCAACAAAGGAGGCGACGCATGGTACCACAATGGCTGATTGAGAAAAAACGCGACGGTGGAATTTTGTCCGACGGTGAGATTCACGATTTCATCTCTGCCTACACGGCGGGAACCATTCCGGATTATCAAATGTCCGCCCTCGCGATGGCGATTTATTTTCAGGGAATGACTACGGAGGAAACCGCCTCCCTCACCGACGCGATGATGCATTCGGGCGACACGATCGAATGGTCCGACTGCCCCCTGCCGACGGCGGACAAGCATTCCACCGGCGGCATCGGCGACAAGCTCTCCCTGATGCTCGCCCCGCTGGTCGCCACACAGGGAGTTGCCGTTCCGATGATCTCCGGTCGCGGTCTGGGCATCACCGGAGGAACGCTCGACAAGCTCGAATCGATTCCGGGCTACAACACGCGCCTCTCCGTCTCCGAATTCAAGCGCGTCGTGAATCAAGTAGGTTGCTCGATTATTGGTCAGACCGCGCGCCTCGCGCCCGCCGACCAAAAACTCTACGCCCTGCGCGACGTGACCGGCACCGTGCCCAGCATTCCCCTCATCACCGCCAGCATCATGAGCAAGAAACTGGCGGAAGGCGCCGCCACGCTGGTCTTCGACGTGAAATGCGGAATCGCCGCCTTCATGAAAACGAGAGAGAACGCCACCAAACTCTTGGAAAGCCTGGTCAACACAGGCAAGTCGATGGGACGCAAGTGCGCGGCGCTCTTGACCTCGATGGATCAACCGCTCGGTCGCACGGCTGGAAACGCCGTGGAAGTGAATGAGGCGGTCGAGACGCTGAAAAACGCCGGGCCCGCCGACACGAGAAAACTGACGCTCGACCTTTCGCTGGAGATGGTCGCGCTTTCCTATCCGGAACGTCCCCGCGAACAAATCAGGGATGCTCTCGAAGCGGCGCTGGCGTCGGGGGCGGCGCTGGAAAAATTCAGACAGATGGTGGAGGCGCAGGGCGGCGACCCTCGCTTCATCGACTCCCCTACACTCCTGCCGCAACCGAAGTGCGCGCGGGAAGTTCCTTCGCCTGTCTCAGGGACCGTTTCGAACGTCAACGCCGACACCATCGGACGGATTGTCCTCCAACTGGGAGGGAACCGGACCGCCACCACGGATGTGATTGATCTCGCCGCCGGGGTGGATCAGCTCGTGCAAGAGGGGGAAACGGTCGAAACCGGCCAGCCTCTCATGCGCCTGTTGACCCGCGACGCCGCCCGCGCCGAATCCCTCATCCAGCTGGCCCAGTCCGCCGTCACCTTTGGGAATTCCCAAGCCTGATCTATCCGTGCAAGATTCCTCGTTTGGTTTTTCATGCAAAGCCGCCGAGGGTGTAGAGTACACAGAAATCAGTCAGTAAACGGAGGTTTTTCAAATGAAAAAGCGGGATTGTCGAGCCGAAAGGAAGGGGATGATCCTTCCCCCGATAGGTGAATCGAACCACGTTCGGAAAACCGCCAGAAACCTGCAAAAATCTCCGTGTCTCCGCGCCTCTGCGAGAGATCAAAACCATTGACCGATAAAAGGAACAGAGGATGAATGTAACTCCGAGAGTGCTGATCGCCTTGTCGGTGAACGTGAAAGCCAACCAGGACAAGCTGAAGGGTATCTTGCAGTATGCCCGGAGCAACCCGCATTGGGATATTCAGTTTCTTGGGTTGCATCCGGTTTATCCGCAGCTGGGCACCTTCGAGCATTGGATTCCGGACGGCATCATCCACGATCCCAACATCGTTCTCCCAGAGACGCTGCGCACAAACCCGAACATCCCCATCGTTCGGATCGACGGGGCCGCCCCCGGGAGAGGATATTGGGTCACGCATGACTCGCGCCTGATCTCGCAGACTGTCGCCCACGTATTCCTCTCGTTGGGATTCTCGAATTTTGGCTATGTGGACACCAGCCCGGAAGCGGCTTGGTCGCGGATCCGAAGGGAGGCATTTATCGCGCAGATCGCCAAGGCGAAGTTCACCTGTTCCGTCTATGCGAATACAGACCCCTGCGAATCGCACGACTGGGGGCTGGAGCGACACCGGCTGGCGGCCTGGCTCCACGCGTTACCGAAACCGTGCGCGGTCATGGCCGCAATGGATCTGCGCGGAAAGCAGGTGATCGACATCTGCCAAGAGGAGTCCATGTCCGTTCCGAAAGACATCTCGGTTATCAGCGTGGACAACGACGAAATCCTGTGCGAAAGCACGACGCCGACACTCACCAGCGTCCTTCCCGACTTTGAGAAGGGAGGTTTTCTCGCCGCGCAGCTGCTGGACGAGTTGCTTCAAGGACGGAATCCGGAGAAGACAACGATCACATACGGCATCAAGCGACTCGTCTATCGGGAATCCGTCCGGGATGATTTGTCGAGGAGGGGGTTCGCGAACCGGGCGCTGAAGATTATTCGCAGACGAGCCTGCGACGGCATGTCCGTGACAGATCTGGTGAGAGCGCTGAACACCTCCAAGAGGTATGCCGAAATCCATTTCAAGCGAAGCACGGGAATGACGCTGCTGGACGCGATCCGGCAAGAGCGGCTTGCGAAGGTTTGCGCCTTGCTGCGTGACACCACATTACCCATATCCCAAATCAGTATCCAAAGCGGATACAACGCCGAGGCCCACCTGAAACGCCTTTTCAAACGGGAATTCGGAATGTCGATGCGCGACTACCGCAAACGGAAGAGAGGACGCCAGCCGCCTCCAGCGAGTCAAGGCGGGTAAGCATGGGAAGCAATGCAATCGCAACGGGAATGGAAATGAGGATAAGTTCCTATCCTTCAACCACCCAACCATGAACTGATCGGCTAGTGTGTTATTGTGCCGGACAGAGTGAATGTTGGCGTTGGACTGATAGGGCGGCTTATCCGTAAGCCGCCGCACGGTCGCTGGGTGGTTTAGATAACCACGGACATTCACGGACAGGCATCGCTCCCGCTCGCCCTAATTTGGAAAAGCGTAGGCGTAAGCGTGGCGCGTCTGTGTTGTTTGGCGGTTTACTTGGCTGGTTACGTGGTTGGGGAATAGGAACTTGTAGGCAAACCCGCCGCCCGGTCCGCTCTTCTTGCGGGAATGTTCATGAGGACAAGTTTTGTTTTGCCTTACGCGGAGACGCGCGAGCTGGGGAGGGGCGCACCCCGTCGCGACGCAATGCTTAACACACCCCGTCACCTCGGAATACACGGGATCACGCTCTAAGAAACATCTGATTTTCCGTGTGTTCCGTGTATTCCGTGGTTTTTAAATTGTCCAACGGAGGAATATAGGGCGCGCTTCTCAGCTAACGCATTGCGCCGCAAGCGGACGGCGACCTGGACAGCAGATGCCGGTTTTCCACACACTTTTGGTGTTTTTCAAAAAGTGTGCGATTTTTATACGATGGATAAATCGCACAGATTTTTACAAACCAAATAAGTGTGCGATTTCTCTTGCGCCTGTAAAGGAATCATGCGATACTACTCCCGTTTTGTAATTCAGGAGCCCACATGTTTTTCGGAAGGGATTACTATCTTAGTCGTCTGAAGGAACTGTTGTCCAAACCCATCGCATCGGTCGTCACGTGCCGCGGACGACGCAGGGTCGGCAAATCAACGCTATTCGAGGAGTTCGCAAAGCGTAACGGGTGTCGATTCATCAAAATTGAGGGACTTGCCCCAAAAGCGGACATCAAAGACCGTGACCAACGCGCGGCATTCGGGAGTCAGCTCGCGATCCAATCGGAGTTGCCGGAACTTGTCCCCGATTCCTGGCTCCAGGCTTTCCATCTGCTGAACAGCGTCATCCGGGACGACTCGTGGACTGTCGTTCTTCTAGACGAAATCTCATGGATGGGGTTTGACGCCCCGGAATTCCCCGGAAATCTCAAGGTGGCATGGGACAACTATTTCAAAAAGCACAACAAGCTGATACTCGTGCTTTGCGGATCGGTGTCGCGCTGGATTACGGACAACATCGTCAAGTCTTCCGGTTTTCTCGGGCGCCGTTCGCTGAATTTCGTCTTGCCGGAACTCCCCATCTGCGATGCGGTGAAGTTTTGGGGGGAGCGTCTTGCCGACACATCGACGCGTGAAATCCTGGACACGCTTGCGGTTACCGGTGGCGTACCGAAATATCTGGAAGAGATGAACCTCTCCGTGGACATTGCCGAGAACTTCCGTCGCACATGCTTCTTGCCGGATGGATATCTGTTTGATGATTTCGAGGATATATTCAGTCGCGTGTTTGGCAAGTCAGCCATGCGCAAGCGCAGCATACTCGCCGCCCTGTCGAGAGGACCGAAGACCGTCTCGGAGATCGCCACGGCGTTAGGCGTCGTACGGAACGGAACGCTGGCGGAAGAACTGAAAGATCTGGACACGGCAGGATTCGTGGCACAGGATCGCGGAATCAATCCGGAGACGGGCCGGCCCGCGCTTGAAATCAAGTACCGGATAAAGGACTGTTACACACGGTTCTACCTGCACTACATCGAACCCGTGCGAGAACGGGTCACGAAGGGGCTTTTCGAGATCACCTCGCTTGATTCCCTGCCCGGGTGGGATACGATGCTCGGACTCCAGTTCGAGACGCTGGTCATGAACAACTTCCACGCCCTCCTTCCCTCGCTAGGGCTTGACCGTTCAAACATTCTTTCAGTCGGCCCATATGCCAGGCGAGGCAAGCGCGGAGAGGGGTGCCAGATTGACATCCTCGTCCAGACGGAATACCTTGCCTACGCGGTCGAGGTCAAGAGGAGAAAACACATCGACCTCTCGGTCATCGAGGAAATGAAAGCGAAACTCCGCCGATTCCCGCGTCGCGAAAACGTGACGCTTCGGAAAGCCCTCGTGTATGACGGCGAGTTGTCGTCACAAGTCGAGGAACGGGGCTATTTCGACGCGCTCATTCCGGCACGGTCGCTGATGACAGACAAACCTTGAACCTAAATTCCGCTGTTGGACACTTTGAAAAACCACGGAACACACGGAAAATCATCCGTTTCTTGGAACGGCGATTCCGTGAGTTTCGTATTTCATGGTGAATCATGGCGCTTTGGAATTTTTCAGGCTCTTACCGTTTGGGTGAATCCGTTTTTGTCGTAACGTGTGTGCGGGGGGATCGAAAAGCCTCTGTTTTCGACACTTTCTCTGCGTACTCTGCGGCCTCAGCGGTTCTGCGTGAGAACCCAAACGAGGAATCTAGGTTGAATCCTCTTGCCTATAAGGTTCGGTCGCTGGGTGGTTTAGATAACCACGGACATTCACGGACAGGCATCGCTCACGCTCGCCCTAATTTGGAAAAGCGTAGGCGTAAGCGTGGCGCGTCTGTGTTGTTTGGCGGTTTACTTGGTTGGTTACGTGGTTGGGGAATAGGAACTTGTAGGCAAACCCGCCGCCCTCGCTCCACGCGGGAATGCACAGAGGCGCTACGCTCCAGCTGGGAAGCGGCACGGGGTTCCGTTTCATATCTTGCGTCCCGCATATCGCTTACCACTTGTTTTTTGCCTCACGTGTAGAACGGGAGGGGCAACGTCCTCGTTGCCCGAATTGGG
>JAFSTA010000154.1 GCA_017450695.1 Kiritimatiellia bacterium | reverse complement strand
TGGTGTATTTATCCATCTCACCCAAATGGTGAAGAGGAGATTTCATTCTTTTCTTCTTGCAGATATTCATCTTTGCGATCTTTGCGTTCTTTGCGGCAAAAAATACAGAGGCGGGGAGGTCTCAACAGAGGAATATAGGTTGATAGCTTTGAATATGGTCTCCGGGATCGGAGCCATCTTCGTGAAACGGTTGTTTTCCCGCCTGGGGTCGTATGCCGCAATCTTCGAGGCGTCGGAGGCGAAACTGTGCGAAGTGTCGCAGATCGGCGCGTACCGCGCTTCGCGTGCTTCATGTACCGTACCAACCTCCACGCCAACGCGAACGAGGTGATCCCCGCGCGTGGCACGGTGCTCGACCGCCGGGGCGTCCACTGGAAGTCGTCACGATGGATGTATGACCGGGCGGCGGAGGTGTGGTAATAATGGCACCTAGATTGAATAGTATCATTTAGGTGCCAATATTTGCGTTCCTTAAAAATGGCACAAAAGTGCATAAAACCGTTTTAGGTGCCATTTTGATATTGTGCCTGATTCATGGTTTGTGGTATAATGCAGCTGAAATCGGCAAAATAGGAGATTCATTATGCAGTCATTCTATGGTAGAGAAAGTATCTTGGCAGATTTAGGCTCGCTTTGGAAGAAGCGTGTACCCTCGCTTGTCACATGTCGAGGACGCAGACGGGTGGGGAAATCCACGCTGATTGAAAAGTTTGCCGAAAGAAGCGGCGCCCGGTTCATACGAATTGAGGGGGCGCGTCCGAAGGCGAAGATGTCAAACGCTGACGAGCTTGCAAATTTCGCGGAACAGCTTTCTGCGGCTGCTGGGGTAGAAGATTCTCCGCCGTCGAATTGGCTGAATGCCTTTTTGCGCCTTGACGGGGCAATCCGCGACACGGAGCGGACGGTGGTGCTGCTGGATGAAGTGTCGTGGATGGCGCACTATGACTTGCGATTTTCGAGTACGCTCAAGATCGCTTGGGACGGGTACTTCAAGAAGCACCCCAGGCTTGTGTTTGTCGTCTGCGGGAGCGTTTCGTCGTGGATACTGGAAAACTTCATTCAAGACGGGGCTTTCTACGGAAGGCGTTCGCTTGACATCGTCGTGCCGGAATTGCCGTTGGCGGAATGCGTCAAGTTCTGGGGAAGGGCGGCATCGCGGATAGACCGACGGGAAATCGTCGATGTGCTGTCCGTCACCGGCGGGATTCCGCGTTATCTCGAGGAGATAGACCCAGGGGCGACGGCAAACGAAAACATCCGGAGGCTGGCGTTCCGCCCGAAGAGCGTCCTGCGCGAGGACTTCGAGGAGATGTTCACGGACGTTATCACGAAGTTGCCGTCTTTGACCGCCTCCGCCCTGCGCACTTTGGTGGATGACGCCCGTACCGTCTCTGAAATCGCGTTGATTCTGGGGATGGAGAAGAACGGGCATATCTCTGGCGTACTCGCCCAACTGGAAGAATGTGGGATGGTTTCCTCAGACGAGGGGATGAACCCGGCTTCCGGCAAGGTTGTGCGGGAGAAGCATTATCGACTGCGGGACAACTACACGCGATTCTTCCTGAAGTACATCGAACCAGTCAAGAAGTCGATTGATGCGGGGGCTTTTGCATTTGGGTCGCTGGACGAACTGGCGGGCTGGGAATCGGTGATGGGTCTTGCGTTTGAGAACCTGGTCGTCAACAACGCCGTGCAGCTGATCGCCCCGTTGGGGATTGGCGGCGCTCACGTGATTTCGTGCGCGCCGTATCGCAGGTCGGGCAAGGCGGGTAACGGTGTTCAAGTCGATCTGCTCATCCAGACCCAGCGTGCGGTCTATGTCGTCGAGGCCAAGCGCAGACGTGAAATCGGCAGCGAGATCGTGCGGGAAATGGAGAACCGCGTGGCGAAGATACCGAAAAGACGTGGTTGTTCCGTTCGGACGGCACTCGTCTATGAGGGAACGCTTGCACCCATTGTGGAGGCGCAGGGTTACTTCGACGCGGTTGTTCCCTTTCGGGTACTTCTCGGACTTTAGCCGTTGAGCTTAGTGGTTACTCAAAAATAACATGGACACTCAATTGCGAGACCCCAGAACACAGAGCGCATCTTCCTGATTCACCCATGCGTATTGGGATTTGGGAACAACCAGAACAACTGAGCCAATTGCAAAACCTCCGGTCTTTCGATTGTTCCCTTTGAAATTACCTCAAAAGGTTAAATTCCTCTGTTGCCTTTCCCGAACAAACGGTTTTTATCTCTCACAGAGGAGCAGAGACGCGGAGATTCGGCAAGTTTGTGGCGGTTTGCCGTGCGGTTTTCGCTTCACCCATTGGTGAAGAGTCGATCCCTTCATTTCTCTTCACAAATCTCGCTCGATCCTACAAAATCCCTCTGTTTTCGGGCCTTTCTCTGCGTTCTCTGCGCTCTCAACGGCTCTGCGTGAGAACCCAAACGAGGAATCTAGGATGAATACACCCGTCTTTTCGTCCGAAATTCTGCTTGTTTCGGGGCGCGTTTTTCGCGACGGTATGATGTGGTGACGTCACCCTCGCCGTCGGTTGTTATCTCACGCGGAGGCACGGAGAATGGGT
Organism: Kiritimatiellia bacterium; assembly: GCA_017450695.1. Lineage (GTDB taxonomy): Bacteria > Verrucomicrobiota > Kiritimatiellia > RFP12 > UBA1067 > RGIG8368. The sequence goes on along the minus strand of JAFSTA010000154.1, from coordinate 5,426 downwards.
CGCGCCCCGTCACGACCGGTTAGGCAAGGATGCGCGGGATTTCGTTCCGTCGCCCCTTCAGAGCTTGGAGATGTTTGTGTCACCGCCGGGGGTCACGCTTCGCTCCTCCCGTCTGTACAGGGCACGTTCTGTCAAGGCATTCTACAACCGCCTCGAAGACCGCTTTCGCAGGGGCATGCGACACGCGACAGGTGACGTGCGGGCTAACACCCGTCAGCCATCCCATCCATTTCGTGTGTTTCGTGTATTCCGTGGTTCCTTTTTCAAAAGAAAAGGCGGTGAATGACAGAGATATGCCCAGGTTGACAGAATTCTGCAACTTAATCTTGTCATTCGGGGGGAGTTATGCTACAACTTTCGCCGTTTAACCAACCCGTACGAGAGTCGAAACGTGACGGAAAAAGAGGCATTGATAGCTTTGAATATGGTCTCCGGGATCGGAGCCATCTTCGTGAAACGGTTGTTTTCCCGCTTGGGGTCGTATGCCGCGATCTTCGAGGCGTCGGAGGCGGAACTGTGCGAAGTGTCGCAGATCGGCGCGTACCGGGCGCAATCGCTTTTGCGTGAAATCCGTCAGGTCGATTGGGCGCGGGAAATAGCACGGGCGGAACGGCTGAACGTGGGGCTTACGACTTGGCTGGACGAGGCGTACCCGAAACAGCTGCTGGAGATACCCGATCCGCCGCTGGTGATCTATTCGCGCGGATCGCTGGAATCGCTGAATCAGTGCTGCATCGCGATGGTCGGGACGCGCCGCGCCACCGTCTATGGTCGCGAGGTCGCCAAGAAACTGGCGTACCAGCTGGCGGGCGCGGGATATACGATCGTCAGCGGGTTGGCGACGGGGATCGACGGCGAGTCCCACCGGGGCGCGGTTTTGGCGCACGGGAAGACGGTCGGCGTTCTCGGCGGGGCGTTGAACTGCTTTTACCCGAAGGAGAACACGGCGCTTGCGAAGGAGATGGTGGAGTCGGGCGGCGCGGTGATGACGGAGTATCCGCTGGACCGCGTGCCGGACCGCCAGACCTTCCCGATGCGCAATCGGATCGTGAGCGGGTTGTGCCAAGGGGTGCTGGTCGTGGAGTCGCCGCTGTCAAGCGGCACGATGATCACGGTGCAGGACGCGCTGGATCACAACCGTACCGTCATGTGCGTGCCGGGGCGGATTGACTCGCCCTCGTCGCAGGGATGCCACAAGCTGATCCGCGAAGGCGCCCGGCTGGTGACGAGCGCGGACGAGGTGATGGAGGAGATGGATGACCTGATCGGCATGGCGGAACGAAGGAAGGCGAAATCGGGAACGGCTGCCGGCGCGGTGCCGGCTGAAAAGAGGGAAGTGGAACGGCAGCGTCCGCAAGCGGTCTTGACGCCGGAGGAACGGAAGGTCTATGAGGCGTTGACGTCCGAGGGCGTGTTGATCGATTCGATCATCCGGAGCAGCGGCCTGCCGAGCGGGAAGGTCAGCGCGATATTGATCGGGTTGCAGATCCGCCGTCTGGCGAGAACCTTGCCGGGCGGGCGTGTCGGATTGTTGAACCCATAACGAAGGATTGGATAAGCCTGTCGCCCGCGTTTCGTACGGGGATGTGCAGGATGGTAACTCAAGGCCTGGTTGAACACGTGGAACCGGCTAGGTTACAGGTAAGGAACGAGGATTGTATGGCAAAGAAGCTTGTGATTGTGGAGTCGCCCACGAAGGCGCGGATCATCGGGAAGTTTTTGGGCAAGGAGTATGAGGTGCTTGCCTCACGCGGGCATATCCGCGACTTGCCGGAGCATTCGTTGGGGGTGGACCTGGAACACGGGTTCCAGCCCGAATACGAGGTGAGCAAGGACAAGGCCTCTGTCATCGCGGCGTTGAAGAAGGCGGCGAAGGAGTGCGAGGAGATTTATCTTGCCCCCGACCCTGACCGCGAGGGCGAGGCGATTGCGTGGCATCTGCGCGAGGCGTTGCAGGGGGCAGCGCGGAAGAAGCCGTTCTTCCGCGTGCAGTACAACGAGATTACGCCCCGTGCCGTCTCGGACGCCTTCGCGCACCCCGGCGAGATCGATATGCAGCGGGTCAACGCGCAACAGGCGCGTCGCGTTCTGGACCGCATCGTCGGCTACAAGGTCAGCCCGTTGCTGTGGCGCCGTCTGCACAAGGGGTTGAGCGCGGGGCGTGTCCAGTCCGTGGCCCTGCGGTTGGTCGCGGAACGGGAACGGAAAATCCAGTCGTTCCAGCCGGTCGAATACTGGGTGATGGGCGCGAAGGTACTCTCCCCGAAGTCGCCGAAGGATCCGTTCCTGGTTCGGCTGTCCAAGATCGACGGAAAGAGTCCCGTCGTTCCCCGCGAGGGCGAGACCCAACCGCCGACGCTCTCCGGCAAGGGGATTGTCGATGAGATCCGGCGCGATCTCGAAGGATCCCGGCTGAAGGTGGATGAGATCAAGCAGCGCGAGACCTCCCGTCACGCCCTGCCGCCGTTCATCACCTCGACGATGCAGCAGGCCGCCTCCAGCGTGCTGGGGTATGAGCCGAAGCGGACGATGAAACTGGCGCAGTCGCTCTTCGAAGGCGGCAAGGGCGGCGTCGGTCTGATCACCTACATGAGAACGGATTCCGTGAACATTTCGAAGGAGGCGAGAGCCGCAGCCGAGGCGTACATCACGCAAAATTACGGGAGCGGTTATTTCTCGCAGAACTACTACAAGAGCCGTTCGGGAGCGCAGGAGGCGCACGAGGCGATCCGCCCCACCGATGTCACGCGTACGCCGGAAAGCTTGGTGGGGCAGCTTGACGCCGCGGAACTGAAGCTCTACGAGCTGATTTGGAAACGTTTCGTCGCGAGCCTGATGTCCTCCGCCAAGGTTGCCCAGAAGACGGTGTGCCTGAAGCCGGAACGGGCGGGGGGCGCTCCGTACAATCATGACTACACCTTCACCGTCTCCTCTTCGGAACTTCTGTACGACGGTTTCCTGAAGGTGATGGCTCTGGACTTCCGCAAGAAGAAGGAGGAGGATGAAGCGGAGGATGAGGACGATGAGGTGGACCGGCTGCCGCAGTTGGCGCCCGGTGACCTCGTCGATGTGCTGGAGTGGCTTGCGGAGCAGAAACAGAACAAGCCGCCCGCGCGCTTCAGCGAGGCGTCGCTGATCAAGGCTCTGGAAGCGAACGGGGTAGGGCGCCCCTCCACCTACGCGACGATCATCGACACGCTGAATTCCCGCAAATACACCAAGCACGAAAAGCGGCAGCTGATTCCCACGGAACTGGGGTTGTCGGTGAACGATCTGCTCGTCTCGAAGATGCCGCGCCTTTTCGATGTCGGCTTCACCGCCTCGATGGAGAGCGAACTCGACGAGGTGGAGTCCGGCAAGGTGGAATGGCAGGCGATGATGGGGAATTTCTACGGGTTCTTCACCCAGTGGCTCGCCCAGTCCAAGGAACCTCCCGCCGACACGCAACGGGTCAACGAGGTGCTGTCCCTGTTGTCGCAGGTGAAGCAGTGGGCGGAACCCATGTCGCACGGCAAGCGGCCGTTCAGCGAGGAGAAGTTCGTGGCGTCGATCCGGGAACAGCTGGAGAAAGGCGAAAAGCCGATTTCGGAGAAGCAGTTGGCCGCGCTTGCCCACATCGCTGTCCGCTACCGTGGGCAGATCCCCGACGGGGAACAGCGGCTCTGCGCGATGGGGTATTCCGACGAGGTGAAAAAGGATGCCGCCGCACCTGATCAGGAGAGCGTGTCGAAGCGGCTGGCGCTCCTCGCCACGTTGGAAATGGGGGACAGGCAGAAGAAGTTTACCGACTCGCTGCGGAGACAGGTGGAGAGGGGACGGAAACTTTCCGAGAGGCAGCTGTCTGCCGTTAACAGCATCATTCTGGAAAACCGTCATGCGATCGCCGATTTCGAGGCGGTGTGTGAGGAACTGGGCCTTCCCAAGGCGGAGGCGGGCGCCGCCGCGCCCGCCGACAACGAAAGCCCGATCCTGCTGAAACTGCTGGCCGAGGTCAAGGAGTGGGCGGCGCCTGTCACGCACGGCAAGCGGACGTTCAGCGACCAGGAGTTTGTCGCAAGCGTCACCAGACAGTTTGGAGTAAAGCACGCGCTTTCCCCGAAACAACGTTTCGCGATGAAGCGGCTCTGCGGGAAGTACAAGGCGCAGATCGCCGACTTCGATCAATACGCGGAACAACTGGGCATGACGCGGAAACCGAAAGAGGCGATCGAGAGGCGTCGCCCGCATTCGGAACCTTCCGTCTCCGCCGACGGTACAGGCGTTCCTCCCCCCGAAGACAAGCTGGTGTAACATGATCCCATCGGTACAGTTGTTGGCCGTCGCCTCCCTTGCGGCGAGGCGCGCGGGGCAGTATGTGGTCGCGAATCTGTCGCGTCGCGACGATGTGAACAAGGCGTCGCGCGAAGACGTGAAGCACAAGCTGGATGTCGAATCGCAATGTATCATCGAGGGAATCATCCACGCGAGTTATCCCGGCCATGCGATTCTGGGCGAGGAGTCCGCAGACCGTCCGGAGGAGGAGAGCGACTACCGTTGGATCGTCGATCCGATCGACGGGACGGTCAATTTCTTCCATGGTTTCCCGTGGTGGAACTGTTCGGTCGCGGTCTGGTATCGGGGGCGCGCGGTTGCGGGGGCCGTTTTCGCGCCCGAACTGGACAAACTCTACGAAGCGACGGCGGACGGGCCCGCCTTGTGCAACGGCGTGCCGATCCACGTCTCCGAAACGGAAAACCCGGAGATGGCGATGTTCGCCACGGGGGCGGACAAGCATGACTTGGGCGGGCTTTCCTTCCGTGGCATTCGGCGCATTGCGGAAACCAGCCAGCGCGCGCGTTTGCTGGGATCCGCCGCGCTCGACATCTGCCATGTCGCGGAGGGACGGCTCGACGGTTATTTCGAAAGCGGCATCTACCTGTGGGACATGGCGGCAGCCTCCTTGATTCTCGAACGGGCGGGCGGCACCTGTAGCATCTTGAAAAATTACGAAGCGCCCAAGTACCACATCGCCTTCTTGGCGACCAACGGCAAACTCCACGACACCTACACCCAAGCCTTACTCCCGTTGCTGTAGGCGGGGCGGGGCGCGCCGGGAAGCGGCGGATAAGTGGCGGCATAGCCGCCTAAGTGGCCCTGCGGGCCTAAATGGGGCTGCGCCCCTGAAGTAAGTGAAATGGGTAAATGGTTAAATCGCCTCCTTCGGAGGCTTTAAATCGGCGCGGGCGCCTTTAAAAAGGTTAAATGGTTAAAAAGTTAAATCGCCGCTGACGCGGCTTTAAATCGGCCTGATCCACCCCGTCCTCTAGATGGTTAAAAGATTAAATGGTTAAATCGCCGCTGACGCGGCTTTAAATCGGCGCTTGTTTCGGGGAAGCGACACGGCGAATGGGAGGGACGCGCCCCGTCGCGCCCGCCGCCCGGACAAT
>JAFSTA010000153.1 GCA_017450695.1 Kiritimatiellia bacterium | reverse complement strand
TGGTGTATTTATCCATCTCACCCAAATGGTGAAGAGGAGATTTCATTCTTTTCTTCTTGCAGATATTCATCTTTGCGATCTTTGCGTTCTTTGCGGCAAAAAATACAGAGGCGGGGAGGTCTCAACAGAGGAATATAGGTTTAATTTTCCGCGCGAGGGGCGCGCTTGCCTGTCCTCCGTAGCCTTGCGTAGGAAGGATCGCGACCATAGCGCCGAACAGAGAGAGGCAACCCGCCGAAACGAGTACACTAGCTAGTAGAACGGATCAGAAACTTCCGCCGGTTCATCTAGTCTATCTTTTTGTTTCCACTGGGCAAATCCACGCCGCGACCGTGAAATTGCCCAATTTGCAGTTGCCTTTCAAATGTCGATATGATAGAATATCGGCATGAAATTGATTGAAAGAACTGCTTTTTCTACTGTCAGGGAATTCTCCAGCCAGTTTCCCGCAATACTTGTCTGCGGGGCAAGACAAGTCGGAAAGACGACGCTTTTGCGTACTGCTGCCGAGAAGGGGCGGACGTTCGTTTCGCTGGATGATCCGGACCTTCGCAGTCTCGCCAGAACCGACCCTGCTCTTTTTCTCCAGTCCTATCCGCCACCTGTCATCATCGATGAAATACAATCCGCCCCCCAACTGCTCCCGTTCGTCAAGATGGCAATCGACCGAGATGCCGACATGTGCGGCGGGTTCTGGTTCACAGGTTCCCAGCAGTTCCATCTCATGCGGGATGTGAGCGAATCGCTTGCGGGGCGCATCGGAATCATCGACCTTGGCGGTATCTCCCAAGGCGAAGAACTTGGAAGGACGAATGACGGCGAATTCATCGTCCCTGACACACTTGACATCACGAAGTCGTTTGATACGTTCCAGGCGGTGTTTCGGCGAATCCATCGCGGTTCGTTCCCCGCACTTGTCTCCGGCAGGGCGAAGAACCGGGAGGCATTCTACCGCTCCTATGTCCGTACCTATCTGGAACGGGACGTCCATGACCTTACCCGCATCACGGACGAAGAACGCTTCCTGACATTTTTTAAAGCCGCTGCCGCAAGGACTGGCCAGCTCCTCAACTTGTCCGAACTTGCGAGGGATGTGGGCATCGGCGCGACGACGGCACGCGACTGGCTCGGTGTCCTCGGCATATCCGGTATCGTCTATCTGCTTCGCCCGTATTCGCGCAACGTCACTTCGCGCATCGTCAAGACGCCAAAGCTCTACTTTACGGACACGGGACTTTGCAGCTACCTGGCGGGGTGGTCTTCGCCTGAAACGCTGGCGAACGGAGCAATGGGAGGGGCGATACTTGAGACGTTCGTCGTCGGTGAACTTCTCAAGCGATACGGCAGCAATGGTCGCGAACCCCGTCTCTGGTTCTACCGCGACAAGGCCGGTTCCGAGATCGACATTCTCATCGAACGAGACGGGATGCTTAGTCCCATCGAGGTGAAGAAGACGGCGAGTCCTTCCGCTGGGGACGTCCGTGCCTTCGCCAAGGCCCGCTCGCTCGGCCTTCCAATTGGGAATGGCGCGGTTCTGTGCCTCACCGAACGCGCCCGCCCCCTCTCGCGGGACGTTTCGGTCATTCCCATAGGATCGATCTGACAAACGCGTACCTATCAGTAAGCTGGTAGCTTTTAGCCACCCGCTCACGCCATGCGCAAGTGATTCAATCTGGATGACTTCATTGATTTTTGGAAGTTCTAGACAAGTTGTTGGCTGGAAGGTTGTGGCTAGAGGTTCTAGAATGTCTCACGCAGATGGGGGGGGGCGCGCCCCGTCGCGACTGGCTTGTGTAGGAAAGTCGGAGAGGCGGCGTGCATGCCGCGTGTCGCACGTCGCACGTCTCACGCAGATGGGGAGGGTCGCGCCCCGTCGCGACCGTAATGCCGAACACGCTTGCCTGTAAGTTCCGAGTTCTGGGCGGGTTGTACTTTTTTGCTTTTTTCACTCGACAAACGGGTGGGGATTTGGTTTAATTTTTCTCTCCCTTTTGTGAAAAAGGGATGATGGGAACTTGTCCGGGCTTTCAGGCTGACTGCCCGGCGGTCCCGGTCGCCGTCCGAATGGTTCGGGCGGCTCACATCAGAGGTACGTAACAATGCCGAAAATGAAGACCAAGAAAGCTGCCACCAAGCGGCTTAAAACGTCGGCCACGGGAAAGGTTCTTCGTACGCAGGGTGGGAAATCCCACCTGAACGGGTACAAGAGTCGTGGGCGCAAGCGCAATCTCCGTGGGATCACTCTAGCAGACGATTCATTCCTGAAGACAGCGTCCCGCATGCTGCAGGGAAATTAAAGGAGAAGACACATGTCAAGAGCAACTAACGCACCCGCTTCCCGTGAACGCCGCCGCCGTCGGCTCGCACTCGCCAAAGGTTTCCGTGGACACCGCAGCAAGCTGTGGCGTACCGCTACCGAGGCGGTCGATCGCGCCATGAGAATGTCCACAATCCACCGCAAGGATCGCAAACGCGAATACCGTCGTCTGTGGATTGCCCGTATCAATGCCGCGACGCGTGCCAACGGCATGACCTACAGCCGTTTCATGGAAGGGCTGATCAAGGCCGGCGTCACCGTGAACCGCAAGATGCTTTCCGAAATCGCGATCCACGATGAGGCGGGCTTCAAGGTTCTGATGGAGAAGGCGAAAGCCGCTCTCCAGTAAGCGCGTTCAAAAAATGGGCCGTTCCCGTGAGGGGACGGCCCTTTTGTCATTCATCAACATCCCAATTGACAATACGCCAAACACGATTTGGTTGTCTTATGAGGTAATTTCAAAACCACGGAACACACGGAATCGCAGGTTTACGAGACTCGTGTTTTTCCGTGTATTCTGTGTGTTCCGTGGTTGAACAACCGATAGGCGAAAGGTTTTGCAATTGCTTCTGGATGTCGGCGTACTGCGTGTAGAACTCGTCGTTCTTCGCAGCTGATAGCGTTTTGTTCTTTGGCATTCTCATCAGCCGTTTCATTTGAACCTAGATTCCGCGTTTGGGTTCTCACGCAGAGCCGCTGTGGCCGCAGAGTACGCAGAGGAAGCGCCGAAAACAGAGCCTTTTCGATCCCCCGTACACATATTACAACAGAAAACGGATTCACCACGGAATACATGGAACTCACGGAATCGCCGTTCCACGGAACTTATGATTTCCGTGTGTCCCGTGGTTTTTCAAAGTGTCCAACAGAGGAATATAGGTTCAAAAAATGCTTACCTGTCTTCCTGTGAGGATCCGCGTTAGCGGATCTTGATGAGCAAGATGAAGAGCAGGGGGGTCAAGAAGGACTGGATGAGGAGGAAGCGCAGGAGGACTTGCCCTTTGCTCCATCCTTTCTTAGCCCGGAAGTGGTCGTGCAGGGGGAACCGCACGATGTGAAGCACTTTGATCAGGGCGAACTGCTTTTCTTTTTGCTCCTCGGACAGTTTCTTCGGATCCCTTGCGTCGAATCCCATGATGCGGAAGATGCGGAGAAGGGCGATCTTGAAGAGTCCCGTCCCTCCGTTTGCCAGCACCACGGTGGCGACGACGAAAACGAAGAACGGGTTTCCGGAAATCAACACCTCGATTCCCACCAGCATTCCCAGAAACCGGGATCCCGCGTCTCCCATCAGAACACGGCTGGGATCTGCGTTATACCAGAGGTACCCCGCAAGCGTTCCCGATGTGACCATCGCCAGGATCGCCCAGCGGGCGGCCAATGGATTGGTCGGGATCAGGAGGTACTTGGCGATCGGCGCGTATCCGATGACGGCGTAGAGCAAGATCGCGAGCGAGGCGAGCGACATGAGCGAGAGCGAGCCCGCCAAGCCATCTACCCCGTCCGAGCAGTTGGTCGCGTTCATGGTGAGCCAGAGGACGCAGACCGCAATGAAGACATAAAGCCAGACGGGGAGGTGGAACGTTGCTTTTGTGAACGGAATCCAGATAGTGCTGCCGCATTCCTTGTAAATGAAGAAAGCGGCGGCAACCGCGACGAGCAGGTCCAGCAACCCCTTTTTCAATTCGCCCCACGGAATTTTACTGGCGTCATCCGCATACCCGAAGTACATGCAGGCGTAGAGCGAAAGGAGCGTCAGGTATCCCCATACGGAAAGCGGAACGAAGAGAAGAATGCAGGGAAGCAGGAGGAGCGTGAAGATCAGTCCCGCCCCGGTCGGTTTCCCCTTGGATTCTCCGCCTCCGTCGGCCGCCAGGTTTTTACACCTGTCGGTCGGCAGGACGTGCCAGAGTTTGGGGAGCAGGAACCAGGTGATGAGTCCGGCCAGCATCGTGCCGACGGACAGGAGCATCAGGTGGGACCCGAGCAGACGGAACGGCCCCCAGATTGTTTGGAGATATTGAGAGAGATAGTAAAGCATAAGGAATCCTTTCGGTTAGAAGTTACATGTCAAAAAGACGCACGGGGCAAGACGCCCCGTGCGAAGGGGGATCAGGAACGGATTGCGCGGACGAAAGCGGCGATATGCGCCGGAGTCGTGCCGCAGCACCCGCCGATAATATTGGCGCCGGCATCCAGCAGCTGCGGGATCTTCGCGGCCATCTCTTCCGGTGTTTCGGGAAAGACGGTCTCGGTCCCGCGCAGTTCGGGAAGTCCGGCATTGGGCTGTGCGATGATCGGCATATCCGGGGCGACGGCGCGGATCGCGCGAACGATCCGGATCGTGTCGTCCGGTCCCGTTCCGCAATTCGTGCCGATGATTTGCGCACCCGCCGTCTTCGCCTGCTCGACGAAGATTTCGGGGGTGACGCCCATCATCGAGGCGTAGCCGCCGTCGGGTTGCGGATCGAACGTGAAACTGGCGATGCAGGTCAGGTTCGTGTTCTCCCGGACGGCACGGACGGCGACGCAGCATTCCTCGATACCCGTCATGGTCTCGACGATGACCGCGTCAGCCCCCGCGCGCTCAAAGGCAATTGCCTGTCCCTTGAACGCGGCATAGAAGTTCTCCTCGGTCTCGTCGCCGTAAGGTTCCATGAAGGCTCCCGTCGGGCCCATGCTCGCCATCACATACTGATCCGTCCCGGCGACTTCACGCGCGAGACGGACACCGGCCTCGTTGATCTCGGTCATGCGGTCTTCCAGTCCGAACTCGCGCAGCTTGTAAACGGAGGCGCAGAAGGTGTTTGTTTCCACAATCTGGCTGCCGGCTTTGCGGTAGTCCTCATGGATAGCCTTGACGAGATTCGGATGGTCGATGCACCACAGCTCCGGGCATTCGCCGGGCTGGAGCCCGCGGGCCTGAAGCTGGGTTCCCATGCCGCCGTCACAGACGAGCGGCATTTGCAAAGCGCGAACTTCGAGTCTGTCCATGTGCGGAGTTGCCTCCTTTTACACGCCGATGTTCGAGATGGCGATCAGGGCGAAGACCATGGTGAAGATCGCCACGGTTTCCACGATGCCGATCGCGGCGAGGTAGTTGGTAAAGCCCTGTCCCGTCTCTGCCTGGGCGTCGCACGCGGCGGCGGCGGCACGTCCCTGGAAGAACGCGGACATGCCGATGCCGAGTCCCGCGAAGATGCCGAGGATCAGCAACGGCAGCCCCAGCTGCGCCTTGCCGAACATCAGGAACATCAGGATCATGCCGTAGAGTGTCTGCGTGATCGGCGCGCCGACCAAGCCGAGCAGGATGAACGGCGCGGGCTTGTTCTGCGCGTAGCACTTCTTCCATGCGCCGACGGCGGACGTCGCCGCGAAGCCGGTGCCGAACGCCGAACCTGTCGCGCTCAAACCAAGACAGGCGACCGCGCCCGCCATACCCATTGCCTGCTGTATCAATTCTGGATCCATAGCCATGTTTTTCTCTCCTATTCGTTCATCTCCGGCGGCCGTCCTTGTCGTGTGCCGTCCGCCGGAAAACCGTTGTCCTCAGACCTGCTTGTGAAACGGGTGAAAGGCAAAACCAGACCAGGTGATGCCCTTGTGGTTGGAAAACTCCAAGGTGTTCAACCGTACCGCGTGAACCAACACGCTCAAGCCCGCCATCGCGAAATTCAATCCGTGCCCGATCAGTAGGATCAGGACGAGCGGAATAACCTTCAACCAGATCGGAAGGTTCAGCCCGATCGCCATTTCGTTGAAATTCTGCGCCACCTTCACGCTCGCCAGCCCGACCGCGAAGAGGCGGACGTAGGAGATGATGTCCCCCAGCGTGCTGACGATATTCAGCGGCAGCATTCCCAGCGCAACCCCGTTCTTCTTCAGTTCGCTCGGCTTGACCGAGAAGAGGAAGAGCAGGACGGCGGAGACCGTGATCATCGGCATGGCAAATTTCGGGACCTCCGAGAAGATGCCGACGATGTTGCAGGTCATGATGTACATGAACCAGAGTGTGCCGACCCAGCCCAGTTCCGCCAGGAACTTGGTGTCCGGGAAGAGGCAGACCGCGTTCCACAGTCGCGCCAGGCTCAACTGCGTCACGCCGATGCTGAAGCAGACCAGCATGATGTTGTGGTACGAGGTGTCCCCCAGCCAGCGCGCGGCGGGATTGTCCAGGAAGGGGATTGCCACGCCGAACCAGGTGTTGGAGAGGAATCCCCAAATGATCGTCGCGGTGGAGAAGCAGGTAAGCAGGATGAACCAGCTCTTCGGTGCCTTCTTTCCCGCCTTGTACCACGCGAACAGCGTGAGCGCGAGGATGATCAGCCCGTACCCGCCGTCCCCTATGAGCATCGCGAAGAAGATGCTGAAAAAGCCGAAGAAGGGGACGCTGACATCCGCCTCGCTATACGCGGGGGCGATTCCCAGTCCCTTGAAAAGGGAGACAACCGGCTGGAAGATTTTCGGCGGCCGCAGCAGGGTGGGCGGCAGCTCTCCTTCCTTCGAGTCGCGGAGCAGGATGCCCCATCCCGCGCCGTGCGCGGCGTCGCGGATCTTCTCCTGTTCGTCTTCGGGAATCCAGCCCGTGATCCACGAGACCGCGCCTTGCGACTGCATGGATCCGAACGCCTGCTCGAAGACCGCCTGTTCCGAAAAGCGGTTGATCGACCGCTTGATCGGATCCTTTTGCGGAATCGCGCCTGCCAGAGCCTCTTCCAACCGATGCGCCCGTTGGAACGCGCGTTCCCGCCACTCCGCCCAGGTGGAAATCCGCTCGGACGGCAGCTCGACGGCTTCCAGTTCGGGCGGCAACTGGAACTCCCGGTCCCGCACGATGATGACGCCGTAGTTTCCCCGCTCCTTTGTGTCGAAGAGGCGGAAGATGCCGTCCGGATGTTCCTTGGCGAAAGCGTCGCGTGCCGCCGCAACCTGTTTTTCGTTGCCCGCCGCCGCACGGAAGAGGCGTACCGTGAATCCTTCCGCTTCCAAACGGGCAACCGCTTCCGGATCGAAGTCGCCGTATGGCCTGTAGGCGGCGATCCCGCTCTCCAGCTGGCTTGCCATGTTGAGCATTGTCTCGCGTTCCGTTTCCGTCGCGAGAATCGAGGGGATCGGGTTGGACGTGTCGATTTCGGGAAGGGGACGTTCCAGACGTTCCGCAGTGATGGCTTCCGTGCTTTTGCCCGAAGGCTGGAACGGTTTGTTCGCTTCCCGATCCGCCAGGATGCGCAACGCGTGTTCTGCCTCGTGGAGGGAATCGACCGAATTCTGGAGGGATTCCGTCTGGACATCGCCGAAATTCAAATGGACGACACCCAGCTCGCGGAGCTTTTCCAGCGTCGCCTTTTTCTCGGAGGCGACGCAGAGGAGCGTCAGGTGTTTCATCGGGACAATCATGCGGCGTCCTCCACTTTGGCGTGCTTGGTGCGGCTCTTCGCGAGTTTCCCGCGCGTGACCGCCGCCGTCTGCTCGTCACCGATGGCGATTTTGATCACGCGGATGTTCTCTTTGCATTCGGGGATTTTCACCTTCTCGAAGAGGTTTACGCGCTGCGAGGTGGTGGTCAACTCCGCCGAGATGAGTTCGTGCTGCTTGGCGAAGACAACCCGTTCCGCCTTGAGACTCAACAGTTCGTGCATCGCCTGGGTCGCGTCGTCGTACCAGACCGGAGTGGCGTAGAGGTCGTACTCCTCCACCGAGGTGTCGAGCGACTTGAAAACGGGGATCGTCACGCCCGCGATGTTGGCGAAATCGGTTTCCACACGGTTGATTTTGACCAGCCGCTTCAGTTCCCCCACATCGCCGGAGAAGAGCCCGACCCACGAGGAGAGTTTCTGCCGCGCGATCCGCTCGCGCTCCACGACCTTCTCCAGATTCGCCGCGATCTGCGCGATTTCCGCCTGCAGTTGCTGCTTCTTCAACTGCAGCATCGGCAGGAAACGCTGGAAACGCTTCAGCGCGTCCGTCTGTTTTTTGAGCTCGGTCTTGGTCAGCTTGATCTTAGCCATGTTATAAACTCCCTGCCCCGGAAATCATCGTCGAAAAATCAAATCGAACGCAGCCGATTGCGGTCGAATGCAATCGATGTCCTTCTCCGAATCTCCATACGATTTTTCCCCTTGCATTTCCCATGCGTCTTATACACTTTTCTGCCAGTACCGGGAGGTGAACTTGGTCGGGATGCCCGTCTCGCCCGGCTCGAAGCAGTCGGCAAGGATCTGCCAGCCGAGATCCAGCGCCTTCTCCAGGGAGATGTTCACGGAAAGGTCCATCATCTGCTTCTCGAAACTTTCGCCGTATTTCAACAGCTTCTGGTCCCACTCGCTCATGCGGAAGCCCATCGACTGCTTCTCCAGCGTTTCCTTGTAGGAGGCGTAGAGCTTGATCATCGCGTCCATGATGGTACGGTGGTCGTCGCGCGTGTTCTTGTTCACCTGCTGCTTTAGACGGCTCAGGGACCCGAACGGTTCGATACGCCCGTTGCGGAGGTAGAACTGCCCTTCGGTGATGTACCCGGTGTTGTCGGGAACGGGGTGCGTCACGTCGTCGCCCGGCATGGTGGTGACGGCGAGGATCGTGATGGAACCGGCGCCGTCGAAGTCAACGGCCTTCTCGTAACGAGCCGCCAGCTGCGAGTAAAGGTCGCCCGGATACCCGCGGTTCGAGGGGATCTGCTCCATCGTGATGGCGATTTCCTTAAGCGCGTCGGCAAAGCTCGTCATGTCGGTGAGCAGCACCAGCACCTTCTTGCCGTTCAGCGCGAACTGCTCCGCGACGGCAAGCGAAACGTCGGGAACCAGCATGCATTCCACGATCGGGTCGGAGGCTGTGTGGACGAACATGACGGTACGCGAGAGCGCCCCCGACTCGTCCAGCGTGTCGCGGAACTTCAGGTAGTCGTCGTACTTCAACCCCATGCCGCCGAGGATGATGATATCCACCTCCGCCTGCAGCGCGATGCGCGCGAGAAGGTCGTTGTACGGTTCGCCCGCCTTCGCGAAGATCGGCAGTTTCTGCGATTCCACAAGCGTGTTGAACACGTCGATCATCGGGATGTTGGTGCGGACCATGTTGCGCGGCATGATGCGCTTGGAGGGATTGACCGACGGCGTACCGATGTCAATCATGTTGTCGGTCAGCTCCGGTCCGTTGTCGCGGGGCTGCGCGCTTCCCGTGAAGGCGCGTCCCAGCAGGTTGTCGGAGAAGGGGACTCGCATCGGGCGACCGAGAAAGCGCACTTTCGCGTCCGTGGCGACGCCGCGCGCGCCGGCGAAGACCTGGAGCGTCACGGTGTCGTGATCGAGCTTGATCACCTGCGCCAGCGAGGTTCCCGTGCGCGACGTGACCTCGGCCAGTTCGCGGTACTGTACCCCTTCCGCCCGGAGCGTGATCACGCTGCCGGACAGGTTGTCGATGGTGTGGTAAACCTTATACATGCTGGGATGCCTCCTCAATTTTCTTCTGGATCGCTTCGAGGCGGGACTGGAAATCCTCCGAATCCATAGCCGTCTGGTTCCAGTCGATGTACTCCTGCGCCACTTCCTGGAAGAACTTGCGCGCCTCGGACTTCTGCTTGAACGGGTATTCGGCCAGCATCGCCTTCTCCACCAGGTCGAACATGATCTGCTGCCGTTCCGCGCTGGTCGCCGCATCGACGTCGCTGAAGGCGTTCTGCTGCAGGTAAACCGCGTCGAGCAGTTCGCCTTTCAGGTAGGTGATGAAGTCGCCGATGCTCGTGCCTTCCTCGCCGACGACCTTCATCATCTGGTTCACGTCGTTGCCCTCGCGCAGAATCTCGCGCAAGCGGTCCACGCGCCGGTTGTCGATGACGCTCTTGTACTTGCTCCAGCTGTCCAGCGGGTCGATCGCGGGATAGCGGCGCGCGTCGGAACGGGCGCGGCTCAATCCGTGGAAGGCCCCGACGACCTTCAGCGTCCCCTGCGTCACCGGCTCGTCGAAGTTGCCGCCCGCCGGGGAGACCGTGCCGCCGATGGTGACCGACCCCACGGAGCCGTCCTTCAGCCGCACCACGCCCGCGCGCTCGTAGAATCCTGCGATGACCGATTCGAGATAGGCGGGGAAGGCCTCTTCGCCGGGAATCTCCTCCAGTCGCCCGGAAAGTTCGCGCAGCGCCTGGCACCAGCGCGAGGTCGAATCGGCGAGCAGCAGGACGTTCAGTCCCATCTGCCGGTAGTAACAGGCGATCGTCACGGCGGTATAGACGGAGGCCTCGCGGGCTGCCACCGGCATGGACGAGGTGTTGCAGATGATCACCGTGCGGTCCATGAGGGTGCGCCCCGTGCGCGGGTCCATCAGTTCGGGGAATTCGCGCAGGGTTTCCACCACCTCGCCCGCACGTTCGCCGCACGCGGCGGAGATCACGATATCGACATCCGCGTAACGGGCCGTCGTCTGCTGTAGCACCGTCTTGCCCGCGCCGAACGGACCGGGGATGCAGTAGGTGCCGCCCAGGGCGACCGGGAAGAAGGTGTCGATCGGACGGATGCGCGTGACCATCGTGGTGGTCGGCATCAGCCGTTCCTGGAAGCAGGTGATCGGGAGTTTCACCGGCCAACGCTGGAACATCTTGACCTCGCGGTCATTGCCGTCGGCGTCGGTCAATACGGCGACCGTTTTCTCGACGGTGTAGCTGCCCGCCGGGGCGACGCTCTTGACCGTGAACACGCCGGCGAAGGAGAAGGGTACCATGATCCGGTGCTGGAAGATTCCCTCGGGCACGGTACCGAGCGTCTCGCCCGCCGTGATGCGTTGGCCGGGGGCCGCCACGGGCGTGAACTCCCACTTGACTTCGCGGTCAAGTGCGTTCAGGTAGGTGCCGCGCTGCAGGAAGAACCCGCACTGCTTGGCGAGTTCGGGCAGGGGATTCTGCAAGCCGTCATAGACCTGGCGGAGAAGTCCGGGTCCCAGCTCGGCGGTCAACAGGTCGCCCGTGAATTCCACGGTGTCCCCGATCTCCAGATCGTTCGTGCTCTCGTACACCTGCATGTCCGCGTCGCGACCGCGGATGCGCACGATTTCGCTCATCAGGCGCAGTTTCTTGTCGCCGTCCACCAGACAGGCGTACCCCACTTCGTTTTGGGCGACCGCGCCCTCGAACGCAACGGTGATCATGTTCCCGTTCACACCGACAATCTTACCAGTTGTCATCTTCCTTCTCCCCAAAATCCTACTCTGTCAGCGAGATCGTCATATCGGTCAGCGTCTCGAACGCCGCCATTCCCTTCGCCTCGTCCAGACCGCTCCATTTCCACGCCAGCGAGAGCTTGACCGCGTATCCGAACACGCGCTTGACGCTGATCGGATCGACGCCCTCCAGTTCCTCGACGGCGGCCCAGCGCGCCCGGTCCAGCGCCTTCTCGCGTTGCGCGGGATCCTCTAGCTGGAACGCGGCGTCGGTCAGCCGCTCCAGCATCAGGTCGCAGTCGGAAGTCGGCCTCGTCCACCTGCCCGCGTCCCTTCCCAGCTTGCGCGCGCGGTTCCGCACCGCGATGTTCCTCAGCACCGCCTCCTTGTCGCGCCAGGCCCGCACGAAGGCGTGTTCGCCGGGACGGTCCAGCGCGAGCGCCACGCATGCGTCGGCGTCCTTCGCGGAGAGTTCCCCGCGGCAGGCCGCGAGAAATTCCGGAACCGTCATCGCGGGCCTGGAATCCAGGCTCAACGCCGGTAAACTCGATAACAGGTAAACCACACTCATGCCAACTCCCCCGCGCCCTCGCGCGGCGTGAACCGCCTCACTTCCTCAGCAGGGCCGCGAGACTCGGACGAAGCTGTTGCGCCAACGCCTCGGCCACGGCGGCGCCCGTGAAATTGTGCTCGATGCGGCCGTCCGCCAGCAAAACGCGGAATCCCGCGCCCGTCTTCTCGTCCAGCACCAGATCCACGCCCTGGCTCGCCTCCGCCGCCAGCTTGTTGCGCAGCGTGTCGAGCAGCTTCTGCGAGGCGGCGACCTCGATCTTCCCGTCCCCGGTGAGGTAGTTGCGGATCGCCTCCATCGCCAGATCCGCGACCAGGTTCGTCTCGCCCAGCACGAGGTTGACATCCTTCAGCAAGAGTTTTTCCAAAATGGCCGTGACGGACTTCTCGACCTCGATTACGGTGTTGGCTGCCGCCTGCTGGATCGTCCGCAGCGAACTGGCCTTGTACGACTCCGCCTGGGTTTTGGCGTCCTCCGCGTAAGCCTCCGCCGTGGACTTCGCCTCCGCCACGATCTCGCGCGCTTTCTGATTCGCCTCGGCGATCAGCCTGTCCGCCTCGGATTTGGCCTTGTCCACGCCTTCCTGCTGGATTTTATCCAAAAGATTCTGCAAGTCTTCGCTCATATCCCACCTGCTGTAAACGCTCTTCCCGCACGGCATGACCCGATGCCGCTACCGTAGAAAAAGAATGCCAAGCATTATATCGTTTTTGAAAGGACAGGGCAAGACGTTTTTTTGCCATATCGATATGAAAATATCTATTTCGGACCTCTCCGAGGCGCTTCGCGCCAGCTGCGTAGCGACGGGCGCTACGCGCCAGCTGAGAAGCTGAGAGGCTGAAAAGCTGAGAAGCGGGGGGCGCGATGCGCCAGCTGAGAAGCTGAGAGGCTGAAAAGCTGAGAAGCGGCACTCCTGTCGCTTCACAGCGGCTCTTCAACTTTTCAACCTTAGGGAGTAGCACACGTAGGACCGAAGGTCCATTGAGCGGCTCTGCCGCGAAGCGGCTACTCGTTTCACGGCGTCAGCTTGAAGTCGTCCACCCAGTACTTGACGCCGCCTCTCGCCAGACTCTGGAAGCCGAGCCAGTGAACGGAACGGAATCGCCGGTGCAGGGGATTGTTTTTGAAGACTTGCGGTTGCGCCTCGCCCGGTAAGGTGACGGAAACCGTGAACACATGTTCCGTGCGGTTCGCGCCCAGTTCAAACGACAGTTCGACACGGAACCATTCTTGGACAGGGACTTTCACCAGCTTCTTTCCGTGCGCGTAAAGGAAGCCGTCTGCACTGACTCGGATTTCGGGTCCCGGGGCGCACTGCCAGAGTCCTTCTTCCTCGCGCACCTCGAACTCCGGTTGGGCGCCGGGTTCAACGCGCAGAGCGAAACTGATCCGTTGCACACCCTGCGCCTTGCGCAAGACGCAATTGTAGAGATGCGGCGACCAGTCGTCGATGGCATCGGTGATCCGCAGGGACTTCTTTCCCTGCGCGGCCGTCTCCTCCGTGACGTGGATGAACTCCGGGGCATTTTTCGGATGCAGGTTCCAGTTCGGCCAGACAGCACCCGTCTCGACATTCTCAAAGTTCTCCGCCACCGGCAATTCCTCCCTGTCTGGCGGCGGGAAGAAAACAGCAGGTGTCTTGCCATCCGCGGAGGTGAAACGACGGGGCGAGACGCGTCCGCACCCTTCGATCGAGAAGGGGACAAAACCGATGGACGCCACGGACGAGGGATCGCGCAGACGGAAATCTCGCGCCTCCGGATTCAGGAAACCCGGGTCGCGGAAGGTGAATCCGCGAGCATCTGCGGGACGAGATTCCTCATCGCACCAAGCGATGTTGTCGCGGTACACCATCGTTTTCTCGTCGGGGAACCCGGAACTCAGCCGCGCGTCTTTCCAGATCACCACATTGCGGGCGAAGAGCGACGGGCTGGAACTTTCGGCCCGTACCGGATTGAACAACTGGGAGCGCGGACCGTATGCGAAGATGTTGTTCTCCACGCGGTTCGATGCGGAAATCCGGGCGCAAAACCAGTTGCAGTCACCACAGTCGTGTACCACGTTGTTCGTGACCGTGACGAACGCCGTACCCGAATCGAAGTAGATGCCGAAGGCGCAGTTCCGCGCACGCGTGACATGGTGGATGTGGTTGAACCGTTCCACTGTTCCCGGCTGGCTGCCGAGCAGGTAGATGCCGCCCATGTCCGAAAGCACGTGCTGTCCGATATCGTAGATGTGGTTCCACTCGATGATGTTGTCCCGTGCGGTTGTGGTAATGCTCCAGTTCCATCCTGCCGAGATGGCGGAATAGTAGAGGTCGTGGATCGTGTTGTGCGAGATCAGATTGTCAGAACCATGTCCGATCCAGACGCCGACGCCGGCGGGATCGACTCGCCCGCCGCCCTCAATGATACAGTCCCGCACGACGCAAGACTTGGAAAGAATAATCTGCCGGTCCTTTTCCCAGCCGTCGCCGATGCGAACGCCGCCCGCGCCCAAATCGACCAGTTCGCATCCTTCCACCGCGCAGTTCTCTGACCCGCGCGTGAAGACCGCGCCGTATGCTCCGGTGTGCATCACCGCGCAATTCTCCAGTCGAATCCCCTTCGCGTTCTCGGCATGGACCGCGCCGGGCTGGTCAGCCGCAGCCTGGGCCATATAGTTGCCGCCTTTCTGTACGCCGTAATCGGCGTAGGCAAAGAGGATGCCGCGGAAGGTGATATCCTCCGCCCCGTCCATTCGGGCCGCATGGCGGTGACGGGAGGCAACGGTCTCGCACGTCTCCGGTTTCTCGCCCGGAAACGGAACGTAGATCAGTTCACCCGCCACCGAATCCAGATACCAGTCGCCCGGTTCTCCCAACGCCGTACGCACGTTGTCGAAACGATACCAGCGTTCCTTGGTCACCGCCTCGTAATCTCGTTGGAACGGCGGAATGTCGAGCGTGACGCAACCGTTCGCCGGATTGTAAGCCGTCACCGTGGAACGTGACATCGCCCAGGTGTGGAAGAGGCAGACCTCCAGACCGGGATTCTCGCCTTCGGGGAAATGCCCTTGTCCGCAAATCAACCGTTCCTGCCCGGTCACCGGATCGGCACCTGCCGCCGACTTCACATAGTAGTAACCCTTGCGCGGCAGGAAGGGGCGTGTCCGGCGTTGACCGTTCACATAAAACTGCGAGAAAAGCGTCCCCTTTGCGACCGGTGCCCGCCACCATCCCTTCGCATCGACCTTCCAGTCCGTGATACGCCGTCCCGCGCTGATGACCGGTTTCGCGCCGGGTGACGCCTCGATGAGGAGATGTTTGTCGGCAGCCGAGAAAGACAACGGGACGTCCGTCTCGTATACGCCGTCCGCCAGCACGATCCGCGCTCCGCCATGCGGACGCGCCAAGTCACGCGCCCGCGCCAGCGACCGTACCGGCGCAGACAACGTGCCGGATGCACCGTCATTGCCGTTCGGCGCAATATAGAACGTCATCCGTTCCGCCGCCGAGGCAACGCACGCGAAGAAAGCAAAACAAGATACAGAAACCCAACGAGCATTCATACTTCGTCCTCCGAAAGCATCATCCAGACATTTCAATCAACGACAGGAAGTATAGGCCCAAAACCGGTCCTCGTCAATCCTTGCTTCCGGTGCGCCAGTTGAGAGGGCGCATCTGCGTAATTCAACAAGTGTCAGCGGCACTCAAACACAGAGGTTTCAGAGTCATGGTCTCACGCCAAGTTCGCCAAGTCCGGGTAGTTTCCGATCTTTTCCCTTGGCGAACGTTGCGGACCTTGCGTGAGGTTGATTTCTCGCGGAGATTCGGTAGGTTCACGGCGGTTTCCCGAACGGTTTTCGAATGGAATTGTAACAAACGGTTTTTGTTCGCGCCGAATGGTACTCACGGCTCGCGAACGGCGCCAGACGTGGGAAAATCCGCGTGTGATGATCCCTCTTGCCGGGCAAAGGGGGTATCACACGCGGGGACGAAGATGGGGGGGATTTCCAAAGAGTTCCATACCGGAAAAAACGAGGTGCATTTTCACCAATTGGGCGTGGTGAGGGGGCGTTTCCGCTCTACCATACGTTTCAACTTTCCCCAGTTTGCAGGCTTTCTCTTCGCTCTCTGCCTCTGTTGCGCCTCTGCGTGAGACTTCCAACAGAGGCTTCTGGGTTCAGATTGGTGAACCATGAAGATTCCTGAGTGCCTGGGGGTTACTCCGCACCGCGCTGCTTCCGGCGTGTTTTCCCCAACCGTTAACTTGCGCCAGTTTCGGTCGTGACCAGCTAGCGACTTTCCGTTACTTTGACTTCTTGCCAGCGCCCAGCTTACGTTTGGTTCTGCGACCTTGCCCTTCTCTTTGTCCTTTCTTGCGACCGTTCGTGAGACCATTCTTCGTTCCGTCCTTGAGTCCGTGCTTCAAGCCCTCCTTCATCCCGTTCTTGAGACCGGATTTCAGACCTTCCTTCAGTCTATGTGTAACGCCGTTCCTTTCGGGGGTATCCGCAAAGGCAGAGTGAAACGAGCCGCAGCCGAGTACGATTGCCGCCACGAGGGCGAGTTTGAGTAGGAGTCTGTTCATGTTTGTTCCCTTTCTTTTTTTGGTTGGCGTCATTGCCGTCCGCCTACAAGAACGCGAAGACCGCAGGAATTCTACATTTTCTTTTTGGAATCAATGATTACGACTCTTTCAAATTTTTTTGTAGAATCTTTGAGACGAATGCGTTTTATCAACGAGAAAGGAGATGAGGGATATGAAGATGACAAAAACTTTTCTCGCATTGGTGATCGGAATCGCACGAATGGTCGCATCTGCGGCATCGGGCGTGATCGAATTGGAGATTCCCGGTATGAACGAGGCGACGGCTGCGGCGATCCAGGCGTTCCGTACCAACGCCTGTCCTGATACCGTAGAAGCGATGCGCGCGTCGATCGCGACCAACTACGACGGTGTGGTAACACGCAAGGCCGACAAGCGCGACGAGTTACAGGCCGAGACCGATGCACTGCGTGTCGAACTGGACGAAATGATCGCGAACGGCGCTTCGGCGCTCGCGGTAACCCGCCAGCAGAAACTGATCGACGAGCGACAGGCGCTTGTCGATGAGATGACAGACATCGTGAACGATATGATCGAATACAAGTGGTATCGGGTGGATCAGAATGTAGTGCGCTTCGCGGACAGCCGGTTCGGACGGAAACATGACGGCGACTACCGGTACAACGAACCGGATGCCGATGGGTTCATTCCTCTCCTCGGTGCGGACAGCGACGTGTGCGTGGCCTATACGTATGTGACGAATGCCGCTTACGCGCTCTTCGATCCCAGCCACGCATTCGAGACTGGGAAAGAAGGGCATCCCGTGGTGAACGTCTCCTATTCGAACGCCGTCGCCTACTGCGAGTGGTTGACCGAAAACTCGCCGAACTACGCCTACAAGTACCGTCTGCCCACGCAGGAGGAATGGGAACTCGCCGCCGGCCACATGCCCAAGGACGCCTCCATCAACGCGGCGAACGTGACCAACTCGACGACGGATGTGTACTACTATTACAGCATCTACACGAACGGGGCGCAGTCGTTGAGCGGTACCCTCGATATGTGGGGGAACGCATGGGAATGGCTCGCGACTCCACACACGAACGGCGAGATGAAGGTCAAGGGCGGCGCCTTTGACGAAGATCGGAGCCAGTGCCGTACGGAGGAACGCGGCAACGGACGCGACCCGAACTTCGGCTATCCCAACGTTGGCTTCCGCATCCTGCGCACGAAAAACTGGGCCGCGTCTGTGATTCAGGACGAGAATGCGGCACGTTGGCTGGCCAACAACGTTACGGATGGCGCGACTCTCGCAGCAGCCGACTACCGGGTGCTTGAAGAGGATCCAGACTGCGATGGTTTCGCGACATGGGAGGAATACATCGCGCTTACGGACCCGAACGACGGAATCAGCCGTTTCTTGAGCGGCATACGAATCAACGCTGACGGTGCCCCCGAAATATTCTGTACCGACGGATACACCCAAAAGATGGTTCAGTCGCGCATCTACACACTCTGGGGCAAGGTCAATCTCACCGACCCCCTCTGGATCAAGGTCAACGGGAACGAGAGGATCTACCGTTTCTTCAAATACACCGTCGAGACGAGGTAAACGAATGAGAAGAATGAACCGTAGAACCCGCATGGCGGTGCGCATAATCTCGTTCTGCCTGTGTGCCTTGTCCGTGACCGCACGTGCGGACGAAGAACCGAACGCGGCGGAGGAACTCGGCATGACGCAGAACGTGTTCACGCTGGGCAACCTCTCTATCGACTACTGCGAGCGTGTTTTCCGTTTCGGTTCTTCGCCTATGTCCATCGTCCTGTTGTGGCACGGCGGAAGCGGACGAGGCGACGACAATCTCGCGCAACTGACCACACCGTCGCTTCGGCCTCTCCTGTCCTATCTCGCGATCAATCGAATCAATTCCGTCGTCCTCGTGCCGCAGTGTCCATCATCGGCGAAGAGCTGGATCAGCGGCGGCGAGAGGTCGCCGATGATGGCTACCCGCGCCCTCGTGCGGAACAAGGCGCAAAGCTACCGAGTCGCATCGACCAACGTGTTCTTTGCCGGGATTTCGATGGGCGGCACGGCTGCCTATTCGCTTTTGGCGGCTGACACGCCCAATCTCTTTCACAAGGCAATTGTCTGTAGCGGCGCTGGCGATACCAGCCTGGCGCCCGCCATCACCGCCATCGTTCGGCTCTTCAACGGGGAGAAGGACAGCATCGTCGATCCCGCGGGCGGTCAGGCGATGGCGGATGCGATCAACGCTGCGGGCGGAAAGGCGTTCTTCAACCTCTTGCCGGATCATGACCATGTCTCGGCTGCGGATGTGGCTTTCTCGTTTCTCCAATGGGATTGGTTCTTCAAGCCAAACGCCAACCGCCTGGTCGTTCTGGTTCGGTGAAAACGAAAAACCGCGCCGTTTCCGGCGCGGCGCAGAGCCTGATAGTTCCTGTGTTGAGCAGACGGCAAGCCAACGGCCGGAAGCTGCCGACTGCCTCCCGTTGTCAGCCTGGCGGTTGCGAAGCGCCCCGTTCGAAATTCGGAACCGCCGCGAGGCGGCTTCGAGCGGCGCGCGAGAGATCTCCTGCGGCTACTTCAGTTCTGGCATCGCCTGGAAGAGGGCGGCAGGACCGTCCGTGGCGAACGAATCCGCGCCGAGGTCCCAAAGCAGCTTATAGACCTTCGGGTTGTTCATTTCCGTCCAGGTGATGTTCTGGTAGAGGACGCCGTTCTTGTGAAACAGGTCGGCGGCCTTTTTCAGAAAGGCGCTGGACGGGCAGAAGGGATCCGGCTTGGAGAAGTCCGTCCGCACATGGATCTGCACCTGATCGACTCCGTCGAATTTGTTCGCGACGAGAACATCCAGTTTTTTCTGGAGAAACTCCTCCGTGCGCTTGACTTCTTCAAGCGTGTTTGTCTTCGACCAGCTCCCCATCCAGAGCATCGTCTTTCCCTTGGGGGCGATCTTCTTCCAGCGCGGCAGCAGTTCATACTTGGACGAGGTGTAAATGACCTGATCCTGCACGCCGTATTCTTCCGACATCTTCGCCATCATTTCGGGCGGCGCGCCTTTTTCATCCAAGTAGAGCAGTCGTTCGGGACGTCCTTTCATCGCCGCGAAAACCGCATCCATCGTCGCCAGCCGGACATGGCTGAATTTCGGATCGAAGGTGGAACCCATGTCGAGGTCTTTCAACTCGTTCCACGTCATGTCCTTGATCTTGCGCTTCTTCCATTCGTCGGGAATCCCGTACGGAATCCGCTTCAGGTCGCCGTCGTGGAATGCGATCGCCACGCCGTCCTTCGTCAGCCGCGCGTCCGCTTCGGGCGTGACGCCGTGTCCCCAGGCATACAGGAACGCCTCCATCGAATTGTCCGGCATGGCGTTTCCTGCGCCGCGGTGCAACTGGCAGCGGAAAAGGCCTGCAGCCCGCCCCGTCTTTTCCTCCGCCTGGCTCGACATCATCAACAGACCGCACAAAGCCGCGATCCCGAAAAACAACACACGCTTCATGATAACTTCTCCCTTTCGATTGGTGAAAAAACTATCATAGCATTTTTTGAGCAAGCGGCAAAGAGAGAAAGTCGAGGTGCCCGCTGAGCGAGGAAGCGGATAAGTGGCGGCTACGCCGCCTCAATGGCCCTGCGGGCCTGAATGGGGCTGACGCCCCTAAGTTGACTTGGTCGCGAAAGGGCGTTTCGGGGCGGCTGAAGCCGCCAGCGGGGAGGCGGGATGGTCGTGCCGAAATGTTACCCGGATTATCCGGTCTGTCCGGCTTATTAGTTCAAGGTGGGGTGGTTGGGTGGTTGAAGGATAGGAACTTATCCTCATTTCCATTCCCGTGCGAGCGCGGGCGGCGGGGGTGACACGCTTCCTTGCGTTCGTGTGAGTGAGCAAGGATGGACGTTGTTTCCCAACAAGCTAAAAGCTGACAGCTAGAAGCTAAGTAATAGACGAGGCAAGGTTCAAATGTAGGGCGGGATTGAGGGACGAGCATCAGCGAGAAGTCGTTTCCATTCGCCGATCATATAGTGGGGAATGATCCGGATGTTGTCCATAATCCGTAGGTTTTCCTGCGATGTGCGAAGCCCAAGTCGGATGCCTTTCTCCGCCATGAGCATATGTAGGCTTTTCATCGCGCCACGTCTGCCCGCCTTGACCTCGATAGGAAGAACAGCTCCGTTGTGTTGAACAAGGTAGTCCACCTCAGCTGTCGAATTGGCTGCCTCGCGGTGCCAGTAGAAGAGCGACCGATCCGTAAATGCGTCTGCCGACTTGAGCAGTTCGAGACCGACAAGCAACTCTGCGAGCTTGTCGTTGTTTATGAACTCGACTGGCGGCAACGCGATGAGGTCGGCGATGTCAAGCCCGCATTCGTGCAGGTACAGCCCCGTGTCAAGAAGGATGAACTTGTTGGATTTTGGGTTGATGTCGCCGCCAAGCGGGATTCCGTTTGCATGGCAGGACTTGACTTTTACGATGAGTTTCGACAATTCCAGAAGGTCGGTCGCCTCTTTCGCTTGCTTGTAGGACAACTCTAGGTCGGAGTTGGTGTAGATGAACTTGCCACCGGTCTGTGCGACAACGGACGCGAATGCGTTTCGTATCCGTTCGACCGGAACCTTGTCATCGTACTTGCCGAAGTCAGCTTTGAGGGACGTCATGATGTCAGCGTGCATACGCGCTACAGCGAGGTAGCTGTGAGTTTTTGCGTATGCGTTTACCGCTGCAGGCATTCCGCCGACGATGACATACGTTTTCAGGAGTTCCAGGAGTAGGGAGTGGTCCAGCTCTGAAAGAGGCTTCGAGAACGTTGCTTCTCGCATGTGCTCAATCAGAATCCCTTCGCCGACCGCCTCTGCGAATTCGGTGAACGAAAACGGATAGAGGAACGTGTTGCGTATCCTGCCGACACCAAAGTCCTTGAGCCTCTTGAACGCGAATTCGAGAAGTGACCCCGTGGCGATGACATGTAGTTCGGGCAGGTCTTCGTAGAAGTAGCGCAATGCGGAAATCGCTCTCGGACAGAGCTGAATCTCGTCCAGGAAGAGAAGCGTCTTGCCAGGCTCAACCCTTTTGCGCAGGATACCTTCAATCTGGCGTATGATGCGACTGACATGGAGATCGTCTTCGAAGATGCCGAAAAGCCGTTTGTCTTTCTCGAAGTTCAGTTCAACGAACGACGGGAACTGCTTGGAGAAATTCTGAACAGCCGTTGTCTTGCCAGTCTGCCTTGCACCGCGCAAAAGCATTGGCTTACGGAATGCGTCATCCTTCCATTCAAGTAGGGCTGAATCAATGTTCCGGGGAATGTACATGCGCTTTTCCTCTGTTTTTGCGAGCATTTTAGCAGATTTCCATGAAGAAAGCAACAACGGTTTGGCGAAAAACGAAGGTAAAAACATGGCACTTTTGGCGAAAAACGAAGGTAAAGAAACGGCTTTTTTGACGAAAAACGAAGGTTGTGCGGGGGCGGGGTGCTTCGCGCCAGCGTGGTAAGCGTGTTAGGCCGGATACGCCGGATATTCCGGATACACCGGATAAGCATTGCGGACTTTGCGCAGGACAAACTTCCCCTCGTTTCCATTCCCGTGCGAGCGCGGGCTAATAAGCTACCCGTTACAAGCCAACAGCCAACAGCGAAGGTAAAACGGAAACAACGGGAACAACTTCAAGGACAACTGTCATTGGACGCGCGGGCCAACCTGCCCGCGCCCATTACAAAATCCGGCTGTCGGCTGAACGGAGCGCTGGTTGTAGGAGAGGGATCACGCGGGCGAGTTAGCCCGCATCCCTTCCGCACGGTTGTTCTTGATGTTGTCTATGTTGTTTCCCAATCCTTGACCTGATAGGCAAGCGTGTTAGGCCGGTTAAGCGCATTCAGCATTGCGGTCGTGACGGGGCGCGCCCACCATGTGAGGCAAAAGACAAGCGGGGAAAATTCAATCGCTGCGCTTTGAAATGGTGAAATGGTTAAAGTGACGAACCGCCGGAAAGCGGGGTGGATCAGGCCGATTTCAAGCCGCGTCAGCGGCGATTTAACCATTGAACCCTTTTAAAGGCGCTCGCGCCGATTTCAAGCCTCCGAGGGAGGCGATTTAAACTTAGGGGCGCAGCCCCATTTAAGCCACTTAGGCGGCGCAACCGCCACTTATCTACCTCTCAGCCGACGTGTAGCGCCTCTGTGCATTTCCACGTTTGCGTGGACGGCGGGCTAACCACCCAACCACACCGAACCACCCAACCTTGAGCTGATAGACAAGCATGCAGCCGTTTCAAAAGTTAACCGTACAAGTTGCAGGTAGCAGTTGCGAAGCGAACGGATTTCTTCTATAATGTGGGCGTGTGAACAAGGGGGAGTACGTCATGAACAAGAGACCTCTCAAATACAAAGTGGTATTCGCCGAGCTTCAGGAGCAAATCCGCCGAGGGAAGTTCGACGAATCGCATCCGTTTCCGAGCGAGACTCAGATCATGCGTCGTTTCAACGTGGGAAGGCAGACCGCGATCCGAGTCTTTCAGGAACTTCAGAAATCGGGACTTGTCGTGCGGAAACAAGGCGCGGGTACATTCCTGACCCCCGCCGCGAGGCACACCGGCCGGATCGGGCTGATTATCCACGGCAGCTCGTACTGCGAAATCTTCGCGCCAATCTCCCGGACGATTTCCCATCTCTGCCAGCAGAAGGGATATACGCTTCTTCTCGGCGACATCGCGTTCCCCACGCCGAAAAAACGGGCGGAGCAGGTTCTCCGGCTCGTCCGTGACTACATCCGGCAAGGAATCGACGGTGTCTTGATTCAACCCTTGGAGCTGTTGAAGGATGCCGAAGCCATCAACCGGAAAATCATGGCGATGTTTGACGCCGCCCATACCCCGGCCGTGCTATTGGACAGCGATATCCTCCCTTCTCCCAACCGCAGTCACTACGATCTGGTCGGCATCAACCACTTCGATGCGGGACGCAGCATGGCGAATCATCTGCGGGATGTCGGTGCAAAGCGCATCTGCTACCTGATGCAGGGAGACCGCGCCCCTTGCGTTTCCAATCGCTGGCTGGGGTTGAAGACGGGATGCGAGGGACTTCCTCTGGCGGGGAAACAACTGCTGTCAGAACCAGACGACCGGAAAACAATCGGCAACTTCCTGAAGAAGAACAAGCCCGACGCCATCGCCTGCTACAATGATCGGCAAGCGGCGATCCTGATTCAAACGTTGGCGCAACTCGGCAAGAAAGTGCCGGAAGATCTTCTCGTGGCCGGATTCGATGACGTGAACTTCGCGAAACTGGTCACGCCTCAGCTGACGACCACGCACCAACCCTGCGAGGAAATCGCGCAAACCGCCTTCGACATGCTCCTTCAGCGAATCGGAAACCCGGCGCTCCCCCCGCGCGAGGTCTTCCTTTCCGCGCCGTTGGTCATCCGCGACTCGACCGTGGTAACGACATCCCCCGCTCCAACAGGAAAGCGGCGGGTTTACCAATAAAGTCAAGGTTAGGTGGCAGAGTTAAACCGAAATTTCTCTGTTGGATCATTTGAAAAAACCACGGAACACACGGAATACACGGAAAATCATCAGTTCTGTGGAATGACGATTCCGTACTTTCTCAGCGTACTCTGCGGCCTCAGCGGCTCTGCGTGAGAACCCAAGCGAGGAATCTAGGTTCATTGTTCACAAATCCGAAATGTTCAAAAATGCCACCCATGCCACAAATACAAATGGACAGTTGCGATTTGTGGACAATCATACAGTTCCCCTCATTTACATTCTCGCGCGAGCGCGGGCGACCAGCCGCCACCTACCAGCTACCAGCCACCACTTACCAGCTATCAGCTCGGGGCGCCTCATGGGGTGGAGGGGACGGGGTGGAAAAAGTTGTCCGTACAAGTTACACAAACTTGAAAATTTCGTATATACTAGTTCGTGTTCAGAGAGGAAAGTTAGCATGAATCGGATTTTGATTTCAGCCGGGATTCTCGTCGCGGCGGCTTGTGGCGCGTTCGGTCAAGAGGGCGCGGAGACGAATCTGTTGCAGCGGGTGAAGAATCACGTGAGCTTGAGCGCGTTCGCGGATATCGAGTCCTCGTACCTCGCGCGCGGCATGGTCGTCGATAAGCGTCCCTTTTCGGCGCAGTTCATCAACGGCGAGATTCTGCTCGACGAGTTCGGGCATTTCGGCGGCCACGCCTGGAGCGTGAGTTCGCTTTCCAGCCAGGGACAAGGCGCCCGGCGTCGGAACGCCTACAACGAAGTCGATTACAACATCCATTACGTCTATGATCTGGAACTGGCTGAGGAGTGGTCGCTGGAGAACCGCGTGGCGCGGCAATGGGTGACACTGCCCGGCTACAAACCGCACGCGAACACGTTCTGCGAGTGGCACGCGGCCCAGTCTCTGAAGACGCCTTACGTCACGCCCTACTACCTGCTTCGCCATTGCTGCCAGCCGACGGACTGGAACTACTGGGATGTCGGTGTCAAGCGCACCTTCGGTTTGACGGACACCGTGTCGTTCACGCTCGATTTCTTCGGCGACTTCGGCGACGCGCGTCATTTCGCGTTGCAGTACGGTCCGAAGCCCTCGAATCCGCAGTCGAACTACCACGGCGGGCTGCAGGCGTTGAACCTGATGGCACGGCTCGACTGGAAGCTGACGGAGTTCTTGAGCGTCTATACCTTCGTCTGGCAGTTCGACATCGTTTCCGACGACGCGCGTGACTCGCTCAAGGCGTCGAACGCGCCGGAGTCGAAGCGCGACATCACCGTCGGCGGAGTCGGTCTGGCTGTGAATTTCTAAGGAGAGTCGGAGATGAAAAGGCGAATCTTGTTGAGCGCGTTTTTCCTAGTCTGCGCCGTCTCGGCAGCGGAACAGGACGCGCCTCACCGTCGGCTGGTGCTGGCCGACGAGTCGCGGGCGAAAGTGCATTACTACGACTCGGCGGACAGGACAAAGTGTTTCTCCATCGCGGTGGAGAAACCCGTGTGGGATTTGAAGCGCGTGGCGGACGGAAAGTACCGGATCGTCTGCCGCAAGGGATTCATGGTCGTGGATTTGGATCAGCGGAAAGTCGTCGATACCTTCCGCCATCCCGCGTTGGACGAGGTGACGGCGATCTGCGACCTGCCGGACGGCGGGTTCGTCGCGTCGGTGAATCCACGCGCGGGCGAACTGAAAGGCAAGGCAATCCTTGTGCTGCGTTTCTCGAAAGACCGCCAGCTCGTTTCCACCCACGCTTTCCGGGGAATCTTCTACGGGCGGACGTTGACACGGATGGGCGACGGCGAACTGTTACTCGCGCAGGAACACGGATTCACGCGTGGGCGTCTGCCGGAGGGAGAGGGCGATGGGATCATCCTGCAGAACTTCAAACAGCCCGCCGGCCGCAACCTCTTCGACGTGGAGCCGACCCGCGACGGAAACGGGTACTGGGCGGG
>JAFSTA010000152.1 GCA_017450695.1 Kiritimatiellia bacterium | reverse complement strand
GTCGAGCTTGAACTCGATGATGTAGATGTCGCCGGGGAGGTCCACCACCATGTCCATGCGGCCGTCGTGCGTCCTCACCTCGCCGTTCACGTTGACGCCGATGGAGCGCAGCACGACGTAGCAGATCGTCTGCCACATCTGCTCGTTCTGCCGGTCGGTCAGGTCGTACGGGATGTCCGTGAAGAACGCCCTGAGCGCCTTCAGGAATGCAGGCACGTCGTGCGCGCAGAGGGCCTCGCCAGCCTTGGCCGCGAAGCCGGAGGACTTGCCGGGATCCTGCCCGACGAGATGGCCAGTGACTTTCCAAAGCGACGAGGACGGGCAATGAAGAACTGCTTTCCAATCTCGCCAGACGCCATCGCGAAAAGGGAGTCCGTCTTATCGACATACGTGAACCCTTCATTCCGCAGTTGCGAGAACGTGTAAATGTCTGTCGCTACCTTTTCCATGACCGTTGTCTCCCGCCACCTATGCGCACATTACGCCATTGGCGAATACGCGGCAATTCTACCAAAAATTCTCATCGCCACGCAAGCGGCGAAAGCGGGCTGGACGGTGTCGAAAAATAACTGTGGGCAGAGTACGCAGAGATAGGGAGGGGTAAGCATTTTGTTAGTGTGTACTGTACACGAGGGTGAAGGTGGCGTTGGTGACTGGCTGCTCGAAGGCAAAGGCGAGGCGTGTCACGTCGGCCTTGCCGGGGTTCTCGATCTTTTCGTCCTTGAACGCGAGGGGCGCGGAGGGCTGCACGGCCATTTTCAGGCAGCGGTGGGTTGTCGGCGATTTGTGGAATGTGAATTCAGAGAAGTTGTCATTCGCCTCCCATGTTCGGTACGTGATCACCGGCACCTCAAACGCCGTCAGCTCTGAGAATGCGGCGCGGTCCGTGATCGTGACGGCATAGTTCACGCGGTCGAAGATCATCGTGCGCACGAGCGACTTCAACGCCGGCACGTCGTAGGCCGCCGTACAGTCGAGTTCGATGACGTCTTTCTCGTCCGAAAACGCGGTGCGCAGTACCTTGGCGGCTGCAGCTCGCCCGCCCTTCTGGAGCTGGCCGCCCACCACGGGTACGGGATGTCCGTATGAGTTGAGCACCTTCGAGACGTAACGATCCTTCGAGAAGGTTCGGCGCGTGTACACCTCGCCGCCGGGATCGCCGCCCATGTCCGCGCCATCGAGCATGATCGCGTAGGAGCCGACATCATTGTGGTTGTGCAGTTCGGCGTTGTGTCCGCCCTTGATGGCGATGCTGAGGCGCAACGCGCCTTTATGTCGGGGCTGGATAACACGCGAGATGAGCACCTGCGCGTCCGGAAACCAAGTACGGATCGGTAACGTGTCGAATCCGCCGGTGTACTCGGGACCGGGGTCCTGCCCGAACGCGCGCAGACTGATCACAGTCAGGCCGCCCGCGAGAAGATCCTGCGTGGCCGCGCGGCGGCAGACGATGTCCGGAAAAACCTGACGCTGGAGGGCGAGCAGGGGCGCGTTCGGGTTGCCGCCACCGTCTGCGAAGTGCGGCGACTTCCAGTCTGTCAGCTGGTAGCCGTAGGGATAGAGCATGACGGCACGGTTCTTGGGGGCGGAAAAGAGGTTGACTTTTCCGCCCGTAGCCGCACGCACGGCGAGACCGAGCGAGAGGTGGTGTCCGTAACCGTAGTTCCAGTAACCCATACCCTCGGAACAGTACCCGTCATCGGTGTAGCCCTTCATGGCGAACGGCACGGTGTGTTCGGCAGACGCGACGAACTCGGCACGCAGACGGCGGTCGTCGATCATCGCCAGCGCCGCACGCACGACGCAGGAGTTGCAGACCGAGTTCCAGTTGTTTCTACCCTCGTACCATCGATGGCGGCGTGCGACAGGCGACATTCGATCTAGCTTCTTGCGGCAGGTGGCGAGGTACGGCTGGAAGGTGCGCCGGTCGCATTCGGTCATGATGAGGTCCTTCACGTCCTGCGGCAGTACGTCGCGCAGCCAATCGTAAACGAACGCGAACGTGATGGTGCGGCGGCTGCTGCCGAGATCGATGTGCGGCGTACCGTTGAAACACGTGAGCCCGCCGTCGTGCGCGGGTATCGTCCAGCTGCGTTCGGCTGCGATAGCCTTTACACGCGCGATGATTCCCGGCAGGAATCGCCCCTTGTTCTCCAGACACTCGCCGAGCAACAGGTTGGAGAGAGTTTCGACACGCATAAAGTAAGGTTTCTGGTAATTTGTACGGTTTCCGTTACGCGAAAATTCAAGATAGAGTTCATCCGGTACGTCAGGAATCGGCTCTGCTAGTGCCTTCTCCGCGTCCTTGATATGTACGGCGGCAGATGGCAACGCGGCGAGCCGGTCCCATGCGGCGCGATCACCGATACGTACACCAGTGGCGGCAGGTTTCTCCGGAAGCCAGGTAGCAATTTTGTCGATGCGGGCAGCGTCCAGCGCGCAAGCGTTGAAAAATGCGAACACGACTACCGAGACGAGTAGTTTCTTCATCATCGATTCCTCTGTTCCGAATTCGCGGTTGGGTGGTTGGGTGGTTAGGTGGCTGGGTGGTTAGGTGGTTTGTCCGCCGCCCGGGGCGTTTCGCGCCAGCTGATTAGCGGCGTGTCGCGTGTCTTTAACCTCACACGGAGGCGCGGAGCTACGGAGGGAGGGACGCGCTGCGTCGCGTCCGCAATGCTCAACGCTGAAGTGGCTTAATACGCGTAACCTGCCAACTTACTGACGAGGTGGCCGGATGGCATCCTGCAACCTACCCGTTATCGAACCGAATTCCGGGTGTTCCGTGGCTTGACTTTCCCCGAAAAGGTATCGGTTCCGGTTAGGCGAGGACGTCGAGCAGATCGTCGGGACGGGTCACGCCCTGAAATTCTGCGACCTGTTCTCCGTTTTTGAAGACGAGCAACGCGGGGATGGATTGGATGCCGAACTCCGCCGCCAGTTCTTGGTTCTCGTCCACATTGACCTTGAGAATCGTCACGTCGTCGCCCGCTTTTGGCGCGACATGGGTCTCCAGAATGCCACCTTGCATTTTACAGGGGCCGCACCACGGCGCCCAAAAGTCCACCAGTACGGTTCCCGAAGCAATCGCCGCTTGAAAATCGTCGCCGTTGAAATCCGTAATCGTAGCCATACTCTCCTCTCCTCCTGATTCGTTTGAACTGTTAACCGGAAGCTCGTAGCTTCCTGAACCCTCACTTGCTGTTGAGTGCTTTCCGCAACAACTCTTGCGTGTTGTTGATATCGGGAGATGCCGCCAACGCGGACTGCACCATCTTGCGTCCGACCTCTTCGGGGAAGCCGAGGGACTGTAACGCGAGGATGGTGTCGCGGGCGATGGCCGCGTGGCGATCTTTCCCTTCGGCCGCGACGGCGGCGAGCGCCGCCACGGGATTGATCCTGTCACGCAGCTCCACCACAATCTTCTCGGCGGTCTTTTTGCCGATCCCCTTGATGGAGGAGATGCGTTTCGCGTTCCCATCCGAGATCGCCATGCCGAGGTCGGCAACTGTCATGCCGCTCAGGATACTCAGCGCCAAACGCGGCCCCACGCCGTTTACCGTGATCAACTGCTCGAACATATCCTTCTCTTGCGGTTGGGCGAAACCGAAGAGCATCTGCACGTCCTCGCGCACCAGGTGGTAGGTAAGCAGTTTACAACTTTCCCCCTTGGCGGGCAGAAAGTCGTAGGTGTTCAGCGAGATGAAGACCTCGTATCCGACACCGCCGACATCGAGATAGACAGCGGCGGGCGTTTTATCTTCCACGGTTCCTTTCAGAAATGCAATCATGGCTTCCTCCGAGTTAGTTCAGCATGGAATGGAGCGGTGCGGGAATGTGTCCGCCGCGACGAACAAAGATTTCGGCACCATCTGGCGAAAGCGGGGCTGTCACGTGACCGCTCCCGAAGAGCCCGCCGAAATCGAAGTGGTCGCCCCGTTTCGAATTCGGAACGGGAATCACGCGCACGCCGGTGGTTTTCCGCGAGGTGATTCCGATGGCGGCCTCGTCGAGAATGATGCCGGCCACGGTTTCCGGCGAGGTGTCGCCAGGCAGGAGGATCATGTCCAACCCCACCGAACAGACCGCCGTCATCGCCTCCAGTTTTTCGAGCGAGAGCGTACCGTCCGCCACCGCGCGTGAAAGCGCCTGGTCTTCCATCACGGGGATGAATGCGCCGGAGAGCCCGCCTACGGACGAGGAGGCGAAACAGCCACCCTTCTTCACCGCGTCGTTGAGCAACATCACCGCCGCCGTCGTGCCGGGGGCGCCGATCTTCTGGATTCCCATCGCCTGGTAGATCTCGCCCACGGAGTCGCCGACTTTGGGTGTCGGCGCGAGCGAGAGATCGACCACGCCGAAAGGAATGCCGAGTCGTTGCGCCACTTCGCGCCCGATCAGTTCGCCAGTCCGGGTCACGCGGAAGGCGGTGTGCTTTACCTCTTCGGCGATTTCATCCAGCCGTGCTTCCGGTTCCAGTCTCGTCAATCGTTCGATGGCGCGTTTCACCACGCCCGGTCCGCTGACGCCGACGTTGATTTCGCACTCCGGTTCGCCCGGGCCGAGCATCGCGCCCGCCATGAACGGGTTATCCTCCGGCTGGTTCGCGAAGACCACGATCTTGGCGCATCCGAATCCGTGCTGATCGTTCGTCGCCTGCGATGTCTCCACGATCTTCTGCGCAAGCAACACGACGGCATCGACGTTGATGCCAGCCTTGGTCGTCCCCACGTTGAATGACGCGCAGACGCGGCTTGTCTCGTGCAGGGCGCGGGGTAGCGACTCGATCAACACGCGGTCGCCGGGCGTGATGCCTTTCTGCACCAGCGCCGAGAATCCCCCGAGGATGTCGATCTCAACCGTGTCGGCGGCCTTGTCGAGAGCTTGGCAAACGCGCACGGCGGTATCGACCGAATGGCCGTCCAGCAGAAAGCTCACGGGAGAGACTGCGATTCGCTTGTTGACGATCGGCAGACCGTACTTGTCGCTGACCTCGTTGCAGAAACGCACGAGGTTTTTCGCTTTTTCGACGACGCGCTGATAGACCTGTTTGACCAGCACGTCCGGATCCGGATTCGAGCAGACGTTCAGATTGATTCCGAGCGTGACTGCGCGGACATCCAAATTCTCTTCCCGCACCATGCGGATCGTGCTGAGCACATCCTGTTTCGTAAGCATCTGTTATTTTCCTTCCTGTTTCTTGCGGGCCGGCGGCTTCTTTCCGAGTCGTTCGAGAACCGCCAAAAGCGCATGCCAGACTTTCCGTTTCACTTGATACGAGTCGTCCGTTCCTTCTGCGAAGCGGATTACATACGAGGGATGGTAGGTAGGCATGACGGGAATTCCCTCGTAGGATGTCCACTGTCCCTGCAACCGCGTGATGCCCGTCTGCGTATCGAGCAAGGCCTTCGCCGCGACGTTTCCCAGCAGGACGATCGTCTTCGGCTGGATGATCTTGATCTGCTCCCGCAGGAACGGGAAGCAGGTCATCATCTCGTTGGGCATCGGCGTGCGGTTTCCGGGCGGACGGCACTTGCAGATGTTGGCGATGAACACATCTTCCCGGCGATACCCCATCGCCTCAATCATCTTGGTAAGGAATTGTCCTGCCCTGCCGACGAATGCCAGTCCCTGCTGGTCTTCATCGGCGCCGGGCGCCTCTCCGATAAACAGCACGTCTGGCGAGTTTGGATTACCCTGTCCCGGAACGGACTTCGTGCGGTTCTCCCGCAAGACGCAACAGGCGCAAGCGTCGATCTGTTGCGCGAGCGAAGCGAGGTTTTGCTCGCGCGTTGCGTTTGGATCGACCTTCGGTTCGACCTTGCCGCCTATCACCGGCGCAGGGGAGGCGGCCGGTGTGGCTTGCGTAGCCGCCGCATTTGCCGTGGCGGGGGAGGACGAAGGCGCGGACGAACCACCCGCATCCGTAACCGTCGGCTCGTCGAATCCGGCCAGGGTGTCGGGGCGCAAGGGGATGGACTTCTCGCCCAATTCCTTGAGGAGTGTCACGTGTGCGGAAACCGCATCGATGATGTCAGACCATTCACTCATACCATTGGAACGCTACGGGGCGTCACCGTGTTTATTCCGCCTTCTTCGTTACCCGCGATACCCGTTCGGGTTCTGCGATTGCCACCGCCAGGTGTCCTCGCACATCTTCTCTATCCCGCGCGTCGCCTTCCAGCCAAGCTCGCGTTCGGCTTTGGCGGGATCTGCCCAGCACTCGTCGATGTCGCCGGGACGGCGCGGTTTGATGACGTAGGGGACAGGTTTCCCCGAAGCCTTCTCGAAGGCGCGTACGAGTTCCAGCACGCTTGTGCCGCGCCCTGTGCCCAGATTGTAAATCTCCAGCCCGCACTTTTCGGAAAGTTTCTCAATCGCCTTGACGTGTCCATTTGCGAGATCGACCACGTGGATGTAGTCGCGGACACCGGTTCCGTCGCGCGTGTTGTAATCGTTCCCGAAGACCGAGAGCTCCTTCAGCTTGCCGACCGCTACCTGCGCGACATACGGCACAAGGTTGTTCGGAATCCCGGCGGGATCTTCCCCAATCCTTCCGGATTCATGAGCCCCGATCGGGTTGAAATAGCGGAGCAGGATGATGTTCCAAGAGTTGTCCGCGTGATAGACATCACGGAAAATCTGCTCCATCATCAGTTTCGTCCAACCGTACGGATTCGTTGCGCTCGGCGTCGGAAAATCCTCGCGGATGGGGACCGACTTCGGCTGGCCGTAAACCGTGGCGGAAGAACTGAATACGATGTTCTTGCAGTTGTGCGCGTCCATCACCTCGCACAGGGAAATCGTTCCGGTGATGTTGTTCCAGTAATATTTGAGGGGATGTTCGACGGACTCGCCGACGGCCTTGAAGGCGGCGAAATGAATCACCGCGTCAAACGGCCCGTCTTCCTCGAACACGCGATTCATCGCCGCCTTGTCCAAGATATTCACTTCCCGGAAAGGAAACGATTTGCCCGTAATCTCCTGCACACGCCGCAAGCTCTCCGCCGAGCTGTTGCTCAGGTTGTCAACCACGACAATCTCATAACCGGCATTCAGCAACTCCACGCATGTATGACTGCCGATGTAGCCTGCTCCACCCGTTACCAAAATCCGCATAGGAAACTCCTTTCCAAACTGAAGAAAGCCCTATTATACCGAAACTTTTCCCCGCCGTCCACCCCGCAAAATCGTCGGGGGTAATCGGTCAGCGGTAGTGGTATATCTGCCTGCGGCGCTAAACACGGAGATCGGGAGGAGCCGCGGTGACACGGAGCTGGTATGGAAGGTGTGTTCTCGTAAATGCTTCATCAAACTCCTTGTCCCCGTGAAATCTCCGTGTTGCCTCGGCAGGCCCTGGGCGCGTTAAGCCGGGTAAGCCCCTTGCCCGCTTTTCGCGCGGGAATAAAAATGAGGATAACTTCTCCGATTGTTCACAATTGGCAAAACTGTCGTTATTGCCACAACTACAAATTGAATTGCATTGTGATTTGTGACATTGTTGCCAGTTGTGAACATTGGTGATTTGTGAATAATGAAGCCAAATTCCTCTGTTGGACACTTTGAAATAACCACGGAACACACGGAATACACGGAATTTGCCAGCGGGGATACTTCGCGCGACCACGAAAGAAAGGCGTTTCGCGTCCGCTGCGTAGCGACAGTGCCCTCGCCGTCGGTTTTCGGGGAAGCGACACTTGTCGCTTTCGTGAGCATCTCGCGCAGAACTTCCAACTTGAAACTTATAGACATGTTATCTTGGAAACAACTTGGACAACGGATAGACAACTTGCTGGCGGTCGTCGCGCAACCGCGCGACGGTGTTGATTCGGCTCGCGGTTGCGAACCGTTCCAATTCAAGGTTGTTCTCTATGTTGTCTGTGTTGTTTCCCAATCCTTCCCGCCCTGCCTACGCGGTCGCGCTGAAGCGCGACCACATTCTTCGCGCCACCCTATCTCCGAAAATCGAGACTCCCCGTAGCGAAAGCAATATCCGCCCTGCCTACGCGGTCGCGACGGGGCGCGACCCGTTTTCCGTGTGAGACAATTACACCTCCGTGAAGCGGCACTCCTGTCGCTATTCGGTGGCTTGTCAATTTAACCATTTAACCATTTCAAAGCGCAGCGATTTAATTGTTCCCGCTTCCCCGAAGAGCTCGCGCAGAACTCAGAACGGATAGGCGCGTCCCTCTCATCGTGTGAATTTAAACTTGCACTCCTGTGCATTCCCGTGCGCTTTTCCGATATTGTTTCTTGTCAGGGCTGGAGAATTAGCAGATAATAGGAACGGCTTTTGTTGAGAGGGCAGGAGATGCGCATACTGGTGATAGAGGATGACGGAAAGATTTGCGAGGTTGTCA
This sequence comes from Kiritimatiellia bacterium, assembly GCA_017450695.1. Classification (GTDB taxonomy): domain Bacteria; phylum Verrucomicrobiota; class Kiritimatiellia; order RFP12; family UBA1067; genus RGIG8368. The sequence continues at coordinate 44,071 of JAFSTA010000152.1, read as the reverse complement.
GCAAGGGACTTTCGCAGGAGGGGCATACGGTCGATTGCGCGACGACGGGTTCGGAAGGTTTGGCGTTGTGGGGGGCGAACCAGTACGATGCCGTGGTGCTGGACCGGATGTTGCCGGAGGTCGGCGGGATGGAGATTCTGCGACAGATGCGGCAGCGTGGCGACAAGACCCCCGTGCTGATCCTGAGCGCGATGGGGAAGTTGGATGACCGGGTCGCGGGATTGGAAACAGGCGCGGACGATTATCTGGTCAAGCCGTTCGCACTCCCCGAGCTGCAGGCGCGTATTCGTGCGATCACGCGGCGGCAGCTTCACACGGAAGAGGCGAACAAGACCTCACTTTCCCTCGCTGGCGTGACGCTGGATCTGCTCGGGCGTACCTGTGTACGGGAAGGGAAGAAAATCGAATTGCAACCACGCGAGTTCAAGTTGCTGGAGTTGTTAATGCGGAATGCGGGCTACCCGCAGACGAAGGCGCTGATTTTGGAGACGATCTGGGGCTGTGGTGTGGATCCGCAGACGAATATCGTCGATGTCCTCGTCTGCAAGCTCCGGGCGAAGATCGATACCGGATTTGCCGACAAGCTGATTCAGACGATGCGGGGGGTGGGCTATGTCTTCCGGGCGGATCACTAAATTTTCCCGTTCCTTCGTCTTTTACCTGACGTTGGGGTATCTGCTGGTTTACGCGCTTTGCTCGATTACCATTTACCTGATTTCCGCGCGCGGCATTTCCAAATCCGTTCGTGGGCTGGATCGGCAGGATGTGTTGGCGGAGAGCAAGGATCTGGTGCAGATGATGGAGGAGAACCAGAGCGGGGCGCTGCTTGCGGAGGCCGTGACGCTCAAGCACTATCCGCCCTCTACGATCTTCATCGTGCGCGTGATCAACGCGAAGGGCGAGGTGGAGTACACGGCGAGTTGGCCGAAACCGATCCAGTTGCCGCGCTGGTCCGGCAAGGCGGGAAGTCTGCCCGAAGAAGGATTCCGCGAATTTTACATCGAGCAGTATGAACGGTATGTGCAGATCCAGACGACGCGCCTGAAAGATGGGCGTGCGCTTCAGGTCGGGAAAGGTTCGTTCTTGGAGGTTGACCAGCGGACGATGCTGCGCAAGCTGCTGTTGATCTTCGCGATTCTCTCCACTTTGTTCTCCGTGATCGCCGCGATTGTCCTGCTGGTGATCACCGTGCGCCCGATTCGCAAGATGACCGACGAGATGTCGCGGATCATCGACACGGGCGCGTTCGAGACAGGGGCCCCGCCCGTGAACAGCATGATTCACGAGCTGGATACGCTGGGGCATTTGTTCAACGTGATGACGGAGAAGTACGCCAACCTGATCCGCGCCATGCGGCTGACGATGGATAACGTGGCGCACGATTTCCGTACGCCGCTGACGAGGATTCGCGGCGGGTGCGAACTGGCGATTACGCGCGGGGATCTGCCGAAGGGGTTGGCGGATACGCTTGCGGATGTGATTGAGGACTGCGACCGCGCCAAGATGCAACTCCAAAACCTGATGGACACGCGTGAGATGGAGATTGGTTTCTCCCAGCTCAGCTTGGAATCGATCGACTACTGCGAATTGCTCTCCGGTTTGGCGGATATGTATTCGCTGATCGCCGAGGAGAAAGAGATTCGGCTGCTGACGGATTTCCCCGACGTCCCGGTGACGGGGATGGGAGACCGCCAGCGGTTGATGCGCGTCTTTGCGAACCTGCTGGACAACGCGGTCAAATACACGCCGAGACGGGGCGAGGTATCCCTCTCGCTCCGCCAGGAAAATGGCAACGTGGTCGTGTGTGTGGCGGACACGGGAATCGGTATTCCCGAAGAAGAGCGCGGGCTGATCTGGCAACGTCTCTTCCGCGGCAAGAAAGCGTCCGAGTCCGAGAAGGGGTTGGGACTGGGGTTGAACATCGTACAGGTGACCGTCGCCGCCCATCACGGTACAATCCGGTTGGTGAGCGAGGAAGGGAAGGGGACGAAGTTCACGGTCATGCTCCCTGTTTCGCCCGGCGCATGAGCGCAACGCGCTAGCTGAGAACTTTGGGATGGGTAAGCGTGTGCGAAGTGATAGGGCGGATTGTCCCCAATCCGCCGACGCAGGGAAGTGTTGGGAAGACAATCTTCCGCCCGACCGAAATGCGTACCCGGTTCGACGGCGGGGGCGCCGTCGCTACGCAAACGGTCGCGAGATGCCCCGCTCCCGCGAGACGAACACTCCTGGTTGTGCCGGACTGAGTTGATGCTGGCGTTGGACCGGTAGGGCGGCTTATCCGTAAGCCGCCGCACGGCGCGTTAGGGAGCGATTTCGGGATGCGTGCATGATTCGCGGATGCCCCCCGCATCTGTGGGCGCATCTGTGTAATTCAACAAATGCCTGTGGTGCCCAAACCCGGAAAATTTCGTGTCCTGGTCTCACGCCAAGTTCGCCAAGTCCGCGAAGTTGCCGGTTATTCCTCTTGTTCATTTCATCTGTCTGTGGTTTTGATCTCTCGCGGGGTCGCGGAGATTTTGTTGATTTCCGGCGGTTTTCCGAACGAGGTTCGATTCATCTGTTGGGTGAAGATCATCTCCTTCCGTTCGGCTCGACAATCCCGCTTCTTTATTTGAAAAAACTCTGTTCCCGGTCTGATCTCCGCGTACTCTGCGCCCGCGGCGGCTCTGCGTGAGACCCCAAGCGAGGGAAGCTGGGGGTCTTCCCCCTTCGCGAACGTGGCGGACTTTGCGTGAGGTTGAATCTCCGCGTTTCAGTATCACAGATACCTTCCTGGATCCCGGCGAAAAACACAGATGCGCTCTACATCTGCACAGCGATTTTTCCGTCTTGCTATGGTCTCATCTATTTGCTAAAATAACTTCGTATTTTCGTATGGGGCTTTCCATATTTCTTGGTTGTGCCTCGTCCGAGACGGTTTGTAGCATGGAGTGAAACAAATGAAACGTGTATCCGCTTCTGTATTTGTTGGATTGTCTGTGTGTTGTCTGGCGTTGCCGTTTGGCGCGTCGGCGGATGTCTTGACCTGGAACGGCGCGCGCGGCGCGGTGTGGGATGCCTCTGCCGCGAACTGGCTGGACGCGGGGAACAACGCCGTCTCCTGGAGTGACGGGGCGGATGCCGTCTTTCCCGGTGATATGTTTGTCGAGGTCAAAGGTACCGTGAAGCCGGCCTCGATCTCCTTCTCAGGGAACGGGGCTACGCTGGTCGGCTCCGGGCGCATCCTGCTCTCCGGCGCGGTGACCGCCGCGACCGCCGGAACGACGAACTCGATCGTCGCGGCGTTGGTCGGCGACGACTCCTTTACGAAACTGGGGCCGGGCGCAGTGGCGATCTCGTGTGCGAAAGGCACGGTTTCCGTTGCTGCCGGCAAGCTGTTGCTTGCCGGATCGCGTTGCGAGAACCTGCGCGTGTCGGCGGCTTCCGGCGCGGAGGTGGAACTGTTGGGCGACTCGCCTTCGGCGGGTAACCTGCTTCTGAACGGTTCCTTCGAGGAGACGACGGCCAGCGGCAGTTACGTCTATATGAACGGACAGACGGCGGGAACCGGAATCGTGGACAAGGAGAATACCGCCGTCGCCCCGTGGAAGGTTTCCGACTTGGTCGTGCTGGCCAATAGCGCGGGCGTGAAAACCTGGTGCGGTGCTGATTCTATCGTCGGGACGGGTATTCCGGACGGCAGCCAGCTCTGTATCCTCCAGCGTTTCGGCTCGATTATGCAGGAGGTTTCCGTTTCCGAAGCGGGATGGTACGATCTCTCCTTCACCTTTTTCAAACGCGGAGTCAACTATGAGGACCACAGTTTCTGTATCTCGGTGGACGATGTGATCATCGCTTCCGTTCTGGCGAACCGTCTGCAGGCCCACTGGGTCGATTTCTCCACCGGTCTGGTCTGGATGCCCGCGGGTACGCATGAGATCCGGTTGACCGGCGAAGGCTGGTGGGCGGATCGCGCCACCTTTGTGGACAACATTCGTCTGACACCCCCCCCCGCATCTGATTTCGGTGTCTGCCGTACCCTGACCGGACCGGGTGCTTCTCTGACCGCAGTTTCCGGCGCTTCGGTAATCAACTCGTTCAGCGGCACGGCAAATGTGCAGACGCTGGATATTGCCGCCGCGACGGTCTCCGGCGCGGGAACGTTGGCGCAGGGCGGCGCCGCAAAGGTCGCCAACGCCGTCTCCGGCGACTGGTCTTCGCCCGCCCTTTGGTCGGACGGAACCGCTCTTGCATCCGGAGGCAGCTCGAACTTCTCCCTCGTTTTCCCGTCCGGCGGTGGCTTGGCGTGGCAGAACGATCTGGCGGGTGCGTTCCTTTTCAACGGCCTGTATTTCAACGGGATCGCCTCCGGCGCGTCGGCGACACTCTCCGGAAATGAGCTCTCCAGTCGCCGCGACGGCGGATACCTGTCGTATCTTTATCTGGACACGCCGGGGGCGCTGACGATTTCCAGTCCTCTGTCGGTGAATTCCAACCTTTTTGTGAATACGGAAGGCGACCTGACGCTTGCCGGGAATCTGGATGTGGCGTTGGGCGAAGGCGCGCGCCTGGAGAAGTCGGGCCGCGGCAGGCTGACGTTGGGCGGCAGCGTGACGAACGTCGCGCGGCTTCACGTGAACGAGGGCGAGGTGGAATTGCGGAATCCTCCCAGTACGTTTCTGAATTACATCCTGAAGGCTCCGACGAACGGCACGGCTGCCGTCTATTTCAACCTCAGCGAAGACAAGACGACCGACCGCTTCGTTGACGTATTCGGCTCCGGGACGCCGATTGTCGGGATGCGCGGCGGCGGCCACACGATGCAGTTCACCGGCGTGTTCAACTGCTACAGCCCCTTCCTTTTGGTAGATGTCGGGGAAGGGGACACGCTGGAGTGCAAAAGCCTCACACAGGCGACTTGGCGTGATCCGTTCTCCCGCACCAGTCTGCTCAAGATCGGTCCCGGCGTCTTCCAGGTTCAGGAAGCCGGTACGGTTGTCGCCACCAATTCCTCTTTCAACGGTGCCTTCGGTTCCATCTACGGAAGTATCACCGTGCGCGACGGTTTCATCCGTTTCCGCACGGATGATTTCAGCTACGGTTCCGGCTCTGCCAATATCTATACCGGCACGGTATTCCCGTCCAACCGCGACGGTTCGCTTGGACATGACACCCGCGTTCCGTTGACGCTGGGCGACCCGCTTACGCCGCAGGGTGCGGTTGTCGGCGTCGGCAGCTTTCTCGCGCACGCCTGTACCACGCGCGACTACATCGCCACGCCCTATCCGGCGGAGGTCGTGATCCATGCCGTCACCAACGGCATCTACCAGATGGCAACTGTCGTTCTCCAGCGCAACGACCTGACACTCGGCGGCCCGACAGGAGACGTCCAAGAGGTGAACGTGATGCTGACCGACGTGACGCTGGACGGCGTAGCTGCCGCCACCGTCACCCGTTCCGGCAACGTCCGTACCATCCTGAACGCGGCTTCTTATCCCGCCGGACTGACGCTCGTCTCCGACCGGATGCTGGAAGTCGGATTCCGCCGTCCACTCGCCGTCTCCATCGGCGGCCTCTCGCTCTCCGGCGGCTGGCATGTCAGCTTCGGTTCGTCCGGCTATGACAGTATCACCGCCGCGAACCTCGCGCTCGGACCGACGGCTATCTCCCTGTGGGATGACGTCAACGGACAGCTGTTTGCCCAGTCTGGCACCTACACACTGTTGCGCTACACCACGCGGACGGGCGACGTCTCCTCGCTTTCCATCGACGAGGATTCGAAGGTCGAAGGCTACTCCTACACGTTCGCGGATACGGGCAGCGCCATCACGTTGACGATCACCACGGCGGATGACAACCCTGTCTATACGTGGATTCACGCCTCCGGCGGCGCCTGGAACGACGCGGCCAACTGGGACCACACCACGGCCCCGAACGCGGACACGGTCACGGCGAATTTCGGCCCCTCCGCGCAGGGGGCTGCCACCGTTACCCTTGGAGATTCCTTTGCGCTGAACGCATTGACGTTCTACAACAACAACAGCTATACCCTCACGGGGGGCACGCTGAGCTTCGGCGGAACCGAACCGGCCATCTTCGTTTCCGTAGGAGACCATGTGATCCAGAGCGCGGTGGCGAACCGTGCGGAGACGCCGATTTCCGTGCAGAGTACCGGAGAGGGAAGTGTCCGCTTCTCCGGCGATGTGACCGGCGACCTGTTTGTCGAACGGGGTTCCGCCACGCTTTCGGAAGGAATCGACCTGACCGGAAACATTACCGTGACAGGCGCTACGCTCAAGGTCGAAGAGGATGTCTCCATCTCCGGGACCGCCACGCTGGGCCAGAACGCGAAACTGGTGACGGAGACGCCCGCGTCCATCACCCGGATTGCGAACACCGACGATTCCGCCGAGATCGTCGCGGGCGACACCTTGACGCTGGGCGGCGCGAACTCCACGTACGGCGGCAGCATCAGCGGTTCCGGCTCTCTCGTCAAGACCGGCAACAACTCCACGCTCACGTTGAACGGCGTCTCTCTCTCCTACGCCGGCAACACCTACGTCAACGGAGGTACGCTGGCCGTCGGCGCGGCATCCCTTCCGGGAGTGACGTATCTGGCGTCCGGCGCGGCGCTGAAATCATCGTCCGACGCGCACGGACTGACGGGACACTACCGCGGGTACTTTACCAATACCACGCAGACCGGATATACGAACCAGGTGTTTACTCTTTCCGATTTTCAGGCGATGCTGGCTACGCTCACCGACCACGGTGAGATTTACATGCCGCTTGCCACGGCGTTCGCGATCGGCGACACCCGCGAGAATCCCTTCCCCACCGCCTTTGCCGGTTCGCAGAACTACTGGGCCGCGGCCTACACGGCCAACATCCTCATCCCGGAATCCGGCTTCTACAAGTTCCACGCCCCGGTAGACGACGAGATCATCTTGATGATCGACGGTAACAAGGTGTTTTCTTCGCGCGGCTGCACCGATATGTATGGCGGATGCTATCTGGCGAAGGGAATCCATACTCTCTATTTGGGACTTCTCGAGATTTCCGGGAACGCATACGTCTCGCTTTATGTCATGCAGCCGAGCGAGACCGCGTACAAGTTGTTGCCTGCTTCCTGGGTCCTTCCGAATGCTGGTGCCGCCGAGATTTCCGGTTCTGGTTCGTTGGCTCCGGATGCGGACACGGTGGTTTCCGTCGGTCAGGCGACCGGATTCAACACGAACTTCACTGGCTCCGTCGCCGGGCAGTCCGGCGGCAGGGTGCAGAAGACAGGTGTCGGTACGCTGGTGGCGCGCTACGTCAGCGGTGACGTGGCGGCGAGCGGCGGCGAACTGGCTCTCTACGGCGCCACCTCCTTCGATACGGTGTATGCCGCCGATGACAGCGCGGTGCAAATTCTCGGCGGAACGATCCGGAATCTCTTCGGCGGCGGTAAGGCGGGACTCGGCAGCCACGCCTATACGGTTTCTCGTATCAACGGCGATGCCGACAGCGGTTTCTCGACGGCGAAGACCTACACCCACCTCGTCTGCTTCCCGCTGGGAAGTCAGTCTCCGGTCATCAACGGAGTGACCGTCGGTAATACCGGTACCTGGTCATGGGGCGGTACTGCGCCGGGATCCTCTTGGGGCAATGACAGCGGTACTGCAGAGACGGGGCTGGGACGGCTCGTCTATCGGTTCATCCACGGTAGCGAGGATTTCTCCGTGACTCTTTCCGGTTTGACGGCGGGCAAGCTCTACGACTGGCGCCTCTACTTCCGCAACTATGCCACAAATCCGAGGGAACTCACGTTCACTTTCTCGCGCAACGGCAAGACGCTCGGGAGCGTGGACTGGAACCCGGATACGGACGAGAACGGAAAAGGGCGTCCCTACACGGCGGTCGGTTGCCGGTATGTAGCGGATGCGACAGGGGCTGTAACGGTGCGGGTGATCAGCCACCAATCTGGCCACAAGTGCCACTTATACGGTTTCTCCAACGAGCTGGTCGCAGACGTCTCCGGCGCGACGGATACCGTCTCCCTCGCGCCCGCGAACGGTGAGACCGCGCGGTTGGCTGGCGGCATCTCCGGATCCGCCTCGGTCTCAATCGACGGCGTGGGGACGCAGATCCTCGGCGGCGTCAACTCGCTGCCGGGGCCGATCGCGGTGAACGACGGGAAGCTGGTGCTGGAGGACGGCGCTTCCGTCCCGTCTGGCGTGACGGCCGCGAACGGCGCCGTGGTCGAGCTGCAAGGTAGTGCGCAGATCAACGGAATCTCCGGCAACGGCGAACTCCGCCTCGGACTCGGCGACAACGAACCGTGGGGCGCGCTGCAATCGGACGGAACCTTCGCGGAACCGGAATGGCCGCACCGCGTGAATATCACGGGGGATGCGGATTGCGGCATTGCTCCATTCAAAACGTACACGCACCTCGTCAATCTCGGCTGGGGAAGTACCACCATCCAACAGGTAAACGGAGTGCCGATCTTCTGTTCGAACGGGAGTAATGCTACCGCGCTGTATTACGACCAGCACCGGGGCGGTACGTTCACGGGAGCTCCCGAAAGTCAACACAACAGTCCGGGGGCGTCCCAGCACAATAACATCACGACGGACAGTTCAAACGCGATCCGGAGTTTCTTCACCGCGTTCCAATATGCGGGCACCGTCACCCTGACGCTCGACAGGCTGACCGCGGGCAAGACCTACGAGTTCCGCCTCTACATCCGGAACTGGAATGGCCAGAACCGTACGATCGACCTGAGCTACAACGACGGCACGACCGACAAGACCTTCGCCTTCAACGAGGACACCGCGCCGGACGGTTACATCGCCCTGCGGTACACCCCCGCTGGAACCAGCTTCACGCTGAAGGGGGTCAAACGGGTAGAAGGCTTCCACATCTATGCGTTCAGTAACGAGGAGGTCGGAGAGAATGTCCGTACGCTTCAGGTCGATTCGGACATGGCGTTCTCCGGCGTTGTCTCCGGCAACGGTGAGCTGCGCAAGACCGGCACCGGAACCTGGACCTTCACCGGCACGGGCGTAGCTTCCGGCGCGTGGAGCATAGAGGCTGGCGCGATCTCGCTGAACAATTCGTCCTCCACCACGGGGCCTGTGAAAATCGCTTCCGGCGCGTCCTTCGGCGGAATCGGATCGGCGGGCGGGTCAATCGGTGTGGCCGCCGGCGGTACCCTTTCGCTCGGTACGGCGACTGCGGTGGGTGCGCTGGCGATCGGAGGAGACCTTGCGCTCGGCAGCGGCGCCACGTTGAGTACCCGCTTTGCGGCGGGGCAGTGCAGCGCGGTGACGGCGGCAGGTTCGGTCACGCTGCCCGACACCCTGACGGTGCAGGCGGTTCCGACGACGAGCGGCGCGCGCCTCTCCGGAACGACCGCTCTCGTGACGGCTGCGGAGACATTGAGCGGTCCTGCGGACTTCACCGGTTGGTCGGTGGTCGATGCGAACGGCAACGTCATCCCCGGCGTCCGCCTCCAGTACGGCGAAAACGGCAAGACCGTTTACCTCTCCCGTCCGACAGGCACCATCCTGTTCCTCCGGTAGGAAGCTGGCTGCCTTCAACCCGCGCCGGAAACGGCGCGGGTATGCTGTTTCAAAGGGAAGGCTACGGACAACGAAGGTCATACCGGGTGAGAGTTCGTGGAATGCGGGAGATTCCGGCATGCCGGGCGCATCGTTGCGAAATCTACGGCGCGCGACTGGGGCGGGGGGGGAGAGGACATTCGGCAGCCGACAGACGACAACCGTGACGACATCCGGCGAGCGACAGAACGAAGCGTCGGCTGTCGCAGTGGTTCTTGATTGTCGCCCGTCGAATGCTGCCACCTCCCGCCACCGCTCTGGCGATCCTCGATGCGCGGGCACGTTATCCAGATTCGTCTCTTGCCACCTCTACGATCCTATCCCGATGCCCCCCGACCTCCGTGCCGCGCTCACGGCAAAAGAACCGTGCCGTGCTTGCCGCCTACGGGTTTCGCGGACGAGTGGAGGTTTGTCCCGCCCGAAGAGGAAATCGCTGCCTGTCAGTTCAAACTGTATGTTAGCCTAGATTCCTCGTTTGGGTTCTCACGCAGAGCCGCAAGTGCGAAAAACAGAGGCTTTTCGCACCCTGAACGCACACGCGATAACAGAAATGCGATTCACCCAAATGGTGAAAGTCCGCAAAAATCCAACGCGCCATGATTCACCACGGAATATACGGAACGCACGGAATCGCCGTTCCTAGAAACCGATTCAGTTCCGTGTATTCCGTTTGTTCCGTGGTTTTTCAATTGTCCAACAGGGGAATCGAACCTGGCGCGGGAAATCGGCAAAAATCTCCGTGTCTCTGCGAGAGATCAAAACCGCGACCGATCAAAGGAACAGAGTAATTTTGTGAAGGTTGCTGACGCCCGGAAGGGAGTGTCGTCCGCAAAGACCGCCAAGTGGCTCCATTCCCAACAACTTCGCGGACTTCGCGAACTTGGCGTGAGACAAATAGAGGGGGGGCGGTCTCGACAAGCCAGGCGGATGCGACGGAGCGCGTCTCCCACGGACGCCCATTTCCCTCACACTTGTTGAATTTCCGCACCCCGACATCCTTCTTGTGCGCACGTGGGAAACGTGGTAGAATCATTGTGTCTTGACGATACCGGAAGGAGATAGGCAATGTGCCGATTCAAAATGAAATCGAGCGGGTTTTCGAACTGGCGTTACGGAGCGATTTTTGCTCTTTTCGTGTGCTGCGCGGGTGTCGCGTTCGCGGGAAAGCCGATCGCGCTGATTGGGTTTTACACCGATGTGAAAGCCATCAAGGGGGAAGTGACGGATCCATGCCGTTATGCTTCCGAGGAGTTCATCGACCGCTGGCTTGCGCCGTCGGAGTACGGGAAGTACTCGGTGCTTTATTTCGGCGAGAAGTTGCGGGGCGAGGCGCAAGATAAAAACTGGCGCGAGGGCGAGGCGCGCGCGGCGGCGGAGAAATTTGTGGCGGATGGCGGCACGGTAATTGTGGCGACAATCGGCGCGTTGAACGAGCTTTTCGGGAAGCAGGATCCCAAGCATCCCGATCCGCTTCGCGCAAAAGTGATTTTGATTCCCCGTTCCCTCGGTCGGACGTGGGTGAATTTTGAGAAGTCGGGAACGCCGATTTCTTTCGCCGATGACGAGGGGAATGACATCCTTACGGAAGCGGGGCGTGAGCTGAAGGCGTTGCGCGAAGAGTTTCAGGCAGCGTTTGCGAAAGCGAAGGACATCGAAATCCGTCCGGAAGGTGAAAAGTGGGAGGTTGTTCCACTTGGAGCGCCCGGCGAATTGAAGTTGCCGGACCGGTTCGCCAAGCGGCCGCAGCTCGGGAAGGCGGCTCCGCGGAAGGACGGCCTGACCTTGCTGGACGGTTCGGTGAAAGCCGTGATCGCTCTCGGTACCGCCGGGAAGGAGGTGCGTAAGCTCGCCGTTGAACTGGCGTGGCATTTGGAAAAGATGTCGGGTGTTCGCTTCGAGGTCGTGGACGGCGAACCTGCCACCGGTCCCGCGCTCGTCTATCGCACCCTCCGTTGCCCCGATGGATTCGCGCGTGGTTCCGCAGCGTATTTCAAGATTTGGCGGGAGGGGGACAAGGTGTATCTTGGCGGCGAGGATACGGGGAAGAGCCGTGCCACCACGTATGTGCTGGAGGCGTTGGGATGCCGGTACATTTGGCCGGGGGAGAGCGGCAAGATCATACCGAGGCGAGAGAAGATCGTGTTGCCTGAAATCGCCGTGGAGGATGCTACGCCGTTCGTGATCCGTAAGATGCGTCTCTACGGTTGGCCGGAGTTTCCCGATCATCTGGGCAATCGTGATTTCTGGAATTGGCATGGGATCAATGACATGAAATTCATGAGTACCGACCGCCCCGGTGCGGCGGACGGGTACGGATGGGGCCACTACTACGGGGACTACTATCCCACGTACAAGGATCAGAAGCCGCATCTCTTCGCGCTGCAACCCGACGGAACGCGTGTCCTCCGCATCGGTGTGAGTATGGAGCGCCCAACCTTCTGTCTCTCCAATCCGGAACTGGCGGAAATCACGGTGCGGCGCAAAATCGAGGAGGCGAACGAGAATCCCTCCCGAAAGGCGATCTCCCTCTGCCTTCCCGACGGCGGCACCTCCTCGCCGTGCATGTGTGAAAACTGCCGCAAGCTGGATCCGGTCAATGCGCCGAAAAGCCGGTTTACGGTTTTCTTTCCGATACGCAAGTCCATTCCGTACGTATCGCTCACCGACCGCGTCTTCGACTACATGAACCGTGTCGCGGCGGGTATCGCCGCCGTCAAGCCGAATCTGCTGCTTTCGACCTACGCCTATTCAACCTATACGATGCCGCCCGTGAAGACCGCGCCGCATCCGAACCTTCTCATCCTCTCCGTGGTCGGAAACTACTCCAACGCGCGGAGTTTCGGTGAGGTGGAAAAGAATCTCGCCGCGTGGTCGAGCTTCGGGAACAAGACGCTGTGGCGTCCAAATGCGCACCGGGGATTCGGGGTGAATGCGCCGGACAACTTCGCGCGGCGGATGTTCGCGGACATTTCCCTGCTCGCGGAGAATGGAATTTTCGGATTCGATTACGACACGATGTCCAGTGACTGGGCGACCAAGCCGTTCGTGTACTACCTGACGACCAAGGCGCATTTCAATCCCGATCGGCTGGACTTCGATACCATCGCCGACGATTACTGCCGGACTGGTTTCGGTGCGGCGGCGGCGGAAGTCCGCGCCTACTTCGAGGCGGTGGAACGCGCCTCTGAAGCCGGCGCCGTCGCGAACGCCGCCGACCGTGAACCGACCCTCGGATGGACGCAACGAGTACGGCGGCAGAATCGTCTGCTCGAAGCTCTCGATTTCGCCGTACTCGATGCCCATCTTGCCAAGGCACGGAAGGCGGCGGCTGGTGATGAGACGGTGCTGAAACGCATTGCCCGACTCCAGTTTGGAACCGATGTCGGTAAATTCACAACCCGCTTGCGGATCGGACACCCCGACTGGCCCGGCGATGCGGAGAAGGTATCCTTCCGCAAGATGACGGAGGCGTACCTCGCCCAAGACCCCGCAGCTTTCAATGCCTCTCGCCTCGAATACAAGTAGCTGGTAGCCAACTGCCTGTCATTGCGCATGTGACATGTTCGAATCGGCAAGCACCTCGACCTTTTTGCGTCGCGTGTCCTGACCCCAGAACTTCGAACTTGGAACCTGCGGCGGTTTAGCGGGCAAGGCGATTGGATAGGAAACCATTCGCGTTTGTGGACAAAGCCTGTCTCCCTGGATGCCGGTTTCGTGCCGGTTCTCGTCCTGTCGGGCAGCGGGAGGACCGCGCTTTGTCGTGGTTGATTTCCCTCTGCGTATCCGACTCGTTTACACTTGGAACTCGGTTGCGATTGCCTTGCCGAATGTTCCGAGGGATGTGAGCGGGCGTACGGCGACGGTGAGCGTCTTTCCTGACGGGAGTTCGGATTTCGGTATGATCAATTCCGTGATGCCGCCGTTCGGTTTGTGTCCGATGCCCATGTTGCATCCAGCTGCATAGACGGCCTTGCGCAACTTGCCGGGGCGTGTGTTCTCTTGTGGGGAGTTTTCGACGGTAGGGAATGTCTGCTTTCTTTCGCCCGCAACAACAATCTCATACGCATACACACGGCTTTTCTGGTTGCCATCCGCATACGGGATTCTCACACGGAGGCACAAAGACGAGGAATCTTCATTGGTTTGGGTACCCGGATTTTCCTCTGTATTCTTCTGCGTCTCTGCTTGGAACATTTCCGTCGTCAACTCCGCGCCAGCGCGGAACTGCGGTTCGCCGATGACTTTCTTCAATTCGTCCTTGGAAAACGGGTGAGGATCATACTTTCCAAGTGGCATCACCCAATCCTCGCCGAGACTGGACTCTTCATTGGTGAATTCGTGACGTTCGATGACCATCATGTCATCATAGATCCGTACAACATACCCCTGTCGTCCTTTCCCTGTCGCCTCACGTCCTCCGATTGGAACTTTGGTGATCCAGGCATCTCCCACAAGTGCGCTGCATCCCCTCGGTTCGCATGAGGCGCACTCGATGACAGGAAGTCTGTTATTGTAGAGATAGGCCATGTTCCAGTTCGAGATGCTCCAGTGGTTATGCCCGAAAAACGCCACTCCGCCCTCGCGTTGCAGAAGTCCATTCCGCACGTTACCGGATGGCCGCGTGTGCTGGAAATAGAAGAACGGATGAGACGGAACAGGTTTCCGCTCGTCTGTTGCGGTCGAAGGGACGTTCGTATCTTTCGCAAACAGTCCCAGTTTCGCGACCGCCGCCGATTCAGGGGCGTCCCAGTTGCGCCCGAAGAAGTGATATCCCTTGACCACCTTGTGCCACACGGGTTCGTATTTCTCGCCCCAGATGCGTTCCCAGTTCTCCGCCATGTTCGTGGAGAGGATATGTTTGGCTCGCACCGCTGGATCTGGATACCGTTTCTTGACAAAATCGCCGTATCCCGCACCCTCGACGTCATGGTTGCCCGTGACGAAGAGCTTCACCGGTGCGTGTCCATCCGCGAACACCTTACGCCATGCTTCGGCGTGGAATTCCAGTTCTCGCACCTGACCACGATGCGCCATGTCGCCACAGTGGGCAACGGCATCGACATTCCGTGACTTGAAGTATTTCAACGCGGCGACTAAGTGTTTGTCCGGCCAGTTCGCGCCATGCCCGTTCCCCCTGTTGGCCGTTCGAAGGTGGGTGTCGCTGAGAATGCCAAAAACGAGATTCGGTACCTTGTCCGGTTTCCAGTCGGGCGGTGCAGCGAAAAGTACACCCCCCGGTAGCGACAGGAAGCCCAACGCCGCCAAAGTTTCGTGAAAGAACTCTCGCCTTGTGATGCTCATTTCGCCTCTGCCTTGTAGTTGTCCAGCAGTTTTTTCGGACAGTTGCTTGTCACGGTCTGCGCTCCGCGACGAAACGCCTCTACCGCATCGGAGAGGTTGTCAATCGTCCAGACGTGCAACTCAAACCCCGCATCCTTGATTGTCTTGATGAAGTCTGATGTCGTTACCTCTCTGTCGAAGCGGATATCCACTCCGTCCGCCTTCATTTCCCGTGAAATCGCAAGGATCTCGTGGGTTGTCATAGGCTTGGAATCTTTCTTCCAGCCGTGACGGCAATTCACACACGCCAGGACCTTGTACTCGGGCATCTGCTCTTTCAGCGCCCTGCCGCACGCGCCTCCCGCGAGGAAGAGCGTGTTGCGGGGCGTCGCCTTTGTCTGCTTCGCAAAGATCTCCTTGATGTACGGCACAATGTCCGGAGTTCGGGATTTGACTTCGACATAGATCCAGCGTCCGTCGCGGGCAAGTTCGAGCACTTCTTCGAGAAGGGCGGGGCGTGTTCCTGCGAATTTCGAGCCTTTCCACTTGCCCCAGCTGCCGACATCTACTTTTGAGACCTCGTCCCATGTTACGTCGGTACACTTGTTCGTGTTCGCGCCTCCCGTTGTGCGCGTTAAGCTGGTGTCATGAAAAGTGAACAAACGCTTGTCCGCCGAGAGGTAGATATCGCACTCAAAACCGAACCCGCGCCCGACCGCTGTTTGGTAGGCGGGAAGCGTGTTCTCCGGTGCATCCACCGATTCGCCGCGATGCGCGATGAGCGTGTCAAATCCCAATGTCGCGGCGTTTGCCGCACCGGATGAAAGAAATAGAAGCGATCCCATTGTCGCCAGCTTGATCAGTGTCGATTTCATGATGTACCTCCTCAAGTTGCCCGTGTTTTCTCATCACGCGGTCATGGACATGACGGCGATCGTTTTCCCAGCCGTTCTGGAAGCGCATCCGCCGTGCGTGGATGCCACTCCGTGTCGCGCCAGCACCTGCGTGAAACAAAAACCAGTATCCAAAAGCAACAAAATCAGTTTACACCATTTTATGGCAAACCGCAACGCGAATTGAAAAGGAGGGGTGTTGCCAGATGGCAGTTTCGTGGTGGCGAGTGGGACGCAGGGTACGAAGAGGTCGTGTCAAAAAATCGTCGCGCACGGCAGAACCGTCCGCGACGATGAAAAGTTATAGAAGGGTTGTCTAGCGCTTCATCGCGTCAAGCATCCACGCTTCGACCGGCATCACTTCCCAGTCTTTGAACCGCATTTCATTGTCTGCGCCGCCGTGCAGCTGCAGGCCGAGCTTTCCGGTTTTCTCGCAGATTGGGTCTGTGATGTCGAAGGTTTCAAATCCGTTGAGCCGATTGACGATGCGGTCACCGATGGCGATGGTTGAAACCGTATTCCATCCTGACGTGTTGCGCACTTTTTCAACCAGTTCGTCGTTCGCGGAAACCCAGCCGCGGCCTTTGGTCGTCTTTCCTTGTGTATGCCAGAGAGCCGAGTCCTTGTTGTTTCCCGCAATCTCGTTTTGGAATCCTTTCAGTACCCACGGAATGTCCTCTTCCGCCGCACGGAAGTAGAGCGCCGAGTTGCCGCCGTTGATCTGGTAGGTCACGCGCGCCATGAAGTTATCGTAGTCGGCATCCGAGATGACCAGTCCGTCTTTCTTCTCCGTCTTGTCGTGAACACCGCGCAGATAGGCACCATCCTTCTCCTCGACGAAACTCCAGTCTTGGGGAATCACATAATGCGCACCGTCCAGCGTCCATTTCCCGTCAGCCTTTTTGACAAAGAACTTCTTCCACGGCGGGCAGGGGGGCAATGTTTTGATGCGAATGTTACGCCAGTGCGAGACGCCCTCCTTGCCCGCATGGATCTGCAAGCCGAAGAATCCCTTCTGCTGGCAGTCGTCGAGAATATCCACGACCTTCACGCCGTTGAGCCAAGTCTTGATGGAAGGCCCGACACACTGGATTTCGATCTCGTTCCAATCTCCGACCTTGAAGGACTTCTGTGCCGCCTCTTGGCGTTCCTGCGGCGTGTTGATGTCCAGCCAGACGATCTTGTGGCGGTGGCCACGGCGACCCTCGTCATAGATCCGCGCACAGTTGTCGCCGGCGGGACGGATTTCCGCCTGGTACCCGAATACGCGAGTGCCGTTCTTCAGTTTTTCGTCAGGGCGTGTGGAGGAACGGAACTGGACGCCCGAGTTGCCGTTCTCGCATTTGAACTCGATTTTGAAGATGAAGTTTTCGTACTCCTGTTCGGTGCAGAGGAATGTGTTGCCCGGAGTGCCGGGAGCACAACGTCCGACGATCTCCCCATTTTCGACGGCATAGGTTGCGCTTCCCCCGTTCAGCTTCCATCCGTTTAACGTTTTCCCGTCAAACAGGGAGGTAAATCCCTCTTCTGCGAACGCATTCATTGACAATGTGCAAACAACGGCCAAGGCCATGATTCTCATGTTTTTCCTCCAAAACTTGCAGTTGGTAATTCAACAAACAACAAGGTCAGTATATACCATCCAAGCCAATCATGCAATACTTTCGTGCCTGTATCTGGGAAGGCGCAGATCAGTGGCGGCTGCGCCGCCTAAGTGGCCTGCGGCCTAAATGGGGCTAGCGCCCCTAAGTTGACTTAGCGGGGAAGCGGGGGCAGATCAGTGGCGGCTGCGCCGCCTAACTGGCCTTGCGGTCTAAATGGGACTGGTGCCCCTATGTTGAATTTGCCGCGAAGCGGCAGGGAATTCTAGAAAAGCTCGACAATCTAGAAATCCGAGTGAATCTATGTGGCCCAGGACACGCATCATGTCTCGCGTCTCGTGTGTCGCGTCCGCATGTCCGGAATGTCCGGAAAATCCGGTTTACCCAGCATGAGACGCATACCCGGACGACTTCGAGGCAAGACAAAAAAAGGCCGGACGGGAAAACCGTCCGGCCTGGAACAACGGAGAATGGTTAGTCGCGTGATTTATTCTTCGCTTCGTTCACGCGGAGCTTGCGTCCCATGATGTCCTTGTCGTTCAGGGCGTTGATGGCGGCTTCCGCTTCGGCGCGGTTCGGCATTTCGACGAAGCCGAATCCCTTGGACTTCTGGAAACGGTTCAGGATGATTCGCGCCATCTCAACCTTGCCGAACTTCTCGAATTCCTTGCGGAGCTGGTCTTCGGTCATGTCGTAGCTCAGGTTCCCGACGTAGATTTCAACACAGCCGCTGTTCGAGTGCGCGTAGTGCGAAATCCTCTTCGCCTCGCTGCGGGCGGATACGGTCGATCCGGATTTCCGTCCTTTGCAGAAGATCCTGGCGAGAAGAATGCCGGTGATCAAACCGGCGGCGAAGACTCCCGCGAAGGAACCGGGGTAGGTTTTGAACGGGCACTTGCCCTCACAGGCCGGCGTCGGCTGCTCGGTTGTCGTTGTGGTTGGTGCTTGTGCTATGAACAGTGTAGGTGTCACTGGTACCTCCTTAAACTGCGGAGAGGGACTCCGCGTGTCTTGAACAATCCGCTAGCGCGTTTCTAGGAAACCTTCCAACTTGCGCAGGCGGGTGGGGTGGCGCAGTTTACGCAATGCCTTCGCTTCGATCTGGCGGATGCGCTCTCGCGTCACATTGAATTGCTTGCCGACCTCTTCCAAGGTGCGGGAATAGCCGTCGGTCAACCCGAAGCGGTAATCCAACACCTGTCGCTCACGGTCGGTCAAGGTTTCCAGCACTTCCTGCAGGCGTTCCTTCAGCATGCTGTAAGCGGTCATCTCGGAAGGATTCTCTGCAGATTTGTCTTCGATGAAATCCCCGAAGTGCGCGTCGTCGCCGTCGCCGACCGGGCTTTGCAGCGAAATGGGCTGCTGGGCCATACGGTAAACGGCGCGGACGCGATCGACGGGAATGTCCATCTCCTCGGCGGCCTCTTCCGGTGTCGGTTCGCGCCCCAGCTCCTGCACGAGCTTCTTCTGGATGCGCAGCAACTTATTGATCGTTTCGATCATGTGTACCGGAATCCGGATCGTACGGGCCTGGTCCGCGATGGCGCGGGTTGCGGCCTGACGAATCCACCACGTGGCATACGTGCTGAACTTATAGCCACGACGATACTCAAATTTCTCCACGGCCTTCATCAAGCCTGTGTTGCCCTCCTGGATGAGGTCCAGGAAAGAAAGCCCGCGGTTCATGTACTTCTTGACAATGCTGATGACAAGGCGCAGGTTCGCCTCGACCATTTCGGTTCTCGCCTTCTGTCCATCCCGCAGTACCTTCAGCAGTTCCTCGAACCTTGTGAGGAACTCTTCCGGGTACATTCCGAACTCAACCTCCAATTCGCCCAGGCGGTTGCCGACATCTTGAAGGCTCTGCCGGTGCTTTTTCGTTTCGCGGGACTTCAGCAACTTCTCAAGCCGTGCCTGTTCCGAAAGAAGACGCTTGTAGGGGCGGTAGATCTTCTCGTACGCTTCCGTACAGAGTGTCTCCAGGATTTTCTGCTTGAAGTTGAGTGTTTCAAACAGGGCGACCAGATCCTGGCGCGCCTTCTCCAAGTTCCGTTGTGCGCGGCGCTTTTTCGTCGTATCCGAGTCATCGCACTTCCACACCGCGTCGTAGGCCCGCAGGATTTTCTCGCGGGACTTCTGCAGGGAACGCTTGATCTTGTCCACGCCCTCCATGTAGGCATCGCGGCTGTCCGCAAAACGGTCGGTCACCACGCGGTCGAAACGCTCGGCCCCAGTCTCCAGCCTGTCCAGCAACTCCATGTAGAGCCGGGGAGTGAAGGCGAACTGGTTGAACATTTCGCGCTCTTTCGCCTCCGCAGTCTCGATACGGACGCAGATGTCCACCTCCTGATCCCGGGAGAGCAGGGGAACCTGCCCCATCTGATGCAGGTACATCCGAATGGGGTCATCGAAGAAATCCATCTGGTTCTGACGTTTCTGCTCTTCCGTCTGCTGCTCGTGTTCCTTCTTGTAGCGCTCCACGTCCGACTCGTCGATAATCTCGACGTTCATGCGGCGCAGGATGGCGAGATAAGGCTCGATGTCCGCCCCGCTGATGAGCGAGGACGGCAACTGCGTGTTCACCTGCTCGTAAGTCAGGTAATCGCCTTGCGTCTTCGCCAGTTTCAGCAGTCCCTTGATCCGTTCGCTGCGCACTTCACGCTGGGCGGCGGCTTCCGCGTTTTCAATGGACATCGCAGAGCCGAAATTGCTGCCGTTGACGCTGAACTCGGAACTCTCGTCCACATCGTAGATGGTCCCCTCGTCCGAACGGTGGATTTCAGTCTCGTCCTCGTATTCGATTGCGTCCGTTTCTTCCGGGATGTCAAAGCCATCCTCGTCCTGCAGGTCTTCATCCTGCTGGGTCATTCCGTCATTGGTCGCGTCGCGAACCAGCTTCTCTTCGTCAAAATCGACATCCACGTCATCCTCGTCGTCACCGGCAAGGACGCTCGGATCGAGCGGCGCGTCCAGCGGCAGAATGTTCTCTTCGTGGATCATGTCGTCACGGGCAATGTCTTTCTGGAACAGAACATCCGCCTGGTCCATTTCCGCTTCGTCCGTAACCTTTTTGCCTTTTCGTTTCTTGGTTTTTTTCGGTTCCGCTTGTTTTTTGGTCTTTTTTACGTCTTTGACTTTCTCCGTCGATTTTTTCGAAGGAGAACCGGTAGTGGTTTTGCTTTTTTTCTTGTCTTTTGTCGCCATGAGCAACGTCCTTTTTGTAAGTTCCAAAAGAAGCTAGTTATATTATACCAAATTTTCGACAAGAATTGGAGCATATTTAAAGAAAAATTCAAAATTTACTAAAATTAGCCATTTTCGTGTGCAAAACGCCCATATTTTACCTATATCCTGTTCGTAGTTGTTAAGTCAACTTGGGGGAGAGTCCCATGTAGGCCGCAGCCGCCGCTTATCTGCTTGCCCGCTTCTCAGCTGGCGGTGTGAGCCGCCAGCCCAAATCCGCCTTGCCCCAAACGCCCGCGCATGGTATCATTTTGACCTTCTAGCGGGGCATGGGCGGAACGGTTGCCCCGCGCGGAATCAACCGAGGGAAACGAGATGGATGACTGGACTGAAGATCTGGATGCGATGGAACGCAAGGTGACGCGAGACGGCGGACGGGCGGGGACACTCCTCGCCGGGCGCTACCTCGTGACGCGGCCGCTCGGGCAGGGCGGCATGGGTTCGGTGTGGCTGGCGGAGGACGAGAAGCTGGACAACCATCCCGTCGCGGTCAAGATGCTGCCGTCCATCCTCGTGGCGAACAAGCGCGCGTACAACCAGCTGAAGTCGGAGGCGCTGGTCGCGATGAAGCTCTCGCATCCGAACATCGTGACGCTTCGCGCCTTCGAGGAGGACAACGGGAACCCGTTCCTGGTGATGGACTACGTGCCGGGGCAGACGCTCGAAGACCTGCTGGCGGAGAAGGGGACGCTGACGGAGGCGGAGGCGATTTCGCTCCTCGCGCCGGTCGCCGCCGCGCTGGACTACGCGCACGGGAAGAGGGTGGTACACCGCGACGTGAAGCCGGGCAATGTGATGGTGGCGAAGGACGGCACGCCGTTCGTGATGGACTTCGGGATCGCGCGGGAGGCGCAGGAGACGCTGACGCGGGTGACGGGGAGGCAGTCGAGCGGCACGCTCTCCTACATGAGCCCGGAGCAGCTGAACGGCGCCGCGCCGAAGGCCCCGCAGGACGTCTATTCGTTCGCGGCGATGGTGTACGAGTGCCTGACGGGGAATCCGCCGTTCTTCAGGGGGCAGATCGAATACCAGATTGTGAACAATCCGCCGGAGCCGTTGCCGGAGGGGATCGGGATCGCCGCGTCGGTGATGGCGGGGCTAGCCAAGCGGCCGGAAGAGCGCCCCGCATCCTGCGCGGCGGTTCTTGGACTGGCCGCCGGGAGCGCGACTGCCCCAGTGAAGGGACCGCGTTCAGTTGGCGCCGCACCCCCTCCTTCCCGTCCCGCGTCAGTACGCAATGCGGTGACCGAAGAGGACGCGGCAAGGGCGCGTGTCGAGGCGAAGATCCGGAAGATGCGCATCGAACAGATCCCGGACGAGGACGGATTCGCCGAACGGAAAAAGGATTTGAACGAACTCTTCCTGAAAGCCGAGATGTTTTTCGAGTCGCGGCTGTGGTCGGACGCCAAGTCCCAGTTCGCGGAGTATGCGGAAAATTGCGAGGCGTTGACGAAGCTGGACGGCGAGCGGAGAACCGCGAAGGCGAATCGGTCGGAGGCGGAGACGACGAAGACGATGACCCTGCCGGGCGGTGCGCAGATGCGCTTCCGCTGGTGTCCGCCCGGAACGTTCACGATGGGAAGCCCCGCATCCGAGGAGGGGCGATATGACAACGAGACGCAGCACTGCGTGATTTTGACGAATGGATTCTGGATGGGCGAGACGCCTGTGACGCAGAAGCAGTGGAAAAGTGTGATGGGGAATAATCCGTCGCACTTCACAGGCGGCTTGTTTTCCGGAGGGAGTCTTCCCGTGGAGGAAGTCTCGTGGAATGACTGTCAAATATTTATTCAAAAGGTGAAGGCGGCGTTGAACTGTGGGGTGCGGTTGCCGACGGAGGCGGAATGGGAGTACGCCTGCCGTGCGGGGACGACCGGTGCCTACGGCGGAAGCGGGAAGCTCGACGAGATGGGATGGTACAGAGGTAACAGCGGAGATAAGACGCATCCTGTGGGACAGAAGAAGCCGAATGACTGGGGACTGTACGATATGCACGGCAACGTATGGGAGTGGTGTGCGGACTGGTGGGGC
The DNA here is from genome assembly GCA_017450695.1 of Kiritimatiellia bacterium. Classification (GTDB taxonomy): domain Bacteria; phylum Verrucomicrobiota; class Kiritimatiellia; order RFP12; family UBA1067; genus RGIG8368. The sequence goes on along the minus strand of JAFSTA010000152.1, from coordinate 21,436 downwards.
GAGTATCCGTCCCAAAGCGTGATTGATCCGACCGGACCTTCTACGGGGTCGCGCCGTGTGTTGCGCGGCGGCGGCTGGTACGACCGCGCGAGGAATTGTCGCTCCGCGGCCCGCGGCAGGCTCGACCCTGACTACCGCGGCAACTACTACGTCGGGTTCCGCCTCCTTTGCTCCGCAGGACCGCACGATTAGGGGAGCGGAGCGACAGAAACGCGCGACGGAGAGGCGTCCCGCACGGAGTGCGGGTTCGCGGAGCGAAAGCCTCCGGCGCGCGTGAGGCGATTCCGATCGGGAGGGGCGCGCTCCGTCGCGACCGCTACGTAGCGACGGCGCCCTCGCCGTCGGCTTTCGGAGAAGCGACACTTAGACACTTAGAAAAACCACGGAATACACAGAACACACGGAAAATCATCCGTTTCATGGAACGGTAATTCCGTGAGTTTCGTATATTCCGTACTTTCTCTGTGTGCTCTGCGGCCTCAGCGGCTCTGCGTGAGAACCCAATCGAGGAATCCAGGATCAACGGTCCTTTCGTTACTAGAGCTTGGGGAGGCTTGGAGAACAGCGGGCTTATCTCCGAAACTCCGAGACTCCCCGTAGCGAAAGCAATGTTCGCTCCACTTGCCACACTCGATTGCGATCGATTGTACTCGACAGGTATCGTTCGGAATTCAGAACTCGGAACTCAGAACGGCGGCGTTAGCCCCAAACCGGCTACCGGTCAATTTCAGCGTACGGTAATGAGTTCGTCCCAGCGCGTCGTGGATCGCTTGGAGAGTTTTTCTCGCTTCATCTTCCAGGATGCTTCCCCGATCCCCAATGAGGCGGAAAACACCCGGTTGCGTCCGTATCGCGCGTTGATTTTGTCAATCGCTTGGAAGAGGGGGGATGCTTCGGAGGGGGCGGATGCGGTAAACAGATCAAGCTGTCGTGCCGTTCCGACCTTCTCCAGACCGAAGAAAACCACACCCGTCTTACGGTACCGAAATCCAGGGACGAAAAGGGCGTCGAGGTTCGGGCTGACCGCCGTGAGCATTTCGTTCGTGGCGTCTGTTGGCGCGTGGAAGACGACTGTCCGTTCGATGAACTCTCCTCCGCCACCGCTCTGGAAAGTCTGCGCGTAGATGTTGCATCCGGCGGCGAGCATTCCGTGTCGTCGGAGTTTTGCCGCAGCCTCCGTAATGAACGAGGCCAATGATTCGGCGATTCCTTCGCGTGTCGTGACGGGAGTACCGAAGGAACGCGAGCAGGACACCGAGTCGGGATCGGCAACGTATTCCCATTCTTCGGTACAAGGAATCCCGCGGAGTTCTTCGACCGTTCTCAGGAGTGTGATGCCGCCTACGGAACGGATTCGTTCCTTCGGCGCATTCCGCAGTTGTTCCGCCGTGTGGATGCCGTGTGTGTGGAGTTTCGCGGAAAGACGTCGCCCGACACCCCACACCTCCTCTGCCGGGAGGGTGGCAAGGACTGGGGTCGGGTCGTCGGGGAGGATGAATACGCCTTCCGGTTGTTTCTTGGCCAAATGGTTGGCGATCTTCGCGAGCGTTTTGGTGGGGGCGAATCCGATCCCGCATGGAATCCCCACCCAGCGGAGGATTTTGGCGCGAAGACGTGTACCGTATTCCATGAGGTTGATCTCCCCGCCTTGCGGCGGATGGATGAACGCCTCGTCAATGGAATACTGTTCCACCTCCAGCGTCTCCTCGCGTAGAATCGAGATGATGCGCCGCGATATGTCGCCGTACAGTTCATAGTTTGAGGAACAGAACATCAGTTCGCCCGTACGTTCCCTCTCGCGCAACTGGAAGTACGGCGTCCCCATCGGGATTCCGAGCGCCTTGAATTCGTTCGAACGAGACACGCAGCAGCCGTCGTTATTCGAGAGAACGGCGACGGGCTTTCCGACGAGTCTTCTGTTGAAAACGCGTTCGCAGCTTACGAAGAAATTGTTTCCATCAACGAGGCCGATCATCGGGGCATCTCTTTCCTAAAGTTCAAGGTTGGGTAGTTGGGTGGTTGGGTGGTTCGGCAATTGATCGCAGTCGAAAGCGTTCGATAGCTATCGATGATTCCCTACTACCCTCTTTCCGCTTCTCCGCCCGATCACGGGCTAAAACCTGTGTATGCACGCTGTCACCTTTCCGAAATAATCCAGTTCTTGTCCGGGACAGAGATGGATGGTTGGGTAGTCAGGATTTGCGGAGACAAGGTGGATCCCTGCTTTGTCGCGGCGGTATGTCTTCACGGTGAAGTCGCCATCAACACAGGCGATGATGATGTCACCGCTCGCGGGGCGAAGCGAACGGTCCACAACCAACAGGTCGCCGTCGTGAATTCCCTCGCCAATCATCGAATTGCCCGAAACGCGCACGAAAAACGAGGCTGCCGGCCGTTTGATCAGAAGCTCGTTCAGATCAAGCGGTGGCTCCAGATATTGTTCCGCGGGCGAGGGGAATCCCGCGACCACGGAACCCGACACTTTTGCTTTGGAGGTCATCATTGCTTGAATTTCTTGAAACGAACCTAGTTTACCCGAAATTCCTCTGTTGGACAATTTGAAAAAACGCGGAATACACGGAAAACACGGAAAATGATCAGTTTCGATTTTGCCACTTTGCATTTTGTCTGGTATCACATTTTGCAAAGTGTGATACCGGCCAGCTGGGAATACAGGAACAACAGCCACAGCTTCATCTATCCGTTGCGTAGGTTCCGTGGTTGAATAATCCTAGATTCCTCGTTTGGGTTCTCATGCAGAGCCGTTGAGGCCGCAGAGTACGCAGAGAAAGTACGGAACTTACGGGGTCACCGTTCCAAGAAACGAATGATTTTCCGTGTGTTCCGTGGTTTTTCTAAGTGTCCAAGATGAGGAATCTAGGGAAAGTTAAATCGCTTCGCTTTGAAATGGTTAAATGGTTAAATTGACGAACTGGCGACGAGTGGATTCGGTCGATTTAAAGCCGCGTCAGCGGCGATTTAACCGTTGAATCATTTGAGCCAATTGCAAAACCTCCCGCCTATCGATTGTTCAACCACGGAACACACGGAATACACGGAAAAATCGTGTGTTTCGCAACCCTGCTATTCCGTGTGTTCCGTGTATTCCGTGGTTTTGAAATTACCTCATTTAACCATCCTTTCGTGGTCGCGCGAAGCGCCCTCGCCGGCAGATTCCGTGTATTCCGTGGTTGTTTTCAAATTGTCCAACAGAGGAATTTGGGGATAATCACGTTTTGGAATTTTCAATCCGCACTTGGCTGCCGATTCCCCGCATCCTTGTCCCCGATTTCGATGGCGCATCCCATTCGCGGTTCAGGGCACTCGCTCGGTCCGCAGGGCGACTCATCATGCCGAACGATACGAATCGCCTTGACAGGGCGGGAGGTGTTTTGCATACTTGCGTCTCCGTTTGATTGGAGGTTGGGATGAAGGAATTGAGTGTGCAAGGCATTGTGGAGTTGGCGAGCGCCTATTACGGTTCCGCCGTATTGTTCGCGGCGTTGGAAATCGATCTGTTTTCGCTGGTTGGGGCTGCGGAGGCGGCAACCGTCGCGGAGATTTCCGCGAAACATGGGTTCTCGCCGCGTGGGCTTAGGTTGCTGATGGACGCCTGTGTCGCCGTGGGCTTGCTTGCCAAGGAGGGGGATCGCTATCGGAACACCCGGACGGGAAGCGTTTCGCTCGTTTCCGGGGCGCCCCACGATTTGACCCGTGCGATCCGCTACAATTACGATGTCTATCCGTTATGGGGGAAACTCGCGCAACTGGTGAGGAACGGGGATCCGGTCGAGCCGCCCAGCAAGCACCTCGGCGACGATCCCACCCGGACACGCGCCTTCGCCCTCTCCATGCACGGCCGCGCGATGGGAATCGGCAAGTCTGTCATCCCTTTACTGGATCTGAACGGATGCAGTCGCGTGTTGGATCTCGCGGGCGGTCCCGGCACCTACGCCATGCTGATGGCGGAGGCGAATCCTTCGGCGTCGTTCGTGACGGTTGACCTGCCCGCGATCGCCGAGGTCGCGAAAGAACTGGTCGGACAGGCTGGGCTGGCGTCGCGGGTCGAATGCCGCGCCGGCGATTACCATACGGATGTCTATGAGGAGAACGCGTACGACGCGGTCACGATCTTCGGTGCGCTCCATCAGGAATCGCCGGAACACATCGTCTCCATTCTGAAACGAGCCAATCGCGCGTTGAAATCCGGCGGGAAGATCTTCGTGCTCGACATGATGACGGACTCCACGCACACGTCGCCATCCTTCTCCGCGCTCTTCGGTGTCAACATGGCATTGACCATGCCGGAGGGCTGGGTCTTCTCCGATAGCGAACTCTATGGCTGGCTGCGCGAGGCCGGGTTCGACGATTGCCGGACCCAACCGGTTCCCCCGCCGATGCCCCACTGGCTGGTCTCTGCCGTGAGTAGGCGGTAGTTGGTGGTGCCGCTATTGCCGGTCGCGCCAAGAATGACGCGACACAGAACCGTGCAGACGAAGGGAAACCCTAGTGGTTTGTGCGGCTTTCGGACGGTGCCTTGTCGAGCCATTTCCCTGTGCGGAAATTGTAAAAGACGCCGTATGCCGTCTCGATTTCTCGGATCACCTCGCGGAAGGTTTTCCCGTGAAAGACGAAACTTCGGCGGAGTTCCAGCTTCGTTTGATCTTCGATTCCGAAATCGAGGCATTTGTATCCGTTTGGAAAGGAATCATAAACACACTTGGTCACTTCCTCCAGAGTCACATTTTTCAACTCTGCATCGGGAAACGGTTTTTCATATAGGCTATGACTCCAGTCCAGTTGCGAGTCGTCGTCTGATATGGTGTAGGAAAACGTAAGTTGAGGGGCCGTGGCAACTTTCATCGTAACGTATGGGAGATTGCCCACTGCCTGAAGCGCATCCAGCAATGATCCGCCGGGAAGGATGAGATCATGCGGGCGTATCCATTCTATATCCGACGGATAATTTCCGGTTACGGTCCATGTACACTTGTTGATCAACGGATGATCATACCAATCATCCTCCCGGTCGGGGTTGATTTTTTTCAATTCGACAATAGATCGTTTTTCCAGGTCGGAGAGAATCGCTGTGAATGTCTTGCCGCGATACGACAGGTTGGGTAGCCGAACCCTTTCCAACTCGCGAATAGGCCCATCCCATGTTAGGCGAAGAGGCTCGATGCGGTTGGTGATGGCGCCTCCCGGAAAATGAGAGAGCCGTTCCCGCTCGGTTAAAAGTCTTGCACGAGACATCGGAATCGCATTCGTGATCGAGTATCCAACCTCTCGGATCTGTCCGCGCAGGCTATGCTGGAGTCCGTTTTCACTGGTGACAGGGCGGAGAGGTACGTCGGGTAATGCGCGCAACTCGTCTTTGAGCATTTCCAGTTGAATGGTTTGGGACCGTTCTTTCAAATCGAGCTTTCGCAGTTGTTCGTCAATCTCGCGAGTGCTGCGATAAACAATATCGCCCCACATACGGTTTAGGCAAATGGAAAGATCGTTGCGTGATCCTGGCGGATAGCCCAGTTCGAAAACCAGTTCTTTCTGCTCCTGTTCCGATATGTCAAAGACATAATGTTTCCCGATTTGGTAGTGGTCTGTCCACGGTTTCTCAGGGTCGCACATATAACACCTGCATCCGCTGTCCCAGGCTAGGAAATATTGTCCTCTGTATCGGTCGGGACTCAGTACGCAGAAGAGAACTGCCGTGCAGTTGCTCGCGTCTTCGCGGGAAAGCTCCGTGGGGTAGGTGCGGACGGTTTCTCCCGTGATCAGCTTCTATTCCTTTTGGTAGCCGACGGGAGTTGCCACCACGGCATTCCGATTCGTTGCGGAAACGTAGTCTGGTATGTTGTCTTCTGCTCGGGCGTGAAGCGCGAATATCGCGGCTGCAAGAATGAGGAGTGTGCCTGTGATTTGTTTGGTAGCCATTTGTCACCCTCCGTCTTTTCGCCGATATGCTACTCTTCGACGACGAGCGGCATTCCGGCGGAGACCATGCGCATCAGTTTTTCGGCGTTCCAGTTGGCGAGGCGGAAGCAGCCGTGCGAGGCGGCCTGGCCGATCAGGTTGGGGTAGGGGGTTCCGTGAATCCCGTATCCCGGAAGGGAGAGCCCGATCCAGGCGGAGCCGACGGGGCTGTTCGGCCCGGGCGGGATGTTCAGCTTTCTCGTTTCTTTCGTTCCGGGGTAGAAAAGTTGCGGGTCGTAAAGGTAATGCGGGTTCGCCGCGACATTGCGGACCGACAGTTCCCCGTTGGGGCGGTGCTTCTTTTGTTTCGCGATGGAGCAGGGGAAGAGGGCGATCAGTTTTCCATCCGCGTCAAATGCCGTAATCTCCATCCGGCTCAGCGAGATGCGCAAGACATCCGACTGCAAGACGCGGGTCGCCCGTGTCTGTTTGCAGTCCGGGATGATGACAATCGTTCCCATCGGCGGGTTCGGCCATTTCACCCGTGGGTTGAGCCGACGAAGCAACGCCTCCGAACAATGACCCTTTTCCGCCAGCATCTCCTCGACCGACGAGAATTTCATTCCGGGGAGTCTCGCGCGCGCCTCCCAGCTTTCCGGAATCACGACCAAGTTGGCAAGGTCGGACTTGGAGACGATGTACGTGGTCAGGACATTCGTTCCGCCGCCCAGCGCGTCCAGCGCCTCCACGGTGGGAATTCCCGTCTCCGGTAACCCGCTAACCGACTGCCAAGTACGGAAGGCGATTTCCGTACGCGATCCCCAGCAACCGTCGATACGGTTGCACGAGAAATTCAATCGGTCCAGCTGGATCTGCAAGGCAAGAATATCCTCGCTGTATCCGTGACGATAATTCGCAAAACGGGGCTTGCCTGCTTGGGGCGCGGCGGTTGCGAAAGCCGCCGTTACCGAAACGAGTAGAAATAGCTTGATCAGTTTCATTTGGGTTATGATAGCAAGTCTCCGGCAAAAGAGCAATCTTCACTTTTGAGTTGGGGGGGGCTGTGCCGCCAGCTGAGAAGCGGGGGGCGCTACGCGCCAGCTGAAAGGCTGAAAAGCTGAGAAGTGGGGAGGGGATAAGTGGCGGCTGGCGCCGCCTGAGTGTCCCTGCGGGGCTAAATGGGGCGGACGCCCCTAAGAGGTTGGGAAGCGGGTTCTAAGATCAGAGTTTTGAGCGGGTCGTGCCCTGTCGTGACCGTAATGCTTACCTGTCTTCACGCTGCCGGGTGCCGAATTTTCGCGCTTTCAAACGAGCAGGGAAAATGATATAATGTGGCTTATGAAAATGAGAACAGGGAAGCATGTATCAGACTTTGGGGGCCGCTTGCTTGTTGGCGGTGTCTTGTTTTTTTCTCTTTCCGCGGTCGCGATTCCGCCGGAAACCGTTCCATGTGTGGAGTCGTTGTTGGGTCGTACGTTGACGGCGGAGGAGAAGGGATTCCCCTCACAACGGGCTTGGTCGATCTTGGAAAACCATGACGAGCTGCTTGCGGATTGGCTTTCCCAGGACGCCAAGCTCAAGCCGAGCGAATCGTTCTTCGAGGGCGATTGCCGGAAGCGAGTCTCCGATGCCTTCGCCGTTCACAAGTTGCCGCCTTTTGATCCTGCGAATGCGGCGGAATCTCTGTCCCGTTACCGCCTGGCTTGTCTCGCGCGGCGCGAGGCGAGGTTGCGCAATCTCCCGCGCCGGTGGGTGTATGCGCGTCATTACATCATGGGCGGTTCGCACTACGCCTATACCGAGGCGTTGTCCGACGCGCAGAACGAGCGTACCTATTTTTCGGTCGGCAGCCAGCTCTGCCTCGCCGAATATGCAAGCAATGGCTGCTGGAATGAAACGGTCTTGCTTCATTCGGACACGGGAACCTTTCGCGATGTCGATGTCTCGCCGGACGGAAAACGGGTTCTCTATTCTTACAAGGCACATGACCGCAACGACGATTTCCACCTGTATGAACTGACCATCGAGAATCGCGAAACGCGGCAGCTCACCTTTGGTGCAGGTGTCGCCGACTACGAGGGATGTTACCTTCCCGACGGGCGGATTCTCTTCAATTCCACACGCTGTATGCAGATTGTCGATTGCTGGTGGACGGAGGTGAGCAACCTCTACCGTTGCGAGGCGGACGGGTCGAAAATCATCCGCATGACCTTTGATCAGGTTCATGACAATTATCCTTCCGTGACGGAGGACGGTCGCGTTCTCTACACGCGCTGGGAATACAACGACCGCTCGCAGATGTTCCCGCAACCGCTCTTCCAGATGGCGGCTGACGGCACCTCCCAGCAGGCGTTCTACGGTGGCAACTCCTGGTTCCCCACCACGCTGATCCATGCGCGGCAGGTTCCAGGCTCCCCTCTCTGTTTCGGGATCGCGACCGGCCACCACAGTCTCCAGCCCGGCGAGCTGATTCGCGTGAATCCGCAGGAGGGACGCGAGGAGGCGGAGGGATGCTGGCAGGTCGAGCCGTTGCGTAAAGCGAAGGCGGTTCGAATCGACGCCTATGGTCAGGCGGGGAGGATCGCGGCCTATCCCTATCCCGTGAACGAGAACGAGGTCGTGCTTTCCTTTCTCCCGGAGGGATGGCCTCGCAACAAGGATGGACATCCACAGTACCGCCACCACTTGGCTCGGATGGGACTCTATTGGACGAACGTGCAGGGGGAACGCGAGTTGCTTGTCTCCCGTCGAGACCGTAAACCCTGCGGTCGTCCCGTCCCGCTGCAAGCGCGACGGTTCACCCCGCAGCGTGTTTCGCAAGTCGATTGGAGCAAGCGCACGGGAACGTTCTACGTGCAGGATGTCTATCGCGGCGAGTCGATGCGCGGGATTCCCCGTGGCAAGGTGAAGACGTTGCGTGTGGTCGAGCTGAAGTACCGTCATGTCGGAATCGGACAGACCGCGAATTGGGGAGACGGCGGTGGCGGACTCTCCTGTTCGCCGCCCTCCACGGGTATCGGATCGTGGAGCGTGAAAGCCCCGTTGGGGGATGCCCAGGTGCATGAGGACGGTTCCGTCTTCTTCACGGCAGACGCGCGTCGTCCGCTCTTCTTCCTGCTGCTTGACGAGAAGGGGCGGATGGTGCAGAGTATGCGCAGTTGGGTGACGATCCAGCCCGGCGAAAACGCCTCGTGTGTCGGTTGTCACGAGTCGCGGAACAGCGCCCCCGTTGCGGAACTCCAGCCGACGCTGGCGATGCGTGCCGGACCGCAATCGCTGCGTCCGATTCTCGACGCGCCACGCGGATTGAGCTTCACCCGCGACATCCAGCCGATTCTGGATGCACGTTGTGTCTCGTGCCACGCGCCCGGCAAGACAGCGCATTCCGACCTGACATCCACGCCGGTAGATGACCGGAAGGCGAAACGCCGTTGGTTGCAGTCCTACCTGACATTGACGCATTCCGCGCGTCCCAACGAAAACGAGTTTTTCCATGGGAAACCGAATCATCCCGTGTTGAACTGGATTTCTTCCGGTTCCGTGCCCACCCTTCTGCCGCCGCTTTCCTTCGGCTCCGCCAAGAGCAAGCTTTTCGAGATGCTGGACAAGGATCACGCACCCGGCATGACCGATGCGGAGAAACGGAAACTTGCGATGTGGGTCGATTTGGGGGTGCCGTTCTGCGGCGATTATCTGGAGGCGAACATCTGGTCGGATGACGACAAACGGCGGAGTGACTACACGATGGAAAAACGGAAACTGGCGGATGCCGAGGATGCCGCCAATGTCTGTCGTTGATGGATTTTTGGGGAGATCTGCACATGAAAACCATGAGTCAAATGAGGCGGCGCAGCTTTCTAGCCTGCGTCGGAATGTCAGCGGGCGTTGCGGTTTCGGGCGCGTTTGCGAAAGAGGGAAAACAAGCTGCGGACGGTAAGCCGCGTTTCCGTTTCTCGCTCAATCCCGCCACCGTCCGTCCCTATAAGCTCCCGTTCCGCGAACAGATTCGGATCGCGATCGAGGCCGGGTATGACGGGATCGAACCGTGGGTGAGCGACATTCGGATCGCGAAGGAGAAAGGGGAGTTGGCGGAATTACGCGCCCGCTGTGCGGATGCGCCTTTGGCGTTGATCAACGCGATCGGGTTCGCTCCTTGGGCTGTCTCCGATGCGACGGAACGCGCGAAGGGGCTGGAGGAGATGAAGCGTGACATGGCTCTCGTGGCGGAGTTGGGATGCACGCGAATCGCGGCGCCGCCCGCCGGTATCACGGGGCAACCGAAGGTGCCGCTGGAGGCATTGGCGGAACGCTACCGCGCGGTCCTGGAGTTGGGCGCAACAATGGGCGTGAGACCGCTGTTGGAATTCTGGGGGGCCTCTGCCAATCTCTCGCGTTTGGATGAGGCGATCGCCGTGGCTGCGGCAAGCGAACATCCGGATGCGGCTGTTCTGGCAGACGTTTACCACACGTATCGCGGCGGTTGCTCGGTGGAGGCATTCCGTTTCCTTACCTCCGCGACGCTGCCTGTGTTGCACATGAACGACTACCCCGCCACGCCCGAACGGGGGCAACTGAAAGACGCGGATCGGGTTTGGCCAGGTGACGGCATTGCACCGTGGCGACGGATCTTCGAGATTCTGCGCGGCAACTCCTGTTATCCGTGGTTGTCACTGGAACTCTTCCACGCGGAGTACTGTCAGACCACACCGCTGGAAACGGTGCGGACGGGATTGGAGAAAATGCTAGTGGCTGTTACCAGGTATTAGCTGTTAGCAGGTAGCTTGTGGCTGGTAGGTGATAACCCACCGGGGCGCTTCGCGCCAGCTGAAGGCACTATGTGCCAGCTGAGAGGCTGAGAAGCAAAGTATGGTAAGCGGGGAAGCTGAGAGGCGGGGCACTACGTGCCAGTTCCGAGTTCTCAGGTCAGAGTTTTGAACGGGTCGCGCCCTGTCGCGACCGCAATGCTTGCCCGGCTTCCCGCGCTTACCCGGCTACCAGCTGTTACAAGGGGGGAATCGATGAAGTGGTTCAGGTTTTTTACGGCATTTGCATTGTTTGGAATGACTCTGCCGCGTGTCCATGCGGAGGTGGATTGGGCAGACGAGTCTTTGGCGAGTGAAGTCAAGTGGATTTGTCCGAACGAGGAGTTCGCGACGGCGATCGGGAAAACGCGGTATTACCGTACCTCGTTCGAGACTCGCGAAGGGCTGGTTCGTGCGACGGGGCGTTGGTGGATTGACGATGTCGGATCCGTCTTTCTCGATGGACACAAGATCGGCGGTTCGGTGGCGGTGGAAAATCCCGTGACGCTGACAGCCGCGTTGAAGGGCAGGGGGCGGCACGTTCTAGCTGTGGAGGGACGGAACTTGGCTGGGGTGGGCGGTGTCTGCCTCTCCATCGAACTGCAATACGCGGACGGGAAGTCGGACTCTGTTTTTACGACGGCGGAATGGCGGTGCGCGAAGGAAGTGCCAGCCGAATGGGCAACGCCCGGTTTTGACGATTCCGGTTGGGAGAAGGTGAAAATCTACGACGATGTCTATTCTCCGCCCTGGATCAACTTGCGGGATATGTCGTTGCTCGCGCCGTTCCCTGAAAGGCAACGGCGTGCGGCAATCCGGGCGGCGCTTGATCGCCGGGTGGCGAAGGCGATGGAGTCGCTGGCGAAGGAGGAGAAGCCCCTCTGCAAGATTGCATACGAAAACGGCAAGCCTTATTTCGATATCGGCGGGAAACGCTACGAGACAACCTTTTACAACTGTTCCGAGGGATGGAACGGAGACAACCGAAAGCTACGGCGACAAACCGCTTTCTTCCGCGACGCGGGTGTCCACCTGTACGGAATTGGAGTCCAGACGCCGAGTGTCTGGAAAGCGGACGGATCCATCGACTTTGACAATGCGATACAAAAGATCCGGTCGGTTCTCTCCATCGATCCAGAGGCGCGTTTCCAGTTCTGCATCGACACCTCCTCGCCGCCCCCTTGGTGGTCGCAGAAGCATCCCGACGAAGTGATCGGGTATGCGAACGGCAAGGCCGATCCTGCCGTCGGCATTCAAATTCAGAATATCGTTGCCCCCTCTCTCGCCTCTACACTTTGGCGCCGGGAGGCGGGTGACTACATCACGCGCCTTGTTCGATTCCTCGAATCCTCCCCGTATGCCTCGCGCATTTACGCCTACCGTCCCGACTACGGCATTCACCACGAATGGCATTACTACGGCATGACGGGATATATGCCGGATAACGGGAAAGCGATGACGGCGGCATTCCGTCGCTGGCTGGAACGGAATTACAACGGGGATGTAGAGGCGCTTCGACGGGCATGGAATCGCGTGTCCGTCACCTTTGCGACAGCCGAGGTGCCGTCCCGCGAGGAAAGGTTGCGTACTTCGGCCGGTTCGTTGCGCGATCCTGTGAAGGACCGCCCGACAATCGATTATTTGAGGTGCCATTCCGAACAGGTGCGCGATTGTCTGTTCGCCTTCAACCGCGCCGCGAAGGAGGCGTGTTGCGGCAGGGCGTTGGTCGGCAACTACTGCGGGTACTTCTTTGGAATGCCGTTTCCGGCGGAGGGGTTCCATTTGGAGAATGACGCGATCCTCGATTCTCCGTGGGTCGATTTCCAATGTTCTCCTTACGTGTACGGTCCCGGTTCGCGCGACGCCGGGAATGTGCAATATGCCCGTTGCCTGCTGGAAGGACTGCGCAGACGTGGAAAGCTGGCGTTGCTGGAAGCGGACAATGTCACGACCTTGTTCAAGGAAAGTCATGCGCATGGAAATTACACGCGCAGCCGTGAGGATGATCTTGCGATTCTGGCGCGGGACTTTGCGCAGACCTTGTGTTGGGGTTGCGGCTACTGGTATTTCGATTTCGGCATCGGCTGGTATGACGCGCCGGAGTTCAGGGAGTTCTTTCAGAAAATCTACGCCATTCGGCGGGAGGTGACGGATTGCCGTAGCGTCTCGGAAGTGCTGGTGGTGGGCGACTACGAAAGTGTCATGCTCACCAATGCGGGAGATTCACGCTTCAACGATGCGCGAACGACCGATCTCGTCAATGCGCTGGGACATACGGGCGTACCATTCGATTCGGCATCCATCGTCGATCTTGCATCGGGCAAGTTGAAGGACTATCAGGTGTACATCTTCTGCAACCTCCATTATCGCACACCCGCAAAAGAAAAGGCGGTGGAGTCGCTTCGTGCAAAAGGCAAAGTCGTCCTGATTCCTGAACAGCCTCTTTCTGCCGAGACGTTGCGCGAGCTGTTCGTCAAGAACGACGTACACATCTGGAATGCGGATCCGCAATCGGCGATTTATGCCAGCGTTTCGTCTGTCGCGCTGCATTGCGCATTACCGGGGGAAAAGACGATTCAATTGCCGCGACGCGCCAAGGTAACGATGCTGTATCCAGAACATCGCGAACTCGCCGCGGACACCGACCGTATTCTCTTCACGCCTCGGACGAACGGGATGTCCACCACGCTCTTCCGCACGGAATACCGTTGAGGAAAGGCAAGCCGTGACACGCGGGGTGGGTACCGCGTGTCGCTGGTCCGCGTTCGGTTGTGCGGCATCTCTGCCGCACCGCAGGACACGCCTGCCCTTCGTATGGAAATGCCAATGAGGGTGGCGCTTCGCGCTGGCTGAGAAGCTGAGAAGCGGCGTCCCGCGTTTCGCTTGTCTTTTACCCAGTCGCATAAACGGGAGGGACGCGCTTCGTCTCGTCCGCATGATGCTTGTCCGGCATATCCTGCTTCTCACGCTTGTTCTGCCTAACACGCTTACCCGGCTTAACACGCTTCACACGCTTACACCCTGCCGCTCCCTTTTCCTGGCAACGCCGAGCTTTGCTTTTGGGTTGGAGTTTGGTAAAATGATAGGCGTGCTTGATGCATTGTCTAGGAAAGGAGAACTATGCAAGTTCCGTTCAAGGTTGATTTGTCGAAGGAAATCGCGGTCGTCACGGGTGGCGGCGGTGTATTGTGCGGCATGATGTCGAAGGCTCTTGCCGAATGCGGCGCGGCTGTTGCGGTCGCGGATCTCAAGTTGGATGCCGCCCAACAGGTAGCGGATGAAATCATTGCGGCCGGCGGACGTGCGATCGCCGTGGCTTGCAACGCGCTTGACCGGGAGAGCCTGGAGCAGGCTGAAAAGGAGATTGAGGAGAAGCTGGGGGCACCGACGATTTTGATCAACGGCGCGGGCGGAAACAGCCCGAAGGGAACGACCTCGATGGAGGAATTCTCCAAGGAGGATCTGCTGAATCCGGAAACCGGCAAGCTCTCCTTCTACGACCTGGATCCGAAGGGCATCCAGTTTGTCTTCGATCTGAACGTGATCGCGGCTTTGTTATCCACACAGGTTTTCACAAAGAAGATGGCGCTGGCGGGCAGGGGCGTGATTCTCAACGTCTCCTCGATGAACGCCTACCGCCCGCTAACCAAGATTCCCGCGTACAGCGCGGCAAAAGCGGCGGTGAGCAACTTCACGCAGTGGCTCGCCGTTCATTTCGCGAAAGCGGGAATTCGCGTGAACGCAATCGCCCCCGGATTTTTCCTGACCAACCAAAACCGCAGTTTGCTCTTGAACCCGGACGGTTCGCCCACGCCCCGTTCCGCCAAGATCATCCGCAATACGCCGATGGGACACTACGGGAAACCGGAGGATTTGCTCGGCGCGTTGCTCTGGCTGGTCAGCAATGAGGCGTCCTCGTTTGTGACGGGGATTGTCGTTCCGATCGACGGAGGTTTTTCCGCCTATTCTGGCGTGTAACACAAGAAAGGGAATCAGATGAAAAAGATGCTCAGTTGTTTCTGTGCGGTATCCGCATCAGTCATGTTCGCGTTCGCCGAGACGGACGCCGAGGGATTCGTCTCTCTGTTCAACGGGAAGGATTTGACCGGATGGGTTGGCAACGGCCCGATTGGCGAGTCGTACAAGGTCGCCGAGGACGGAACGCTCTACTGCGACCCGAAGGGGAAGGGAAGCGGCAAACTCCTGACGGAGAAGGAATACGAAAACTTCATCCTCCGTTTCGAGTTCCAGCTGGCGGAAAATTCGAACAACGGGTTGGGAATCCGTTGCCCGATCGAGGGAGATGCCGCCTACAATGGCATGGAGCTGCAGATTCTGGACAACACGGGATCGCAATACACGAAACTGCACGAATACCAATACCACGGCTCGATCTACGGTGTCGTCCCCGCGCGCCGCAACTTCCTGAAACCCGTCGGCGAGTGGAACTTCCAGGAAGTCCGCGTGATCGGATCCCGTATCACGGTTCTGCTGAACGGCGCGATTATCGTTGATGCGGATATCGGTGGTATCACCAAGACGATGGACGGGCGGGAGCATCCCGGACTGCACAACAAAAAAGGTCACATCGGCTGGTTGGGTCATGGTTACAAAGTCAGCTGGCGCAACATCCGCATTAAGGAAGTCCCCGCCAATTACACGTTGACCGGTCCTCAGGACAACCGTGCGCCGGAAGGGTTCACCTGCCTCTTCAACGGGAAAGACCTGACGAACTGGAAGGGCGTGACCCGTCTGGAACGCTTTGACAATCCCCACGTCCGTCAGGCGGCCACGCCCGAGAAACGCGCCGAGATTCAGAAGCAGGCGGATTCGCTCTTGCCCGGACACTGGTCGGTTCGCGATGGCATCCTTCGTTTCGAGGACTGGGACAAGAAGGGGTACAGCCTCGCCACAGTCAAGGACTACAAGGACTTTGAAATGCTTGTCGATTGGCGGATTCTCTCCGTGCGCGGCGACAGCGGACTCTATCTGCGCGGTTGCCCGCAGGTGCAGATTTGGGATGCGCACAACCAGTGGCATATCGGATCCGGCGGATTGTACAACAACAAGAAGAATCCGAGCAATGCCCTGTTGATCGCCGACAACCTGGTCGGCAGCTGGAACCACTTCCGGATTAAGATGATCGGCGAGAAGGTTTCCGTCTGGCTGAACGAGAAACTGGTCGTCGATAACGTGACCTTGGAGAACTACTGGGATCGCAGTAAGCCGGTACCGGCTGTCGAGCAGATCGAGCTGCAGTGCCACGGCGATCCGCTGGAGTTCAAGAACATCTACATCCGCGAACTCTAACGTGTGATTGTTGTCTCCTATGGGCGACCGTGCTTTGCGCCGTCGCCCTTTTTTTTTATGTGCAGCGCTTGGATGATGAGACCTGGATTCTATGTTCGCCCGACGCGCTCGCACGGGAATGTACAGGAGGGCGGGGAGGCTGAGAAGCGGGGGCGCTTCGCGCCAGCAGAGAGGCTGAGAAGCTGAGAGGCTGAGAAGCATGGGGACGCGCCCCGTCGCGTCCGCTTCTGCAGTGGGATATTGCTTCCGTTGCGGGGAGTCTCGGAGTTTCGGAGAATCGGGACGCGCCCCGTCGCGTCCGTCGTTGCAATTCCGTCGGTTTTGGTCGTGACGGGGCACGACCCTCCCGGATCGGGTGGCGACGCTTCGCGCCAGCTGAGAAGCAGAGAGGCGGGGAGGCATATTTCGGGAGGGACGCGCCCCGTCGCGTCCGTAATGCGTAGCGACGGCGCCCCCGCCGTCGGTTTTGGTCGTGACTGCCCAACCTTGAGCTTATTAGGTGTCAGCTTGTAGCGATTAGCTTTTAGCCCCGCGTCCATCCATGTTCATCCGGTGTGCCGATTTCAAGTCGCGTCAGCGACGATTGAATCATTTCACTATTTAACCGTTTCACCTACCAGCTAAAAACCAGTTTTCGGACTGGACAACGGATGGAAAATTAGAGAAACTAATCTTTTTTTGATTGGTTGGGAGTAACTATGGCTAAGCAAAACGTTTCGTACTTTTGGGCCGGCTTGATGGTCGGTGTACTCGTTTCGTGTATCGTAGGCGCGGTTGTGATTCGTCCCAAGAAGGACGGGGGAACGGCCGCCGGAAAGGGACAGATCGTCCTGAAGCTGGCGCACGGCTTGGACGAACAGCACCCCGTGCACCAGGCGATGCTCTTCATGAAAAAACGGCTGGAGGAGTTGACCGGTGGACATGCCTCACTCGATGTCTATTCCGGCGGGGTTCTGGGCAACGAGGTGGAATGCCTGGAACAGGTGCAGAAGGGCGAGCTGGGAATGACGAAAGTTTCGACGGCGGCGTTGGAAGCGTTTCTGCCGGAGATGAAGGTCTTTTCCGTTCCCTTCGCGTTTCGGAACCACGACCATTTCTGGAAGGTTCTCCACAGCCCGCTGGGGAAGCAACTGCTGGCCGCCGGACAGAAGGCGAATTTCCAGGGGCTTTGCTACTACGATTCCGGGCAACGCGACTTTTACAGCACGCAAAAGCCGATCCGCTCCGTCGCGGACGTGAAGGGATTGAAGGTGCGCGTGATGAACAGCCGCACGGCGATGGACATGGTGCGCGCGATGGGCGGCAGCCCCTGTCCGACGAGCTGGGGAGAACTCTACACCGCCCTGCAGCAGGGAATGGTCGATGCGGCGGAGAACAACTGGCCGTCTTTCATCACCAGCCGTCACTTTGAGGTCTGCAAGTATTTTTCCTGTTCCGGACACCAGAGTATTCCCGACATGATGATCATCTCCCGCAAGATTCTGCAGGGATTGCCGGAGGATGTGCAGAAGGCGTTGCAGCAGGCGGCAGACGAGTCCGAGACCTTCCAGCGTAAACTCTGGACGGAAAAGACCGAGGAATGCATCCGCATCGCGAAGGAGAAGAAGATCGAGATCATCACGCCGGACATCGAGAGTTTCCGCAAGGCTTGCGAGCCGATTCTCCAGCAGAAGGACTACGAAGACGTCCGTGACCTCTACCGCCAGATTCAGGAGACGAAGGAATGAGCGCGGCGAAACGGGTACGGAACGGGCTGGTGAAACTCCTCCAGTGGCTGGTGATCGCGATGGTCATCCTGCTGGTCCTCGATGTGATCTGGGGTGTCTTCACGCGGTTTGTCATGGGCAGTCCGCTCGCGCATCAGCTGTTGCAGGGGAAGGTTCCCGACAGCTGGCTGGGGCAGGCGTCCTACACCGACGAGTTGGCGTGCGTGTTGCTCGTCTGGATCTCGATGATCGGCGGGGCGCTGGCGTTTGGCGAGAAGATGCACCTCGGTGTCGATTTCTTCGTGGGGCTGATGCATCCGACTTCGCGTAAGACATTGGCGATCATCGTCCAGCTGCTGACGATCGCGCTGGCCGTTGTCGTGTTTTTGGTCGGGGGCTGGAGCCTGGCGATGTCACAGATGTCGCAGGAGTTGCCGACCATGCGCTGGTTGAGTCGCGGAGAGGTGTATCTAGTTCTGCCCCTTGCCGGACTTTTCATCATTCTCTTTGCCACCGAAAGCCTGGTTGAGATTTACCGGAAACCAGCGGAAGTGTGTGACGACGCGCAACAGGAAGGAGGCAAATAGCCATGTCAGGAATCATTTTGATCTTGGTCGTTTCTTTCTTTGTCCTGCTCGTGATGAATACACCGGTCGCGGTCGCGATTGCGGGTTCCTCCCTGCTGGCGATCTGCGCACACGGCGGCGACGCCGGCTTTACGGTCGCGCAGCGCATGGCGAACGGCGTGAACAGTTTCCCGCTGCTCGCGATCCCGTTCTTCATCCTCTCCGGCTACCTGATGGGAAAGGGCGGACTGGCGCGGCGCCTGATCGATTTCGCGGCGTTGTTTGTCGGCAAGTTGTCGGGCGGGTTGAGTTACGTCAACGTCTTTACGTGTATGCTCTTCGGCTCCATCTCCGGTTCCGCCGCCGCCGCCGTCTCGTCGATCGGCGGGTTCATGATTCCCGAGATGAACAGGGAAGGGTATGACCGCGATTTCAACGTGGCTGTCACGGCGACGGCCGCGACGACGGGACTGCTGATCCCGCCGTCGAACTGCATGATCGTCTATTCGGTCGCGGCCGGGTCGGTTTCCATCGCCGCCATGTTCATGGCCGGCATCCTGCCGGGAATCCTCGTGGGGCTGTGCATCGTCATCGCCGCGGCGATCCTCTGCCTCAAGCACGGCTACGGAAAGAAGCGTACCGCCGTCTCCAAGCAGGCGGAAGCGGGACAGCCTACGTACACGCCCTTGCAGATTTGCTGGCGCGCGATTCCCAGTCTGCTGCTGGTCATCGTGATCATCGGCGGGATTCTCGCCGGTATCTTCAGCGCGACGGAAGCTGCCGCCATCGCGGTGCTGTACGCCTTCCTGCTCTCGTGCGTGTTTTACCGCGAGATCCCGTTCCGCGACCTGCCCGGCATCTGTCTGCAGACGGGACTGACAACGGCTGTCGTGATGCTTCTGATCGGGGCGTCCAGTTCGATGTCGTGGATTATGACGGTGGCGAACATCCCGCAGGCGGTTTCGCATGGATTGCTCGGTCTCTCGAACAATCCGATCGTGATCCTCCTGACGATCAACCTCCTTCTTCTGGTGGTCGGCACGTTTATGGATATGACACCGGCTATCCTGATCTTCACGCCGATTCTCCTTCCGGTCGTCCGGCAGCTCGGCATGAGCGACATCCAGTTCGGTATCGTCCTGATCGCCAACCTTTGCATCGGACTCTGCACGCCGCCTGTCGGGACCTGCCTCTTCATCGGATGCGGCGTCGGGAAAACCACGATCGCGCAAGTGACCGTCAAGGCGCTTCCGTTCTTTCTGGCGATGGTAATCGCGCTGATGCTGATCACGTTCATTCCGTGGCTCTCGCTGGCGATTCCTCGGCTCTGCGGGTTGTTGGGGAACTGACATGAACGCGCGTCGAGAAGCCGTTTTCCTGATCGCCCGTTGGCTGGAGACCAAGGAGTTCCCCGGACGGATGCTGGCCGATACGCCGGATCGTTCCTTTGTCATGGATCTGGTCTATACGACCGTGCGGAGATACGGGACTCTGGCGTGGGTGCTGACCTGTTTCCTGCAGAAGGTCCCGAAGGGCGAAATGTACGCCTCGTTGCTCGTCGGCGCGGCGCAGCTGCTCTTCATGCCGGAGATCAAGGAATATGCCGCCGTCCACGAAACGGTGGATGCCGCCAAGCTCGTTTCCAGGGCCGCCGGCGGACTCGTCAACGCGGTCTTGCGAAACATCCTGCGGCATAAGGCGGAGTTGCTCGCCGAGCTGGAACGCCAGCCGCTCGCCGTTCGGGTTTCTCATCCGGAGGCTCTGGTCAAACGGTGGGTCGAACGCTACGGGGGCGAGGACGCGAAACGCCTTTGCGAGTGGGACAACAAACCTGCCGACACCTATCTGGCATATCCGCCGGATGCCGACGTGCCGTTTGTCAAGCTCGCGCACGGACAACGTGTCGAAGCGCAACCGGGCTTTGCCGAGGGCTCGTTCATCGTGCAGGATCCGGCGACTGCCCTTGCCGTGTCGATGCTGGACGTAAAGCCCGGAATGCGGGTGCTGGACGCCTGTTCCGCCCCCGGAGGGAAAACGATCCAGATCGCCTGGCGGATGCGCGGGGAGGGGAGTCTGATCGCGCTCGACCGTTACGAGGACCGCTTGAAGACCGTCCGTGAGAATCTCGAACGGACGCGACAGACTTGGGTGCGCGTCATGCAGGGCGACCTTACGCAATTGCAACCGGAACTGCGCGAACAGATCGGACTTCAGGATCGCATTCTCCTCGATGTGCCCTGTTCGAACTCCGGCGTGTTGCGTCGGCGCGTGGATGCCCGATGGCGTTGGACGGTCTCGCACATGAAGCAGCTGGTGGCGACACAGACGCGGCTTTTGGAAGCCGCGACGCAACTGCTCGCGCCGGACGGCAAGATCGTCTATTCAACCTGCAGTCTCGAACCGGAGGAAAACCGCCAGCTGATCAACTCGTTCTGCCAGACGCATCCCGAATTCACCAACTGCGAGTCCGGGCATCGGACGCCGCTGAAAGACGGAACCGACGGCGCCTTCGCCGCCGTCCTCGTACGAGCGTAAGCCAGTCTCTACGCGTCGGCTGAGAGGCTGACAAGTGGCGGCTGGAGTAAGTGAAATGGTTAAATGCTTAAATCGCCTCCTTCTGAGGCTTTAAATCGGCCTGACCCATTCGTCGGCGGTTCGTCAATTGAACCATGTAACCTAAATGCCGCTGCGTGCGCTTCGCGTGACCACGAAAGAGGGACTGCTGCCGCTGGTTCCGGGAGGGACGCGCTCCGTCGCGTCCGCTGCGTAGCGACGGTACCCTCGTCGTTGGTTTTTCGGGGAAGCGGATAAGTGGCGGCTGCGCCGTCTAAGTGGGGTTGGAGTAAGTGAAATGGTTAAATGGTTAAATCGCCGCAGACGCGGCTTGAAATCGGCGCGGGCGCCTTTAAAAAGGTTAAATGGTTAAAAAGTTAAATCGCCGCTGACGCGGCTTGAAATCGGCCTGATCCACCGTCGCGTCCGCAAGCGCGGAGGTTCAGGAATCGCTCTGGTCCAATTTAACCATTTAACTATTTAAAGCGAAGCGATTTAACTATTTAAAGCGAAGCGATTTAATTATCCCCGCTTTTCGGCGGATCGTCAATTGAACCATTTAATCTAGATTCCTCGTTTGGGTTCT
>JAFSTA010000151.1 GCA_017450695.1 Kiritimatiellia bacterium | reverse complement strand
GATGCGCATCGTTTCGGGGAAGCGACACTCCTGTCGCTTCACGCCACAAAGGAACGCATAAACTCACGTTCCACTACAGCGGACGCGACAAGTCGCGTCCCTCCCGACTGGGGCAACGAGGACGTTGCCCCTCCCATTCTCCGCGTCTCCGCGCCTCCGCGTGAGGAAAAAAGAACGGCGGTGCCTTCGCGCCTTTCATTGCGGACGCGACGGGGCGCGTCCCCTCCACTCAGCTTCTCAGCTGGCGCGTAGCGCCTCCAACCACCGAACCACCTAACCACTCAACCATCGAACCACCCAGAGTTAATTCAAACGGGGAATCAAGGTTCATTTGAGTTTTTCCGATAATAATTTGGAAACCGCGATTTTTTGCGCGAAAATGTTTGTAGTTGATAGCCGGTTGATTCTGTGCTATGCTGAAAGTGTCGCGTTTCGGGAAACGGGAGAGAAAACCTGTGGACGGAGCGCGAAAAAAAACGCGTACAACGCGGACAGATTCGTTCCAGTGAAACGACCAATTCTCATGTGAAGAGCGACATGTCTGGCGAGGCGCGTCTGGGGAATCATGCGTTCCCAGGCGTGTTTATGCTTCCATGTTTTCTTCACGGGCTTTGGTCGGCCTCATTGGTGGACAGGGAAGCCTAAAGGACACGCCTCTTTCTTTATCCTTCCATCGCAGAGAGGCGAATGCTGCGGCGGGCAATCCGCGCGGCGGAATACGGAAGGAAACAGATGAAAGGCTTGGAAACACGCTCACGGCAAGTGGCGAACCCCCTCGTGTTTTCCGATCTCAAAGGAAAAGTAAACTTTTCATATTTCGCGTGTCAGAATTCCCGTTACGGCATACCTATATCAACCGTCAAAACAGAAGGGAATCACGCATGAAACAGACGATGAAGACAATGTTGGCGCGAGCGGTGCTGGCTATGGTTGCCGCCGTAACGGTCACGATTATTCCAAGCGGGTGCATCGGCCCCGGCGATTTCCGCCATCCGCCAATGATCGAGCTGCCGACCTACACCGCGTCCGGCAATCCCGGGGCGCAGCAGATGAAGCGCGGCATCTTCACGGGGGCGGCGAGGAAAGGGTGGATCGTGACGGAGCCCGTGCAGGGAAAGATCCGCTGCAAGCTGGTCGTCCGGGCGCACACGGTCGATGTGGACGTTCTCTACACGGACAATTCCTTCACCATCCGGTATGCGGACAGCACCAACCTGCACTACGACCCGGAGACGAAGACCATCCACCGCCGCTACACGACTTGGGTGCAGGGCCTCTACAACGCCATCATCCAGCAGGTGGAGATGGCGAAGTAGGAAAAACGAAACGACTTGACGAAAGGAAGAAACGAGAATGAAACAGATTGGATTGAAAACCGTAACGTTTGGTGTACTCTCCGTGGTGACGGGGACGATTTTGACAGCCGGATGCAAGGTGATGATTACATCCCCTCAGAAGGAGGTTTCCGTCACGACCAGCGATGGCGTTCAAGGCAGTGCCCCCACAGAGATGCGGGTCTGGTGGTGGAGTGACAAAAAAGCCACCGTGTCCAAGTCCGGTTACGAGACGGTCACACGGAGAATCACCTCAGCCAGCCCCAGCATCGTGAACGTTGCGCTCAAGCGCGAGTTCAATGTCAAGACCAACCCGGACGGCGCGGTGTTGGCTGTCGATGGAGATCAGAAGGGGAACGCCCCGATGACCGTCGCGATCGACGATTCGGGAAGTTCCACCCTTCAGGTCTCCAAGAAAGGGTATGTCCCGAAGCAACTGGCTATCAACACGGAGACGCCGAAAGACATTTTCGTGGAACTGGACCAGGATGGATCCGGGCGCAGCCTCCTGAACCTGATCCCCAACCAGAACGGGATCACGGTACGGAAGGTCGCTATCTTCGCCGACACGGAACTGGGCGAGACCTCGCCGAACGTCGCCTCCACCAAACGGCTCACCGCGCAGCCGCAGAACGAGTACATCCAGGACTTCAGCCTCCTCCCGGACGGCAAGAGCCTGGTCACCTGCATCGTGGAGGAATACGAGAAGGACGGCAAGATCGAATACCGTTCCAACCTTTGGATTTTGGATACCTCCAAGGCCGGCGCACCGCGCCGCGCGGCGACGAGCGGAAATTATTTCGACATTACGCCGAACGCTTCCGTCGATGGCAAGACGCTGTATTTCTCCTCCACGCGCAACGGGCGCCTCTCCATCTGGAACCTGAACATGAAGAGCATGTCCGGTCTTCGTCTCGTGACCAGCGCGAACACGGCGGATTACCTGCCCGCGCTCAGTCCGGACGCCTCGATGCTGCTCTACACCGCCATCATTCCCGGCAGCGCCAACCCCTCCTACCTTTGGTTCCGCCCCGCCGAGGGCGGGATGCCGGGACAGCTCCGCGAAGGCTATTCCCCGAAATGGAACCCGGACGGCAAACAGCTGCTTTTCGTCAAGGGAGACCGCGCCAAGAACCAGGCGAAGATCTGGGTGATGGACGCCGACGGGGGCAACCCCACGCAGCTTTCCGTAGGCAACGGTGAATTCAACGACATCGATCCGCAGTGGTCCGTGGACGGCACGAAGATCGTCTTCGCCAGCAATCGCGGCACGATCAAGGGAAAGCAGAATTACGACATCTGGATGATGGACGCCGACGGACAGCACCTCACCCAGCTGACGACCAACAGCTCCTGTGACGACAAGCCCGTGTTCGCGCCGGACGGAAAGACCATCTTCTTCCGCTCCAACCGCGGTCTCGTCTGGGATATTTGGGTGATGCAGGTCAACGAGAACAAATAACCCTTTCACCGGGAATCCGTCGCGGGACGGACGGCGGAAATCAGCCGTCCCGCCCGCGACGAAAGAATCAAAAGGATCCGGAACATGAGCCAAGACAGTTATCGATTCGCATGCCGTGCGGCAGGGCAGGCAACGGATGCGCCGCGACGGGGTGCGCCCCAGTTGGCGGTAGGCGCCTTTGTTCTGCTTCTGCTCCTAATCACGGGCTGCCGTTCCGTACCCATGACCGAACGAACCCAGTTTTTGGTTTTGTCATCCGGATACGAGAATAACCTGGGCGTTGAAAGCTACCAGCAGTACAAGTCTAGATACCCCCGTACATCCAACGAGCACTACCAGACCGCGTTGACACGCGTCGGCAACGCCTTGAAAAACGTGGCGGAACAGGATGACTTCGCATGGGAGTTCAACGTGTTGGAATGCAAGCAGGAAAACGCGTTCTGTCTGCCCGGCGGGAAGGTTGCCGTGTACAGCGGACTGATGCCGGAATTCAAAAACGAGGCGGAACTCGCCTGCGTCGTCGCCCACGAGGTCGGCCATGCCATCGCCCGCCACGGCGGGGAACGGATGTCGTGGAACTATCTCACGACAATCGGGTCTTTCGGAATCTCCCGCTGTCTGGAAAACGCGACGGTCGATGACATCTACGCCCTCGGCTCGGAATACGGCGTGATGCTGCCGTTCAGCCGCAAGCACGAGTACGAGGCGGACTTGATCGGGATGTACCTGATGGCGAAAGCCGGATACGACCCCCAGGCGGCGATCCAGTTCTGGACGCACTTCGCGAAGACGCAATCCTCCTTCATCACCGCCATGCAGTCCACGCATCCCTGCGACCAGGATCGCATCAGCCATCTGTCGGAACATCTGGAGGAGGCGCGGAAGCTGTACCGCGAATGCAAGACCAAGAAGGGCTTTGGCGAAACGCTTCGGCACACCGGCGCGACCGCCACACCCGCGCCCCAGGGCACGGAACAACCGAAATCGGAACCGGTTTTCGACATCTCGATCTAGAATGGGAGGAAAGAAATGAACCTAAGTAAAATGAGAGGCAGTTCACCCAAAGATTCCTCTGTTGCCTTTCCCGAACAAGGTTTTTTATCTCTCGCAGAGGCGCAGAGACGCGGAGATTGTGTGGGGTTACGACAGTTTCCCGAACAAGGTTTTTTATCTCTCGCAGAGGCGCAGAGACGCGGGGATTTTGCGGGGTTGCGACAGTTTCCCGAACGAGGTTCGATTCACCTGTCGGGTGAAGGATCGTCCCCTTCCTGGCAGTCCGACCATACCGCTTTTTCATTTAAGATTCCGCTGTTTCGGGCCTTTCTAGCCTGCTCTGCGCCCTCCGCGTCTCTGCGAGAGATTTTCAACGAGGTTTTTAGGATGAACGGCAAGATCGTAAAATTAGGTTTTCTGACTGTTTCTTCCATACTCGTATTGGCTGGCGGCTGCGCCAAGGAAGACTATCGCGATCCGGTGAAGTTCGCGGAGAAGTACATCCGTGCCGACTTGGAGAAGAACTATCCGCGCGAGCTTTGGAAAAAGATGCAGTACAGCGATGTCGTGCTGGAGAACGTAACGAGTTCGATGACCGAGTCTTTTTTCGGGCCGTTGAACAAGATCACCTGCGGTGTGCGTGTCGTTCCGGAACCGGGGGTGCAATACTATCATCCGGCTGACCTGGACTGGAATTTCACCTACGGTTTGGGTAGCGAGCTGCGTAGGGATGAGGTCGCGAAGTTTCTCCCTGAAACGCGCGTCAAACGTTTGAAAGAAGGGGCAAGTCGTATATTCGACAAGAAACCGCTTCTCGTGAGTGTGGCGAGGTACATGAGCCGGTCGGGGCCTTCGACCGATACCATCTCCTGTTACCGGACAAGGAACGAGAACGGTGTCTTTGTGCCGATGAAGGTCGGCGGCAGCGACGAATTCAACTATCAAGGTGTCGGAGGGTTCTTCAATACGGACTATCTGTTCACAGACCGATCGCTCAAGGAACGCGGAGGTCTGAAGGCGTTCAGCGAGGAAGGCAGAAAAGCGTACGGGGCGTTTTCCAACCGGTGCGAGACAATCCGGGCGAAGATTCATGCGCTGAACGAGTTGGCGGAGGGCATTCGAGGTGTCACGAACGTCGTCCGCTGGGGAAAGCCGTCATTCGTCCAAGCGCGCCGAGAAGAACTCTCCCAAGAGCAGGTCGCCCCGCTGGAGTCCGAGCTGGGGGCGTTGTCGAAAACGCTTGCCGGACATAAAGACGCGGTCAATCGTCAGCTCCGAGACATCAAACGGCAGACGGACAACTGCGCATACGAAGCAAGACGGGTGAATTCCGCGCAAGAGAATCTTGCAAAGAATCTCGCGAACGTATCGGCCCGACTGGAGCGGGCGAAGGCGGATCTGGAGCGCGAAAGCCGTCCCAGACAACAGCAGTATCTTACCCGAACAATCGATAGTCTGAACGTCCAGTCGCGTGAGATTGCAGGCAAACGGGATAACAACGAATCGCAATTGCAGAAGATTGCCAAGCGGCAGGAGGAACTGAAGGCCGCGGACCAGAAACTGCGCGATGAGTACACGAAGGAAAAGGCGCAGACGGATGCGAAAGTCGTGGAGCTGAAAAGACAGATCGCGGGGAAAAAGGAAGCGATTGAAAAGGTTGTCGCCGAAGAAGCGCAGGCGAAACTGAATCAACTCACCAAAGAGAT
>JAFSTA010000150.1 GCA_017450695.1 Kiritimatiellia bacterium | reverse complement strand
GCTTTAAATCGGTCATTCACTCTTCGGGGAAGCGAC
The DNA here is from genome assembly GCA_017450695.1 of Kiritimatiellia bacterium. GTDB lineage: Bacteria > Verrucomicrobiota > Kiritimatiellia > RFP12 > UBA1067 > RGIG8368. Next base: position 2,669 of record JAFSTA010000150.1, on the reverse strand, counting down.
TCTCGTATCGCTTTTCAGCGGCTCGTCAATTTAACTATTGAGGTAATTTCAAAACCACGGAATACACGGAACACACGGAATAGCAGGGGTGCGAAACACACGATTATTCCGTGTATTCCGTGTGTTCCGTGGTTGAACAATCGATAGGCGGGAGGTTTTGCAATTGGCTCTATTTAACTATTTAATCATTTCAAAGCGCAGCGATTTAACTTTCCCTCACGGGACGCGCTTGCTTTATCCTCCGTAGCCTTGCACAGGATGGGTCGCGACCGTATTGTGTAACACGCTTTACCAGCTAACCACCCTGAACCTAAGCAGCTTGCGCCTTCATTTTCCTTGTCTGGAACGGGTCTGCAGCCCGCTCTACGAATCGGCAGGAAATTGAAAAATCCATTCTTGCTTATCGTCGATTCGATTTGGTAAGATTTTTCTGCGTTTGGCGTGAAGCCGTCGGCGGAATCCGCTTGCCGATTCGCCGCTCAGCCTCTTCATCCTGTTCAAGGTGATGCCAGCTGGCGAACGAAGAAGTGAGCGCATACAATTTTTCATTCTTTACGGAGATTGTCATGGAACGGTACTTTAACATCGCGGGACCGTGTTTCCCCGACGAACACTACATGCTTCCGGCACTTGATAGGTTGCCGGAGGTCCGCAGACTCGTCAGGCGTGGGCAGTATTTCGTCATACACGCGCCGCGCCAGACCGGTAAGACCACGGCGTTGCAGGCGCTCGTCCAGGAGATCAATTCCGGCGACGACATGGTCGCCATATACTGCACGTTGGAGACATTACAGAACGCGAAGGATGTCGATTGGGCGATGGCGCAGATACGCGGTCTCCTCCTGAGAAGCGCGAGAGCGGTGATCGGGGCGATGCGGCTGTCGGGAGAATTTGAGGCTAGGGAAAATACCGCATTCTATACGGTCTCCATCGTTTCAGAGACGCTGACGGAAATATGTCGCGAGGCGGGCAAGCCTGTTGTCGTGTTTTTCGATGAGGCAGATTGTCTATTCGGCAACGTTCTCATCTCCTTTCTCCGCCAGTTGCGTGACGGATACGTGAATCGCCGCATGATCCCTTTCCCCGCGTCTATCGGCCTCGTCGGGATGCTGGACGTACGCGACTACAAGGCGCAGATCCGTCCCGACGGCGAATCGCTTGGACAGATCAGCCCGTTCAACATCATCTCAAAAGATATGCTGATCCGGAACTTCACCGAGGACGAGGTGCGTACGCTCTATGCCCAGCACACGGCGGAGACAGGCCAGGTTTTCGAGCAGGGCGCGATCGATGCCGTGGTTCGCTTCACGTGCGGGCAGCCGTGGCTCGTGAACGCGCTCGCGCGCGAGTGCGTCGAGGAAATCCACGGTTTCCGCTACGGGGAACCCGTCACCGCCGCTGACGTGGAGACGGCGAAGGAGGCGATCATCCGCCGCCGCGACACACACGTGGACAGCCTCATGGAGCGGTTGCGCGAGCCCCGCGTCCGGCGCATGGTTGAGCCGGTGATCCTCGGCGGGGAATGTCCCGTATCGCGTGACAACGAAGACTACCGTTTCGTGACTGACCTCGGATTGCTGAAGGATGACGGGCGCGGTGGACTGGTCCCGTCAAACCGGATGTATGCGGAGATCATCGGACGCTACCTCTCGCGCGACACGCAGGAGGGCATGAAGGCGTCGATACGCGAAACGCCGTGGGCGACGCCCGACGGGCTCGACATGCCCGGTCTGATGGCCGCGTTCCAGTCATTCTGGCGCGAGAACAGCGAAGCCGACCGGCATGTCCACGACTACCGCGAGGCTACACCGCACCTTGTGCTGATGGCCTTTTTGCAGCGCGTCATCAACGGCGGCGGGCGCATCGAGCGCGAAATGGCGCTTGGTTCGAGGCGTCTCGACCTGTGCGTGGAATATCGCGGCCACCGCTACGCCGTGGAGGTGAAGACGGCGAAGAACTTCGCGGGGGAGAAGTCGTACGCGCAGCTCGCCGACTACCTCGATACACTGGGGCTTGCGGATGGCTGGATGGCGGTATTCGATACCGGCAAGGACAAGGCCTGGGATGAGAAGCTCTACAGGCGCGAAGTCGTTTTTAACGGCAAAACGCTCCACATTGTGGGGTTGTGACCATTGGAGAATGTCATGGCATCCGGCGAAAACCGCCGATACCACTCCTTCTTTGCACCGAGATGCCAGTGAAAGGTCGCGCGCGATCTGTCGCGTCCGTTTTGGCAGGGCGGGGATTGCTTTCGCTGCGGGGAGTCTCGGAGTTTCGGAGACGGGGGGCTGTTCTCCAAACCTTCCAAATCCCCAGTATCGAAAGGAACGTTGATCTTGGATTCCTCTGTTGAACAATTTGAACCACGGAATACACGGAACTCACGGAATATACCGCTGAAGGCGTTTCGCGCGACCACGAAAGGATGGTTAAATAGTTAAACCTATATTCCTCTGTTGAGACCTCCCCGCCTCTGTATTTTTTGCCGCAAAGAACGCAAAGATCGCAAAGATGAATACCTGTAAGAAGAAAAGAATGAAATCCCCTCTTCACCATTTGGGTGAGATGGATAAATACACCATCTCAAACAACAATTGGCCTTTTGCGCCATTCCTATGCGTTCTTTGCGTTCTTTGCGGCTGAAACAAAAATCAACGGAGGTTTTTAGG
>JAFSTA010000149.1 GCA_017450695.1 Kiritimatiellia bacterium | reverse complement strand
GAGCCGAGCGGTGGTGCGGAGTCGGCATTGCAGCCCGGGGCGCATCTGCGTTTTTCACCGTGATCCATGTCGATGCCTGCGATACCGAACGCGGAGATTCAACCTCACGCAAAGTCCGCAAAGTTCGCAAAGGGAAGGAAGGCGGCCACTTCGCGTACTTGGCGAACTTGGCGTGAGACCATGACATGAAAACTTCTGGGTTTAAACACGGCAGACCTTTGTTGAATTACACAGATGCGCCCTGCAGCCCGGGGCGCGTGAAAAAAGAATTGACTTGTTCGGGGAAATCGGATACTTTGGGGCTTTCGACCACGTTTGTAAACTTGTAACAACAAAAAGGAGTACAGAATGATTGTTCCACTTACAACAAAGCCTGCGATAGAACCTGAATTAATGGAGAATTATGTTGAGAAGATCCGTGTGTCCGGCAAGATTGATCCGTCGCTGTATGCCCAGTATAATGTGAAACGCGGACTCCGGAATGCGGACGGGTCGGGCGTGCTGGTCGGTCTGACCTGTGTCGGTAGCGTACACGGTTACGTCATGTCCGAAAGCGAGAAGGTTTCCGTTCCCGGACAGTTGTTTTATCGTGGCGTCAATGTGCGCGACCTGGTGAAGGGATTTCAGAAAGAGAAGCGTTTCGGGTTTGAGGAATGCGCGTATCTGCTGTTGCTCGGTGATCTGCCCACGATCGAAGAGCTGGGGCAATGGAACGCCCTGCTGGGAAAATACCGCCGCCTGCCCGACGGATTCAAGGAAAACGCGATCATCCGCGCCCCCGGCAAGGACATCATGAACAGTATCGCGCGTGCCGTGCTGATGGCGTACACGTATGATCCCTCTCCCGACAAGCTGGATCTTGACACCACCCTGCGCCAGAGTATCGAGATGATCGCGCAGTTTCCGACGATCACGGCGTATGCGTATCAGGCGAAGGCGCATTATCACATGGGGCATTCGCTGACCTTGCGCTATCCCGACCCGAAGCTCAGCACGGCTGAGAATTTCCTGCATCTCACCCGCGAGGACGGGACGTACACGTCCCTGGAGGCGGAGTTGCTGGATCTCTGCTTGGTGCTCCATGCGGAACACGGCGGCGGTAACAACTCGTCCTTCACGACGCACGTGGTTACCTCGACCTTCACCGATGCGTACTCGGCGATCGCCGCCGCCGTGCTGTCGCTGAAGGGCCCTCGCCACGGCGGTGCGAACCTGCGCGTGATGCGCCAGATGCGCGAGATCAAGGAGCAGGTCGAGCATTGGGACAGCGAAGGCGAGGTCGCCGACTACCTGCAGAAGATTCTGGACAAGAAGGCCGGCGACGGCACGGGACTCATCTACGGGTTGGGGCACGCCGTCTATACGCTCTCCGACCCGCGCACGGAGGTTCTGCGCGAGCGAGCCCGCAGTCTGGCGCGGGCGAAGGGACGCGACGAGGAGATGGCGCTCTACGAGACGATCGAGCGTGTCGGTCCCGAGGTTTTCAACAAGAACCGCACCCGCCCGCGCGACCTGTGCGCGAACGTGGACTTCTATTCCGGTTTTGTTTACGATATGCTCAACATTCCCATTGACCTGTACACGCCGATCTTCGCGATCGCGCGCGTGGTGGGGTGGTGCGCACATCGCATGGAAGAACTGCTGAACGGCGGCCCGATCATCCGTCCGGCCTACAAGGCGATTGTCGATCACCGTCCCTACCAGCCGACAGCAGAACGGTAGGGAAATCCAATTGGAGGAAAAGAAATGGCTACGAATCTGGTTGCGAATGCGACGAATCTGGTTACGAATGCGACGAATCTGCTTACGAACGCGGCGGGAGGAACAACCGCTGCGGAAGTGGTGAAAAAGGAACTTCAACAGAATCAGGAGATGATCAGCGGGTTTTACAACTGGATGATCCAGCACGGGCCTGCCCTGCTCGTGAACCTGCTGCTGACGGTCGTGGTCTTCCTGGTCGGTTGGCTGGTGATCGTGGGCCTCACCAAGGCATTGCGTCTCATTTTGAACAAGACGAAGCTGAACGCGCTGGTGACCAACTTCCTGCTTGGGGTCGCGAACAAGGCGATGTGGTGCCTGTTGTTGATGATCGTGCTGAAACGCATCGGGATCGACATCACGCCGCTGATCGCCGGATTGGGGGTGACCGGTTTTATCTTGGGATTCGCATTCAAGGACGCGCTGGGGAATTTGGCGGCGGGGTTGATGATCGCCGTGAACCAGCCGTTCAAGGTCGGCGACTATATCTCCTGCGGCGGCAAGGAGGGAACGGTAAAGGCGTTGAACATGACGATGACGGAATTATCGACTGCGGACGGAAAGCGCGTCATCGTTCCCAACAGCGTTGTGTGGGGAGCGCCGGTCACCAACTTCAGTACGATCTCCGGGTATCGCCGCGTGGATCTGATCGCGTCGGTCAGTTACCGGAGCGACGTCGAGAAGGTGAAGCGGGTGCTGAGGGAAACGATCTCCGCAATTCCCGGCGTGGTCGCCGATCCCGCGCCGGTCGTCGAGCTGCTGGAGATGGCGTCATCCTCGGTGAACTTCGCGGTTCGCCCCTTCTGCTCTGCTGCCGACTACTGGAGGGTCTATTTCGCCGCGAACCAGGCGATCAAGGCCGCCTTCGACCAGGAGGGAATCGAGATCCCGTTCCCGCAAATGGACGTCTGCATAAAGGAACGCAGATCGTAGGGTACTGTTCGGCGTGTTCAGCCGGTTAGGCTGGGTAAGCTGAGAAGCTGAGAGGCTGAGAGGCTGAGAAGTGTTAAGCTGGTTAGGCCGGTTAAACCGGGTAAGCGCTAACTTAAAGCAATCGATAGCAGTCGATCGCTTTCGATGGCTATCGATTATTCACGATCTCCTACTGCCTCATTTACATTTCCGTGCAAGCGCGGGCGGCAGGCTACCCGCCACCCGCTACCCGCTTCTCATCTTTTCAGCTGGCGGCGCAAGCCGCCCTTTCCTGTCGGGAATGCGTACTTGCCACAGCCGTTTCTTTTCTTTATACTACTACGCCGTTGGACATGGTTATGATGAGAATTTTGATTACAGGCGGGAAGGGGATGCTGGGGCGTACCTTGCAGCGCAAGCTGGCAATGCATACGCTGTCGGTCGCGGATTTGCCGGAAGTCGATATTACCGACGAGGCTTCCATCCGGATGGCGTGCGAGGCGTTTCGCCCCGATGTCGTGATTCACTGTGCCGCCATGACGAATGTCGATGGGTGCGAGTCTCAGCCCGATGTCGCGATGCTGGTCAACGGAACGGGGTCGGAGAACGTGGCGAAAGCTGCCGCCGCGTGTGGCGCGAGGCTGATCGCCTTTTCGACCGATTATGTATTCCGGGGTGATTCCGATGTGCCGTACACGGAGGCTGACGAACCCGCGCCGCAAACCCGTTACGGCCAATCCAAGTTGGCGGGCGAACAGGCGATTCTGCGTGTTCTGCCGGAGCGCTCGACCATCGTGCGCATCGCCTGGCTCTACGGGCCGGGCGGTCCGAGTTTTGTCCACACGATGTACCGGCTGGGCGCTCAGCCGGGGGTGCCGTTGCGGGTAGTCGATGACCAGCGGGGGAATCCGACCTCCACAGAGGCGGTTGCGGATTTGACGGTGCGTTTACTCGACCGGCCGATTCCCGGAATCGTACACGGAACCTGCGAGGGTGAGGCGACATGGTACGAGTTCACGCGCGAGATTTTCCGTCTAGCGAAGCTCGGGCGCGAGGTCGTTCCCTGTACCACGGCGGAGTTCCCGCGTCCCGCCCCGCGTCCCGCCAATTCTCGGTTGGCGAAGACCGTGCTGGCGAAGCACGGATTCCCTCCGATGCCGGACTGGCATGACGCCCTGCGCAAGTTTTTGGAACAAGGTCCAATTGATTGATGGGATGTGTATCAGGTGAGGTCTCTATGTTGTTTTTTGTTCGGAATGCGGTTGTCCTTCAAATCTTCTTGCTGACAATGGCGTATGCGTGGATCGACGGTGGTACGCGCCCCGATTTCCTGTTGGCCGCTGTCCCTTGGCTCGCGGCTTTTGTAATCGAGATGATGCTGATATTTCCGCAGGCGCGTAGCTCCGAGTCTCTCCGCGAGGCGCGTGTTCGTGTCTGGGATTCGCTTACGCATGATCCGATGTTCTACGCCACGTTGCTGTTTACCGCCTACTTGATCTTCCCGATTTTCAATGTGGCGGGTGCTCCCGTCTTCGATCCTGCGACTAGCACGTGGAGTTCCCCGAAGCCGCCGATTTCCTGGGTGCCGTCCTGCGTTCGGCAGGACGAGCAAGCGGTTCTGCTGTTGTGGTTCCCCCCGGTTCTTTTTTCCGCGCTCGCCGCCAAGCACGCGTTGCTCAAACGCGGCAAGCGGATCCTGCTTGAGTGCTTCTGCTGGAACGGCGCTGCGCTCTCGATTCTCGGTTTCTGGCAGTTGCTCACCCATGCAAAGGGAATCTACTGGGTTTTCGTCCGGGACATCAACTCCCACTTTTTCGCGACCTTCGGGTATCCCAATTTCGCGGGGTCTTTTTTCACCTTGCTGTTTGTGATTTCGCTCGGTATCTGGTTCGGTTCGTTCATGGACGGTGTGGTCGGACCTCGTGCTGGCAACGGGAAGCGGGGAAAGGACGAGACCACGTTTTGGAAGAGCTACCGGATGTTGATCCCGACCGTCCTCAACTTCCTGGGCGCATTCGGGACCTTGAGCCGTGCAGCCATGTTGCTGAGCGCCGTTTGCCTCTTGGCATACGGGTTGTACATGGTGGTCGGCGTGTGGCAGGCATCGGCCGGTGTCGGAAAAGCCAAGATGGGGATCGCGGCCGCTGTCGTGCTGCTCTTCGGGGGACTCGGCACGACGATTCTCGCGCCGCAGGCACTGAAAGCGGAGCTGGATACGATTACCGTTCCTGCCGTGCTGGATCGCGTGAGTGGCGCGGGATACCACAACCGGATCGCCCGCGAGATTTTCGTGGATCACATGAAGTTCGGTGTCGGTGGCTGGGGATATGTACACTACCAGCAACAGTACATGACGCCGGAGGACAAGAAACACATCCAGACGGTCGGGGGTGCAAACGTCCACAATGACACGCTCCAGTTCTTGGCGGAATTCGGTTTGGTTGGATTCAGTCTGCTGGTTCTCTGTCTGTTGGGCATTCTCGTGCCTGTCATCCTGGAACTGGTTTCCTTCTCGCGAAAGATCAAGAAATTCCCTGCCGCAGGGGGGAGCCAGATTCCCAAGCCAAACTGGTTCTATCGTCTCCCGCCCGAAGTCGTGGCTGTCTTCCTCGGTTGCACGGCGAACATCATCCACTCGCTGGGAGACTGCCCGTTCCGTACGCCCGCGAACCAGATCATCTGGTTCTGTGCGCTGGTGTGTATGACAGGGTACATCCCCAGACTCCGCCACTCCAGCTGAGTCGGCATAGTTGCCGGCTGATAGGGCAGGTGGAAACTGCCAGCTCTCCGCCTGTATGCCATACGGGAATGTGCTTCTCGGCTGGCGCGAAGCGTCCTCTGCGTTTTCCGCGCCTCTGCGTGAGGCAAATCCTGCTGTCGGTCCCGTTCTCCCCGCTCAAATGACTTGTCCTCAGAAGGGGAATTTGCTACTCTACTCGCATTATGAAAAGATTCATTTCCGCTTTCTTACTGTGGGTCGGTGCCGTCTCTCTGTTTGCCGCGACGCCGAAAATCATTTTTGACACCGATATGGTGGAGGACTACGATGATGTGGGGGCGATGGCTGTTCTGCACGCCTTCGCAGACGAAGGGAAGTGTGAGATCCTTGCCGTCTGCACCTGCACGCGCGATAACTCTTCCGTCGCGGCCGTGGAGGTGCTCAACGCCTTTTACGGGCGTCCCGACATTCCTGTGGGTTGCGCGAAGGAACGGGGGGTGGTGGGGACGCCGAACGGCGATGCCCGGCGGCGGGGGCATCAGAAGTTCGTCCGTCTCGCGGCGGAGTATCCGCAATGGGTGAGGCACCCCAACTCCAACGACGCGCCCGACGCGAACCAGGTCTATCGCAAGGCGCTTGCCGCCGCGCCCGACAAGAGCGTGACGGTGGTTTCCGTCGGATTCATCACGAACCTGCGCCGTCTGCTGGAGACGAAGGGCGATGAGTTCTCCCCGCTCAATGGACGTGCGCTCGTGGCGAAGAAGGTGGTACGTTGGTACACGATGGCCTGCAAGGCACCGAAAGGGCGCGAGTACAACGCGATGTGGGACGCCGAGTCGTCGAAGATCGCCTTCGAGCAATGGCCCACGCCGATCGTTTTCTCCGAATTCGACCTCGGTCGCAACATCTACAGCGGGCGTACCGTTGCCGAGCGGAACTATCCCTACCGCAACCCGGTGAAGGACATCTTCGCCTGGTCGCTGCCCTCCCGCGAGCAGGTCCGTGCGGGAAAGGCGGAGGAGAAGTCGGAGGAGGGACGTTGCTCTTGGGACGAGGTGACCCTCTTTGCGGCCGTTCACGGCATCGGTCGTTATTTCAACACGGAACGCGGCACCTTCCGAATGATCGGCGACAAGGGGGATGACGAGTGGATTCCCGATTCGAAGAGTCCCCATTGCCGACTCCTTCCGGCCGAGGGGCGCGAACGCTACAACTATCCGGGCTGGGAGATTGGACGGTTGATCGACGAGATGATCGCCCGTGAGCCGAAATGCCGCCGTACGGACGAGGCGATGGCCGCCTTCCGCCGGTCGAAGCTGGAGACGACATCCACGGGGGTACGGCTGTTGCGCGACGGCAAGCTCTTGTGGAATTTCGAGATCGATACGCCGGAGGGTCGTCCCTTCTTCCATCCGCTCAACCTGCCTTCCGGCGCCACGTTCACCGACCTGCGTCCGAAAGATCATGTCTGGCATCTCGGCTATTGGTTTTCCTGGAAGTTCATCAACGGCGTCAACTATTGGGAACCTGCCGACACGAAGCGCGAGGGCGTGGAACCGGAAGGACGGACGCGTGTGGTGAAGAAGTCGATTGAACGCGACGGTCTCGACTGCGTGGTGAAACTGAACCTGGAATATGGACCACGCGCCGCAAAGGAACCGGTACTGACCGAGGAACGCACGGTGGAGATTGACCCGCCCGATTTGAACGGCGGTTATACGATCAACATCCGTCACCGGTTTACGGCGCGGCAGGATGTGACGTTGGATCGTACGCCTCCGCACGGAAGCACGGAGTCCGGCAAGTGGGGGGGCGGTTACGCCGGGACGACCCTGCGCCTGGCGCCATCCGCCGCCGCCGCGTTTTCCGTGCGCGGTTTCGCGGGGGGCAAGACGCCCGCCGCCGTGACGGGCAACGAGACGAAGTATCTCGATTTCATCGATCCCGCCACGAGCGAGGGCGTGACCTTTACGCAGGTGGCGGCACCTGCCGCCGCACGCTTTTACGTGTGGCCGGACAAGCGGATGATCAATCCGTCGCCTCTTTACACGGCGCCGCTTTCGCTCAAGAAGGGCGAAACGCTTGAACTCGCCTACCGTCTCGCTGTCCACGCCGACCGTCGCGTGAAGGGGGTGCTCTCCGAACGTCCGCGCGAGAAGCTGGATCGCGGTCTTGTGGCCTCCGTTACGCCGCGCGGTACGTACATTTCGTGGCGGCTTCTTGACTCCGATCCAGCCAATGTCGGTTTCAACCTCTGGCGGCGCGTTGGTGGCAAGGCGGAGAAACTCAACGCCACTCCGATCGTGCAGACGAGCGATTTCTTCCTACCCGGCTTTACCAATCGCATGGCCGAATACTCCGTGGACGGTACGAACTTCACGCCCGTGCGCGGCGAGGAGATCAACGGCATTCCCTGCGTTCGCATTCCGCTGGCGGACACGAATGCCACGGTGGCGGCGGTTGGCGTGGGAGACCTCGACGGTGACGGTGCGTATGACTACGTGATCAAGACGGCCTCCGGCGGAACCGATCCGTGGGATCTCGTTTGGAGACCTGCGAAGGACACGCATAAGCTGGAGGCGTACACCTCCACCGGACGTTTCCTGTGGCGGCGTGATCTGGGCTGGAACATCGAGATGGGTATCTGGTACTCGCCGTTTATCGTGGCGGACCTTGACGGTGACGGTAAGGCGGAGGTGATTGCCAAGACAGCCCCGCTCACGCCCGACTACCGCGATCCGGATGGGCGTGTCCAGCGCGGCCCCGAATTTCTGACGGTTATCGATGGCCTCACGGGACGAGACATCTGCTCGGTTCCTTGGATTGCGCGGACCGCTCCCGACCACGTGGATGACTACAACCACTTCGCCTCCCGCAACCAGATCGCGCTGGCGCATCTCGACGGCAAGACACCGTGCGTGATTATGGAACGTGGCACATACGGTAAGATGATTGTCGATGCCTACTGTTATCGGGGCCGCAAGCTGGAGCGCGTGTGGCGCTGGAACAACGAGTTCCTTTCCCGGCGTCTGCGCGGCCAGGGCGATCACGCCTGCCTCTGCGAAGATGTCGATGGTGACGGCTGCGACGAGGTTCTGATCGGTTCGCTCACCCTCGACCACGACGGCACCGTCCTCTGGTGCAACGGGCGCGGCCACTCCGACGCGCACTACTACGGCGACATCGATCCCGTGCGCCCCGGTATGGAACTCGCCTTCATCTACGAGACTCGCCAGCGTAACGGGGGAGGGATGCTGATGACGGATCCCGTCACCGGTGGGGAGATTTGGAAGTTGCCTGAACCGACGCGCCATGTACACGGCGGTGGTCTCTGTGCCGACATCGATCCGGTCTATCCCGGACTCGAATTCTACGGGCAGGAGGTGGATCAGACCGGCAACTCCGCGACCAACACCCATCCGCAGAGTGACAACCGCTGGCTTTACGCGGCGAACGGTACGCTTCTCTGCTCCTACACGAACTGCTTCCGCTATAGCAACTCGCGTCCCAATCTCTTCTGGGACGGAGACCTCCAGCGCGAGATCTTCTCCGGACGGGTCAAGGACCACGACGGTTCCCCCATAACTCCGAAAGTCTCCAATCCGCAACTGGTGGTCGATTTGTTCGGAGACTGGCGTGAGGAGTTCGTCACCCTGCATCGCGGTGAGATTCGCATCTACACCACGGACATCCCCGCGATGGATCGTCGCGTCTCGCTCATGCGCGATCCGGTCTACCGCTCGCGCATTACGATGGCAACCTCCGGTTACAATCAGCAGCCGATCCTCACCTATGTGCCATCCGCTCAGGCGCCGAACCTCTCGCTCCGCGTGGCGCCCGATTTCCGTTCCTGCCGTATCGATGCGGTTGCTCCGCTCGACAAACCGCTCAAAGGCACGCTGACCTTCGACGGACTGCCGAAGGAGTGGAGCGTGGAGCTGCCGCCGCAGGCAATCGACCTGCCGCCGGGCGGAGTCTGGACGCGGCAGGTGAAGTTCCGGCGCCCGCCGTATCCCAAGGGCCGCTACGATTTCCGCCTGGCGCTTGCCCGCCCCGGCGCACCCGCGCTCGTATTGCACCACTCGGCGTGTCCCTGAGCGTACCCTGTAATGAAACTCGCGTTTTTCCCATCATGGGTTGCAATTCTTCTTCCTCACACTTTGTGTGGCGGGGAGAAGTGCGATTCTCTCGCGGCTGGCGGATGAAAAGACCCGCCCGATACTGATGCCGAAGGGCGAATTCGTGGTCTCGCTTTGGCGACATCTGCACACGCTCAATCCGGCGCTGACAGCCTCCAATTCGGTGATCATGCCCGATCATGTACACCTGCTGCTGATCGCCAACTATGATCGCGATCCCTCCTTCCGGCCTCTGGTCTTCATCCATTGGTTTATGGAGGAGACAGAGCGGATGATGGCTGCGACGGACGGCGGCGGCGTCCTCGCCCCCCTGCCAACCGCCGTCCGCAATGCTCACGGCACCCTTTCAGCGGGGGAACGGGGGGCAGCAGCCCCCGTCCTTCGCACGATGGGATCGCTCCTTCTGGCTCGACCTTTCCTTCTCTTCGCGGCAGCTCAAAGCCATTCGCCGCTACATTCGGCTCAATCCCGCGCGGGCAATCTGGAAGGCGCGGCATCCCGATCGCTTTTTACGCCATGCCAACATCCGCCATCCGGTACTGGCGGCCGCTCGCACATGGGATGCCGTCGGCAATCTCACGCTCCTCGCCTCTCCATTCCTTTTCCCGGTGCGCCTCACGCGAATGAAGACACCGGAAGAACACGAGGAGGTGATCGATGAGATCCTGGAAAAGGCGCGACGCGGAATGATTCCCGTCTCTGGTTTTCTTTCCCCCGGCGAGAAAGAGACGTTGCGCCGCCTGAAGGCGGAGCCGCGTGCCCGTTTCGTCAAGATGCTCCCGTTCGCTCTTCCGCCGCGTTATGATCCCTCGGCGGAAGATTCGCGTGAACTGGCCTCGGACCGCTTGCTCATCCTCAGCGGTTTTCCGCAAACCGTAACCGGTGCCAATGGCATCTTCCGGATCAACTGTCTGCTCATGAATGACCTGATTGTCGAACTGTGCGAGCGAGCACAATCCGTCCCCTTCGCGTGAACCTAAATGTCTCTGTAACCATTCCCGAACAACGTGTTTTATCTCTCGCAGAGACGCGGAGACGCGGCGATTTTGTGGATTTACGACAGTTTTCCAAACGATGTCCGCTTCACCTGTCGGGGAAAGGATCGTCCCCTTCCTTGCAGTCCGTCAAAACCGCTTTTTCATTTCAGATCCTACTGTTTTCGTGCCTTTCTCTGCGTACTCCGCGTTCTCGGCGACTCTGCGTGAGAACTCAAACGAGGAATCTAGGTTCAATGGGGCATCTCCGCTTTTGCGCAAGGTCTCGCTGCCCGCAGTGGGTTTTTCTTGAGCAGGAGGTTGGTTTTTGTTATCCTATTGGCGCTTTCTGGGGACGGGGGAAAGGGAGGAAGGTATGCCGATGAATCGGGTTATTTGGGTGACGGCAAGCTTGCTTGTCGCTTTTTGTTTTTTCCACTGTGCGGCGGCTCCGCTGGAATATACCTACGGCATAGAAGCTCCGCAGAAGGTGGTGGCGAAGCCGGGCATCCTCAATGACGGCAACACGAAGGATTTCGCCTACTGGAAAGGCGAGAGAGGGGTCATCGTCTGCGAGCTTCCCGCGAGTGCCGAAGTTGCCGAGGCGGTTGTAACGCTCCGGAAGGTGACGAACTGGTACCTGATGCACGAGGTGGAAGTGGCACTCGACAGGGATGGATCCGGCGAGTTCACCAAACCGAAAGCCGCGCCCGTGCCGATTCCCATGTATGACGGCAAGCCGCCGGTGGTCGATGCGTCTTGCACGAACCTTACGGTGCGCATCCCTGTCGGCGCAAAGGCCGTGCGGGTGAAGGTGGTGGTGAAGTCACATGCGTGGGGTGCCCTCTCGGAGATCGTGCTGAATGACGGGAAACCGGTGCAGGACACGGCGGAGACGGCGAGGTCGGCGCAACCTTCGCCGGACAAGCCCGCAGCGAAACCTAGCGTCGCCACCCAGTCCGATATCGCGGCGGATCGCGCCGCATTGCCGGACAATCTCACCAAGGTGGAGAATCCCTACTTCGAGTTGCTGGTGTCTCCGCTCGGCGGCCGCGTGTTGAGCCTCCAGTCGAAGTTCCTCAACGCGGAACTCACGAACGTGAAGGAGAACGCGGGGACGTTCACCGAATTCGACTGGTCGCGCAACGGCAACAAGTTCTTCTACCTCGCCAAGCCGTTCACGCTCAAGCCGTTCGCCGGGGACGGTCTGTGCGGGCTGGAGGCGCGGGGGAACGCCCAGGGAGGTGGAACGGACTTCCTATCGATCACCAAGAAATACACCCTCCGCGAGGACTCCACCGCGTTTCAGGTAGATTACGAATTCGGAAATCTTCCCGACGCGATGAGCGCGCAGATTTACGGGTTGCTTCTGCACACCACGCTGGGCATCAACGGTCGGCTCTGCTCGTACTACTATCCGACGGACGAGGGGATCGTGGAAATCCAGCGCGACAAGCGTCCGCAGGAAAGGTGGATTCACCACCCGTCACGCGGATGGATGGCGGCGGTGGACGACCTCGGAAGAGGCGTGGCGTTGACCATGCCGTTCCAGGATGTGCGGGCTTTCTATAGCTGGTTCGCGCAGGACGCTGTGCCCACGCTCGAATGGCGGATGATTCCGGTGTCGATCGAGAACGGTAAGTCGTACCGTGTGCATACGGAGGTCATCACATTCAAGGGCCTCGGTAAGGTTTCCGGTGCGGGCGGTGGACTCGTGGGCGAGATTTCCGGCGGAACGGTGAAGGTGTTCAATTCACGCCGGGGCAGGGTGACGGCAAAAGCGGACGGTCGGACGGTGGAGCTGGATTTCTCGCAACCGGGGGACGTGCGCTCTTTCGCGTCTGAGGACAGGACCGTACGCCTAGAGGTGGACGGCAGGGAGGTCTGCCGACTCGAAGCCGCGCCCGCGAATGGAACCTGGACTCTCCCGCACACGGAGGAAAGCCGAAAAAGCGACCTGAAGGGTTTCGACCTCACGTGCTACACGAACTTCCCGCATCAGGTGTGCGTTCCCTTCGCGAAGCCGCTGGCCGTGAAACGTCCGCGCGTCATCGCCCTGACCGCTTTCTGCAACCAGGTGGAACTGGGATTTTTCGCGGGTCGCTTTGACTGTGAACTGATCACCACTTCGGTGGGACCTTCTCACTACCTCCATCTTCCGGCGAAACGTTCCCTCGCAAATCCGCAATACGACAACGGCGACTATTTCGGTTCGCTCTCCACTGCGGACGTGGAGGAGAACCTGGTCAAGACGCTGAAGAAAGAAGCCGACGCGATTTTGGTGGGCGGTCTCCCGTGGGAGATTTTTCCCCCGGCGGCGCAGAAGCTTATTCTGGAAAAAGTCAAGGCGGGATGCGGTCTCGCCTGGATCGGACAGGATCGCGACGCGCCTGAGATTTTCCGCACGGGATGTTCGCCGAAGATGGTGAAGGTCGTCCCCGTGGCGGTGACCAGCGATTTCGCGGATGTTCCGTTCGGACTGTTGGGTGCGGAACCGGCCTACGCATTCGCTGCTGCGGGGGCAATCGTCCACGCCAAGGCGGGGGACACGCCATGGCTCACTGAGAATACCTTGGGCAAGGGGCGCATCCTGCATCTTCCCTACAAGGCGATTTTCGGCAACCTCCATGTCGAAACGGGAATCACCCCGAATCTCCGGGACTACTATCCGGACCGTATCGCGCCGGTGGAACACTATTACTCGCTCCTCGCGAAGTGCCTCCTCCGTGCGGCGAACCGGACGATGCCCGCTTCGTTCGGGAAAGTCGAGGTCACGGGGAAGGGAGCCTCATGCGCGATCGTCGCGAGCGTCGCCACCCCCGGCATCCTCCAGTGGGAGGTACGCAACCGGTTCGGCGAGATTTTGGTAAAGGGCGAAACCACGGCGTCGCTCCAGGTCGGAGACAACAGGTTCCCCATCGCATTCCCCGAAGCCGGGCAATACGCCGGACCGCTTTCGTTCGGTGCGGTTCTGCGCGACAACGGGGGAGATGTCCTCGCCTGGGGAGCATGGGAGTTTCGGAACGAACCGGATGCCGCATGGACCGCGTTCTCCGCCGACCGCGATGCCGCCGCCGGTGGCGCGTACCGGGAGGGCGAGACCGTGAAACTGAAGGCGATGCTTGCAGGGAACCTGAACGGAAAGTCGGTGCGGTTCACTTTCCGCGATTCCTTCGGACGTCTTTTGGAGGAACGGCGTATGTCTGCCGCTGCGGATTTGGAAGTGGCGTTCGCGATCCGCAACGCATTGCCCGTGCGGATGTACGAGGTGACGGCGATGCTTTTGGATGGCGACAGGGAGATCGACCGTCTCCGGACGGAGGTACGCGCGCGTCCCGATCCGGCGAAATGGCCGAGGGACGACTTCGCGTTCGGCATCTGGACGGGCGAGCGGGTCCGAGAGTATCTCTGGCCTGAATTCGCGCACCTCTTCCGCAAGATGCACCTGCAGACGAATATCGCGAACCAGTGGCGCATGGCGATTGACTTCCAGTCACGTTACGGGTTCGAGCCGACGCTTCTCTGTGGGGCGGGACTGGACAGATGTTCAGAACCGGAGGAGTTCACGAAAACCGGCGATAAGATGACGCTCGTGAGGAAGACGTGCCTCTCCGATCCGGTGTTCTTTGCCAGGAAGGAAAAAGACTTTTCAGCACTTGCGAAGCGAATCGCGAACATCGGCTTGAGATTCATCTGGTTCGGAGACGAACAGTCGATCACCGGTTACGGCGGCACCCCGATCGACTTCTGCTTCTCGCCCCACTGCTTGTCGGCCTTCCGCGAGTTCCTAAAGGGACGGTACGGAACGCTCGACAGGTTGAACGCCGCATGGGAGACCGGATTCAACGAGTGGGACTCCGTATTGCCCTTCACGCGGCAGGAGGTTTGGGCGAAGGGCGGTGAACGTCACGTTGCCGGGTGGGCCGACCACTTGGAGTTTATGGACGGGAGGCTCGCGAATTCGCTCGACTACGCCGGTAAACTCCTTCGGACGTATGACCCGAACATCTCTACCTCTATCTCCGGTACGCAACCGCCCACGGCCTACGGAGGCATGGACTGGTGGAAGCAGACGCGCGTACTCGGAGGTGCGCTCAGCTATGGCGTGGGCGGACAATTCGACATCCATCGCTCCTTCCATCCCGATGGGGATTTTATGCCGTGGAACTGGGGGTATTCCCGGAAGGGCGCGAGTGCGGTGTCCGGTCTGTGGCTCACTGTCTTTAACGGAAGCAAAGGCATTTTCGGTTTCCACGACCTCTCGATCATCAACCCGGACTGGACGTGGAGCAAGGGGTACCGTGACGTGAAGTCGCACATGGATCGTGTCGCAGCCGGAACGGGCAAGCACTTGATGAACAACCTCGTGATGAAACCGCAGGTCGCCATCCTCTATTCACAGGCCTCGATACGGGCGGCCTTCTTTGAGAACCGGATGAAAGAACACGGTGCGCTTTGCGAAAAGTATATCCAGCTCCTCCGGCATCTCGGGTACGCCTTCGACTTCGTTTCGTACGAACAGCTGGCGGACGGCACGTTCGAGTCACGCGGTTACAAGGTGCTCATCCTTGCCGACGCCTGCGCGATGAGCGATGCGGAGGTCGCGGCGGTGAAGCGTTTCACGGGGAAAGGCGGTACCGTACTCGCTGAGGGGATTCCCGCCCGCCGCGAAGGGAACTGCCGTCCCCGCACGGCGTCTCCGTTGGCGGGATGCGTGACGATGCTCGATGAAAAGCCGAATGTCGGTTACCTGAAAGCGCTCGATTATCCAGACGACAGAGAGAACGCGACCTTCCTTGCGAAGGAACAAGACAGGTTGGAACGGGCGCTTGCCGCCGCCGGGGTGAATCCGCCGCGCCTCGTCATGACCCATGCGGAGAACGGAACGCGTTTCCGCCTTGCCTCCGTCTGGCCGCGTGAGGGGCGGCGTGGCGAACTCTTCTGGGGCGTGATTTCCGATGAAAAACGAACCTCGCGCCTGGTCGATGTCACCTTCCCGAAAAAGGGGTACCTGTACGATCTCGTCATCGGTAAACGGATCGGGTACGGAGACCGTTTTAAGTTGCCGCTCGCCAAGGGAACGCCTCATGCGTTCGAGCTTGTCGATGCCGAGCTGCCGCCTCCCGCCGTGACAGCGGAAGGCGCGACCGTTCGCATCGCCTGTTCTCCGAATGCGGACACCGTGGTGCAGGTGAGGGTGTACGATCCGACCGGCGCGGAAGCCTGGTACTATTCGCGCAAGCTCCTCGTTCGGGACGGCAAGGCGGAGATGACCGTGCCCTTCGCGAAGTCCGACGCGAAAGGCGAGTGGCGTGTCGTCGCCACCGATGTGATTACGGGCGAAAGCAAAACGCGGACGATCAGCCGGTGATGAACGCCCGAACCGCAAGCGTGGGCAGCGAGTAGCTGGTAGCCCGTTGTCCGCGTTCGCATGGGAATGGAAAAGAGGATACGTTTTGCCCCGCAGAGACGCTCCCCGTCGCGTCCGTAATGCTGAACACGCTTAACCGGCCAACTTTTAGGCAAGGAATCGAGGGTCATTTGACCAGAAGCGAGATGCCGGGGTCGAGCCGCGTGTCGGAAAAGTAGGCGTACTCCGTCTCGACGGTACGCGAGTCGGCATCGCGACCTTCTTTCGGTGCGGCGGATGCGGCGCGGTCGTGGACGGAGATTCCGGCGGAGGTTTTCTCGCTGGCGCCTTGCGGCGGGTTTTCACCGCGTGTGCCCGGCGAGTCAATGACCTCGCTGTAGATCGGCGCACCGGTTTTGCCGAAGCAGTTCTGCGGACGAACCGCGAATCGGATTTTTTCGTTCGCGGGTAACTCATTCACACCGAAAACCAGCGTTCCGCTCGCGGCGATTCGGTCGTCTGAGAGGAAATACTTTTCCGCATACACGGTTTTCGTACGGAAGGGGATTACGGTCTGGAACCGCAGGATCTCTGCGGTTACCTCGTAGGTGTAAATGCGGTCTCGGTAGTCGTGGAAAAGGGCTCGGGGGAAGCCGACCACAACCTGTTGCTCGCTCTTGCCTTTGCGGGTCGTACCGGTTCGCTGCGTCAGCGTAACTACCGCGTCCGCCGCGAATTGCGGGGCATAGCTCACCGACGCGCGCGGGGCGAAAGAAAACGGCCGGTCAGGTTGATCGACCGTCGGGAGCGGCACCACCCAGTCCGGACCGACGCTTTCCCCATAGGCGAATTCGCGGCGCGCGATAACCATCACGTCGCGATAAACGCTGACCAGCATTCCCTGCGGGTACCCGTCATTCATGCGCGGCATGTGCAGGTCGAGCGCAGAGTTGTCGGTGCCCGCGTTTTCCGGTCCGTACGGATGCCCGATGTAACGGGCGGAAGCCGTGCCGAGCGAGGTGAAGGCGCCCTGCCAGATCCCGCGCTCGTCGGTGAGGGAGTAATGCGAATGTCCGGAGAAGGCCACGGCGTGAGGGAATGGTGTCAACGATTCGGTCGCCGCCTTTTTGTCGTCCCATGCGCCCCATGCCCATTCGCCGTAGATCGTGTTCCACGGATGCGCGTGCTGGAAGAAAAAGAAGGGACGGTCGGTCGGCAGGGTCGGCGCCAGATTCGCCACGAATGTCCTCATTTCCGTCTGCTTTCCCCAGTGCATCCCGATGAAGGTATAACCCTTGACCGTCTTGCTGTAAACGGGCTGAAACGTCTCGTGGAAATAGGTTTCCCAATACCCCGGCCAGTCGTTGATGAGCGCGTAGGGCCGACGCTGCTCTTTCAGAGAGGCGTTGTACGTCCATCCCTCGTAGTCGTGGTTTCCGTAGATGAAAAGTTTTTCGACGTGCCGTCCGTCCGATCCGGTGTCATTGGGAAAGACTTGGTACCAGCAGGCGGCCACGCGCTCCAGTTCGGTGTACTGCCCCGTGTCGGCGAGGTCTCCCGTGATCATCACGGCATCGACATTCTGCGACTTGAACCAGGTCAAGGCGTTCAGGAAGTACTGCTCCGTGCTGCTCGCGAAGAAATGGATGTCGCTCACCACTCCAAACCGTAGCTTGGGCGTTCCACGCACGGTCACGCCGAGCGAGTTCAACCCGGCTGACGCGATCAACCCTTCCAGAAAAAATCTCCTTGTGGTTTTCGGGAATGTGATTAGGCTCATTTCGGTTCCTTTCCGCGCAGGGTCTTGTTGAGTCAGCAAGCAAAAAACAGGAGTGATGGCATTCATAGGGACACTCGTCCCCAAGAGCAAATCCAGTATAACAAACCTCTTCCACTTTCGCAAGCAGAGTTTGGGCATTTGGCTTGTAATTTAACAGGTTCAGCGTGTTAAAAAGGGAGTATGCGGTAGTATGATCCTAGATTTCTCGTTTGGGTTCTCACCCAGAGCCGCTGAGGCCGCAGAGTACGCAGAGAAAGTGCCGAAAAACAGAGGCTTTTCGATCCCCCAACACACACGTTACGACAGAAAACGGATTCGCTCAAATGGTGAAAGTCAGAAAAATTCCAACGCGCCATGATTCGCCACGGTTTTTTCAAATTGTCCAACAGAGGAATTTAGGGAAAGTTAAATCGCTTCGCCTTGAAATGGTTAAATGGCCGGTCCGCCGGAAAGCGAGTGTCGCTTCCCCGAAAACAGATGGCGGGGCGAATCTGGCCGAAAGCATCCGAAGTGTTTTAGGCTTGACAGTCGGGCTTGGCAAGTGAGAGACTGATTGCCATCATGAAACCTTATCCAACAGTGTTGTTTTTGGGCGATGGCATGGCGGACGAGCCGATTCGCGAGCTGGAGGGGAAGACCCCGCTCCAATACGCGGAGACACCCGCAATGGACGGAATCTCCCGTTTGGGCAGAAGCGGAACCTTGTTGACGTTACCGGACGGATTCCCGACTTCCAGCGATGTGGCGAATATGTCGGTTCTCGGCGGGGACTTGCGGACGGAACTGTGCGGTCGCGGTCCCTTGGAGGCTGCCAGCCAGAACCTGCCGCTTGGCCCCGATGATATTGCGTTCCGCATGAACCTCGTGACGGTCGATGAGAACGGGATTCTGCGCGACTTTTCAGGCGGTCACATCTCCCAGCGCGACGCGCAGGAGACGATTGATTTGCTGAACGAGAAACTTGGCTCGGAGTCGGTTTCGTTCCACGCCGGCGTGAGTTACCGGAACCTGCTTGTCCTCCACGGAAAGCAGTTCAGCGCGGAGGTCTCCTACGACAAGCCCGACGACAATCACGGGCAGCCCGTCGCCAAGCATTTGCCGCGCACGAAGTCCGACAACGGCGTGGAAACGGCGCGATTCCTCTGCGAGCTGATCGGCAAGGCGGCCGAGGTGCTGAAAGGCCGTACCGCGAACGGGATTTGGCCGTGGAGCGGCGGGAAACCAAGTGCGATCCACAACCTCTGCACGCGCTACGGGGTTCGCGCCGCCGTGATTTCCGCCGTCGATGTGATCAACGGGCTTGGCCGCTGCATGGGAATGGACGTGATTCGCGTTCCCGGCGCCACCGGCTTTATCGACACCAATTACGAGGGCAAGGCGGATGCCGCCATTCAGGCGATTCGCGACGGATACAATTTCGTCTATGTGCATCTGGAGGCGACCGACGAAGTCTCGCACCTGCAGAAGCTGGACCTGAAACTGCGCGCGATCGAGGACTTCGACAGCCGCCTCGTCGGAAGGGTCATGCGGGCGTTGGGGAAGGATGTCGCGTATTGCGTCTTGCCGGACCATCCGGTTCCCTTGGCGATCGGCAAACACACGCGCACGCCTGTTCCCGTGGCGGTTTACCAGCCGGGCGTCGAGCCGGACAAGGTGGAGACCTACGGGGAGTCAGAGGCGAGGCACGGTGCGCTGGGGCGCATGAAGCGCGCGGACCTGATTGACTTGCTGTTGCAATAACGGGTGACGGGGAATTATGTTCAGACGCTTGCGTTACAGTAGCGCCGGGGAATCTCACGGACCGTGCCTGACGGTTCTTCTGGAGGGGATACCCGCCGGACTTCCCGTTTCCGCAGAGAAGATTCGCGAGGATTTGGCGCGTCGCCAGTTGCCGACCGGCGCGGGCGGCCGCATGGCGATTGAGACGGACACGGCGCGGATTCTCGCCGGCGTGATGGAAGGGGAGACCACCGGGGCGCCGATTGCCCTGCAGATCGAGAACCGTGACCATGCGAAGTGGAACGGCAAGCCGATTCCCTCTTACACGACGCCGCGTCCCGGACACGCGGACCTCGCGGCGCTGGCGAAATATAGATTTGACGACATCCGTCCCGCCTTGGAGCGGGCATCGGCGCGGGAAACGGCGTGTCGGGTGGCGGCAGGTTCGGTTTGCCGGGCGTTCCTCTCTGAGTTCGGGATTCGCGTGGGCGGTTTCGTCCGGTCTATCGGTCTCGTCTCCCTCCCGGACGAGGCGGCGGATCTCGAAACCCTGGTTTCCCGCGCTGCGGATTTCCCCACGCGGATACCCGACCCGGCCGCCGACGAAGGCGCGTTGCGCGAGATCGAGCGTGCGAAACAGGACGGCGAGACGCTGGGCGGCGTGATCGAAGTGGCCGTTCTGGGCGTCCCTGCGGGATTGGGGTCTTACGTCACGCCGGAAGAGCGGCTGGACGCAAGGCTGTCTGCTGCCGCCGTCAGCGTTCCCGCGATCAAAGGCGTCGAAATCGGGGATGCCTTCGCCAACACCCGACGCCGGGGAACGGAGGCGCACGACCCGATTCTGGACGACGTGGATGGCAACCTGTTGCGCGGCTCCAACCGCTGCGGGGGAATCGAGGGCGGGATATCGAACGGGGAGACGATTTGGCTGCGCGCCGCCATGAAACCGATCCCGACTACGCTGAAAGCGCAACCGACCGTGGATCTGGCAAACGGGACAAAGGTGGGGACCCGCTACGAGCGTTCTGATTTCTGTCCCGTCCCGCGCGCCGTCGTGGTACTGGAGTCGGTTGTGGCGATGGTGATCGCGGATGCGCTGCTGGAAAAACTCGGCGGCGATACGATGACGGAACTGCGGATTCGCTATTCTTACCTGCATCCTTTGACGTGGGGGGATTTCACACCCGTAGGGAACAACGAGACACATCTTTTCTGGAACACCCAATAAATTCCTTTTTTTCTCGTTTATGTACACGAACCCAATGAAGGAGGAAGCACAGCGAAGCGACGAGGAACTGCTCGAATCGTTCGTTCACGGAAACGCGGACGCGATGGATTCTCTGGTTCTTCGGTATCGCGATGCCCTCTTCCATTGGTTCCTGGGGATGACCGGCAGTCATGCGGATGCGGAAGACCTCTTTCAGGATTGCTGGATTCGCATTATCCGCGCGGCGGATCGGTTTACCGCGATTTCCTTCAAGGCGTGGATGTGGCGGATCGCGAAGAACCTGCTGACCGATTATCGGCGGCGGCAACGGGGCGACCTGAGCCTGGACGCGCCCGTGGCGACGGGGGATGACGGAACGGATGTCTCGCTCGGGGAACGGATTGCCTCATCGGAGAGCGCACCGTCCGAGCGGCTGGAGACGGCGGATCTCTACGCGAAGGTGGTGGAGGCGGTCCGCCGGTTGCCGGAGAAACAGCGGGAGGTTTTCCTGCTTCGGACGGAGGCGGATCTTTCGTTCAAGGAAATCGCCGAACAGCTCGGCGTTCCCCTGAACACGGCGTTGGGGCGGATGCACGATGCGATGGAGAAATTGAAGGGTTGGCTGGCGGATGGTTCCGCGGAAGGAGGAGAAAAATGAAAACGGAAGAGACGAAATGGGATGAGGCGGCTGTCGAACGCGAATTCGAAAGCCTGGCGCCGATGTTTCGTGAAGCGATGCGGACACAGGCCGGACCTTCCGAGCGCGTCCTGTCCGCAATCCGTCTGGAGGCGGCCTCGCGCAGTCGCGAGCTGTCCCGCCGCGCGACCTGGCTGCACGCGTGGAGTTTCAGGAGGATCGCGAAAATCGCGGCCGTTCTCCTGTTGGTGGCCGGCGGTTTTTCCGCCTACCGTTATGCAATGCCTGACAAGCCAGTACCGGTCGCGTCGCACAGGAATGTCGGGTTCACGGAACTGGATGCCGATTATATGCTCGATATTCAGGGAATGGATACCGAGAGCTTTGAAGCTGCCGCCGATTCACTCTGGCTGTAGGGTCTGTCCATGTCCCGGTGTGGATTCGAGGAGCTAAAGAGCGGCTGGCGAAAGGGATCACCCACCACCTAACCACCTAACTACCTAACTACCCCACCACCTAACCACCCCACCACCTAACCACTCAACCACCTAACCAATCAAAGAGGATTTCTACGTGATGATTTGCAAACCAATTTTATTCTCCGGTGCGATTGCGGCCAGTTTCTGCGCCGGCGCGGTAGAGATGAACTGCATGACGCTTGTTGTGGGCAAAAAGGTTTCGGCTACCGGCCATGTCTTGGTGGGGCACAACGAGGACGACAGTCCGCCGCTTTCCGTCCACCACGGAATCGTGCCGCGTTGCGACGACTGGCCGGACGGGAGCTGCCTCCCCGCCTCGTATGGGTGCAGCACCTCGGTTCCGCAGGCAAAGCGCACCGTTGCCTGTTACTGGAGCGAGGTGAAGTTCCCGAACGGGGATAAGAATGCCGACTCGTTCCTCAACGAGAACGGCGTGCTGGTGGTCAGTAATTCGGGCGGGAATTCCAAGGAACGTATGGACGATCCCTCGTTGCTACGTGAAGGAGGCGTCAAGTACAACCTGCGGCGTGCCGTGGCGGAGCGCGCGACAAGCGCCCGTGACGGGGTACGGATTCTCTGCGGACTGGTGGAGAAGTACGGGTATGCGTCCTCCGCACGCATTTACACAGTGGCGGACAAGGACGAGGCGTGGCTTGTGCAGGTTGTTCACGGACGGCACTATGTCGCGGTCCGTTGTCCGGATGACGAGGTTACGGTCATGCCCAACCTCTACACGGTTTATGAACTGGACTCTTTCCCGAAGGGGGATGTGATCGTTTCGCCGGGATTGATTGAGAACGCGAAGGCGAAGGGGTTCTGGGACGGGAAGGGGAAGTTCAATTTCGCCAAGGCCTACCAAGGCTCGTTCAATTTCGGTCCGGAACACGCATTCGATCATCCCAACAACACGGGGCGTTTCCGTCAGGCGATCCGTCTCTTGACGGGACAGGAGTGGCCGGAAGGGAAACCGTTCCCGTTCTCCGTGAAACCCAAGAAAACGCCGTTCACGGTGGATGACATGAAGGCGATTCTCTCCGCGCATAACGGTCCGCTCGTGGACGGAAAGCATGTGCGGGAGACCTGGTCGATCTGCGCGGCCACGACCATCGAATCTTCCGTCTGCGAATTTCAGGGGAGCGCCCGGTCTAATGTTCTCCATGTCGCGCTCGGCCACGGCTGCGAGAAGCCCTACCTTCGTCTGGTCCCGTTTTCGGAACCGTTGCCCCCGGAAATCGACGAGTCCGCGACGGCGGAGAAACGCCTCTCGTTCCACGTCTATCCGACGGGCGAGAAAGAGTGCGGGAAGTTGACTTACGAGGAACCTGCACCCGGCCGTACCTCCGGACGCATCTACTATTACGTGCCGGAGGGGCTGGATCTCTCGAAACCCGTTCCGCTTCTGGTTTTCCTGCACGGAGGAAACCGCAAATCACCCGACGATGCGCCCGGAAATTACTTCAGCCCGGAAAAGAATTGGCTTATGCCGGACATCATCCACGCCCCGTTTGTCGTGGCGGCTCCTTCCGCGCCTCCGGCGGAGAACGGGTCGCGTTGGAATCAACCCGGCGCACCGGCGATCATCGAGGCTACGATTGAGGCCGCCAAGAAGAAGTTCAACATTGATCCGGAACGGATTTTTCTGGGTGGGCATTCGATGGGCGGGTATGGCGTGTACCACCTCGCGCAGGTTCTCGCCGACCGCTTTGCTGGCGTCTGGTTCAGCGCGGGCGCTTGGTACGAGGCGGATTTCCGGTCGCTTTTGGGAACGCCCGTCTATATCCAGCATGGTGCCCTCGACTGTTCGCCGCGCCCCGGATACCGGGGAAATCATGTGACTCCCCGGCATCACAAATGGTGCGGTGTCGAATTCGGGAGAGGCGCCGATGAACTGATGAAGCGTGACGGCATCGACCATGTGTACGATGAACACGCGGAGGGGCATTCGCTCGCCTTCCCCGGCGCGAAGGCCGCGATGCGGCGCTTTTTCGCCTGGTCGCTCGACAAACGCCGCAATCCGTATGCGCCGAATATCGCGTTGGTCACGCCATGCGGATCGAAACATCCCGCCGTCGAACCCGTCAAGCGGACACGATGGCTGGAGCTGGTCGAGGCAAGGGAAGGGGAGATTGCGGTGGACGCGATCGTTTTGGAAGGTCCGGACGTGGCGGAGACGGAGGCCGACTTGAAGTTGCAGACGCACTCGTTTACCACCCGAAACTGGGAACACGGTGCGCGCATCCTCGCCGAAAACCTCGGCGGGAACAAATTCCGCATCAAAACCGAAAACGTGAAACGATTCAATCTCTACCTTGCACCGCAAATGGGCGATCTCGCCAAGCCGTTCACGATTGAATTCGAGGGAGGGAAGTCCCTCTCGCTGGACTCGAAGCCGCTCGCCGGCGATCGCGACTTCACGGCAAAGCTCGAAATCACGGTCCCGTGATCCTCTGTTGGACAATTTGAAAAACCACAGAACACACGGAAGGTCACGGAATGGAGAGGCGTACCTATTGCCTGTTCCCTACTGCCTGTAACCTACCACCTTTCCATGTTCCGTGGCGCGACATAGATGTCGCGCATACCTCTTTTCGTCTGGCGGCTGATGCCGCTCCAACTTACTCGGCGAGGCGGATCCAGCCGATGTTCCACGGTGCGATGGCAGGAATGGTGACGAACGCGTCTTCGCCCTGCCGTGTGATGCGGAGACCGACAGGCCGTTCCCCGATTGCGATCCATTGCGCGTTCTCCAGGTCTTTCGGCGCTTTTCGCATTTTGACCGTGAGCGGAGGCAGCTGGTCGATCGTCGTGTTGAGAACCGTCACGCTCCGCAAATCTCCGTTCTTCTCTACACGCGGCACGACAAGGCATTGCGCGGGGTCTTCCGCCAACGCGGGAAGCGTCCCTTGCGTGACCCAGTCGGCGGCCCTCGCCAGTTGCCGGATCCGGTTGCGGCTCAACGCCTCGGCTTGGAATCCGCTGCATCCGAACGCCGCGATTCGCGCACCCTGCGCGGTCTCCAGCAGAATCGAGGCAATCCCCGCGTCCTCCCCGTTCCATTTCTCGTAGCGCCCGATGATTCGCGCGGTATCCGACTCCACGTGGAACTGGTAGGCGACATTTCCCCGGTGGTACCCGTTCACCATCCCTTGGTTGAGTTCATCATCCGTGAAGACTTCGTGAAGTCCCGCCGGAAGTTTCTGCGCGGTCAAGCCGTCCATTTCGTTGGTGAAACCGCGCTGTTGCAGAACGGTAACGGCGGCACCGTCCAGCAGAACTCCCCCGGAGAGGATACGGCGGATGTCATCGGCAGGCAACGAACGCGCACCGCTCTCGGACAACAGGTGTCCGCTGAGATGCGGCGAACCTGGACAGAATGGAATGCCGAGACAGGAGAACGCGAGAGGGGAGTCGCCCGCAAGACCGCCGGGGAACGTGCCTCGGTTGAACGCTTCGTAATCCCGGAAGAGGGGTGCATCCGCCGCGAGTTCGCTCATCAGGGCGGAACCGTACCAGGCTGGGGACTCCAGCTTGGGATCCATGATGAAATAGGAAATCGAGTCCATCCCGAAGGAGAGCGTCAGCAAGGACTCCAAGGCAATGCCGTGCGCGGTCTTGCAGGTGAACGAACGGGGGCAGGTTTCGATTTCCGGGCAGAACGATTCAATCGCGGGGGAGGTGTGGAGTCGTCCGACCTGACGCGAGAGTTCGAACGCCTTGCCGATGAGCGAATACGGGTTGTGGTCGAAGTAGGCGCCACCTCCCGGACGGGAGGCGACCTTGCGGCCGGATGCGTCGGCCATCGCCTCGAAAATCGCCAGCGGCACACTGCCTCCGTGCTGCATTCCCATGCGCGTGTCGGGCGAGATTTCGTGGACGGCGCGCGTGATGACCTTCGCGACTTGCGCCAGCGATTCGTCGCGGAAACGATTCCAGCGTTTTGCCAAGAGTTCGTTCTTCGCCAGTTCTTGCACGAGGGATTCCCGCGTGTACTCCTTTCCTTCCTGTTGCGAGAAGGCTTGGAGGCAGGTGGCACAGTAACAGCCGCCTTCTTTCACGGGAGGATGCCATTGTCCGCGCAGATCATCATCAATCCACACCCAGGCGGGCTTCCAGGCCGCATAGAGTTTGGCGGCGGCTTCGCAGTACGCGAGAAACGCGGGCTGGCGCGGACAGTTGACCAGTTTGCATTCGGTTCCGTCGCGCCCCGTGAATCCGCCCCATGTTTTGGCGGAACAGTCGAACCCGGCGGAGATTTCGTCGGTATGCCCCAGTGTCGCCTGGAACTGGATGCTCGGAAGGATGCCGACCGAACGCAACTGTTCGGCGGCGGCGGCCAACCGCTTTGCGTGCGCTTCATGCCACGAGAGCGGGGGGACGCCCAGTCCGGTCGAGAACCAGACCTCGTCGCACGCCTGGCGATATCGCTTCAGCATGGCGAACGTCTCATTCCAGGTTTCCTCGTTTTCATTCTGCCCCGACCGGAATCGGATCATCATGAAGGGATCCCGTGCGAACGCGGCGGCTGTCAACGTCAAAACACCCAAGAAAACGACGGTCGATTTTTTCATGTCTTGAATTCCTTCTATTTCTCTGTTCGCCAAGCCTCTGCGGAGGCATCGCTCGGCATACGCCAGTCCCCGCGCGGGGAGAGGTTGATCGATCCGACCTTCGGACCGTCCGGCAGACAGGAACGCTTGAACTGCTGGCTGAAAAACCTGCGCGTGAAGGTGTCGAACCAACGGTCGATCTGTTCCGCCGTGTAAACGCCCGCAAAGGCGATCCCTGCCAGGTACTTGATCTTTTCGGGGGGAGTCCCGTGACGTTCCAGCTCGTAGAGGAAAAAGTCGTGGACCTCGTAAGGTCCCAGCTTGTCTTCCGTCTTCTGCGCGATCTCCCCCTTCTCGTCGGCGGGGAGGAGTTCGGGTGAAACAGGCGTGTCGAGAATATCGGTGAGCGCCGTCGCCGTATCCGTGTTCGCTTTCGTGTCGGCGTACCAGCGGACGAGATAGCGCATCAACGTTTTCGGGACGCCACCGTTCACGCCGTACATGCTCATGTGGTCGCCGTTGTAGGTACACCATCCCAGCGCGAGTTCGGAGAGGTCGCCGGTGCCGATCACCATGCCGCCGACCTGATTGGCCAGATCCATCAGAATCTGCGTCCGTTCGCGCGCTTGTGCATTTTCGTAGGTGATGTCGTGGACGGATTCCGAATGCTTCAGGTCCGCGAGATGCTGGCGGCAGGCGGAGGTGATGTCGATCGTTTGCAGCGGAACGCCTAGCCCTTGGCAGAGCAAATCCGAATTGCCTTTGGTTCGTTTTGTCGTGCCGAACCCCGGCATCGTGACGGCATGGATCCCGCTCCGGCCCGCGCCGAGCAGACGGAACGCTTCCACCGTCACCAGCAGGGCGAGCGCGGAGTCCAATCCGCCGGAGATGCCGATTACCGCATGGCGGCAACCGGTGTGACGGAGGCGCGTCGCCAGCCCCGCGCTCTGGATGGCGAAGATCTCCTCGCATCGCGCGGTTCGGACCGCAGCGTTCGACGGCACGAACGGATGCGGATCCACGGGACGCAGCAACTGCTTCCCGCTACAGGAATCCGACGGCGTAAAGAAGACGCGACGCACCGTTTCCGATCTCGCCGCGCTGAATGCGTACGAGGCGTTTTGGCGGCGGTCGAAACAGAGTGCGGGCAAATCCACATCCGCCAGCGTGAGGGATTCGTCGTGCGTGAAGCGGGTGTTCTCGCGCAGGATTCGCCCGTTCTCGGCGATCAGGGCGTGTCCCCCGAACACGAGGTCGGTGGAGGATTCGCCCACGCCCGCGCCTGCGTAGGCGTAGGCGGCAAGACAACGCGCGGATTGCTGGCGCACCAGATCACGCCGGTAATCCGCCTTCCCGACCAGTTCATTGCTGGCGGAGAGGTTGCACAGAACGGTAGCGCCCTGCAAGGCGAGACGCGTACTTGGAGGAACCGGCGCCCAGAAATCCTCACAGATTTCAACCCCTACGCACAACCGCTGGTCCGAATCCGCCTGGAAAACCAAGTCGGTGCCGAAGGGAACCGGTTCGGAAGCGTCGAGGATGGAGACTTCGCTGACTTGCGCGTCGGCGGCCGAGGAAAACCAACGCCGCTCGTAAAATTCGCGGGTGTTCGGCAAAAAGGTTTTGGGGACAATTCCGATGACGGAACCGGCGTGGCAGACGAGGGCGCAGTTGAAGAGTTGTCCGCGCACGCGCACGGGGAATCCGACGAGGAAAAGTGTGTTGACGCACCCGCTCGGTTTCAGGAAATGCTCGCGGAAGTCCCCTTCCGCCGCGTCCAGCAAGGCGTCCTGGTAAAAGAGATCCGCGCAGGTGTAGCCGGTGACGCACAATTCCGGGAAAACCAGCACATCGATCGATTCGCTTCCGCACCGGGAAATGAAATTTGCCATTGCCGCGACATTTTCCCGGACCGCCCCCGGCCTGATGACCGGTACGGCCGACCCAACCCTGCAATATCCAAACCGCTGATCCATGAGGAATGTTCCTTGTTTCTGATGTGATTATCTGTCCATCCGTTCAAGCGAGCGATGCCCGTTCGCCGACCTTCCGAAATCTGCGTCAGGAGAGAGCCGATCCATGCTCCACGCCCATCGTTGCATCGCCCATTCAGTGTAGCCAACCAGTTACACGCCGTCAAGCGCATTCCGTGTTCCACAAGGCGCGTGCACAGCGACCGTTCTCTGTGTGAGTAAAATCGGTGTCCGGTAAACGGAACGGTTGGGTTGGGTGCATCTTCGCAATTCACCACAATTCTTGGATGTGCCAGAAAACACCGATTTGGTCGATAGGAGCGCGAACGTGCTTAACCCCTCAAAGGCGCAAGCGTTGGCGAGCGCATCGGAGGAATCGGAATGAATAAAAAGCGCCCTCGTATTTCTCGCAATCCAAGGTCGGAAATTAAACCTCACGCAAAGTCCGTAACATTCGCAAAGGGGGAGCCAATTGCAAAACCTCCCGCCTATCGGTTGTTCAACCAAGGAACACACGGGAAAAACACGAGTTTCGTAACCCTGCGATTCCGTGTATTCCGTGGTTTTGAAATTCCCTCGTGGAATAACCAGTAATCCTCAATTTCTCTTTTGGGTTCTCACGCAGAGCCGCCGAGAGCGCAGAGTACGCAAGGGCGCTATGCGCCAGCTGAAAAGCTGAGAGGCTGAGAAGCAGGGGGGCAGCAGGGAATAACCGATTGCTATCGAAAGTGATCGACACGCGAAACCGCCGCAAACTTGCAGAATCTCCGCGTCTCCGCGAGAGATCAAAACCGTTGTCCGGTAAAAGCAACAGGGGAACTTAGGGTAACTTTGCGAACACTGAGTGAGACCATGACATGAAACTTTCCGTGTCTGAGTACCGTATGCGCTTGTTGAATTCCACAGCTGCGCACTCCGGGTTTCGGGCTAAACTTTCCTGCTTGAATTCGGTATGGTGATTTGATACTGTAATTCCTTCCACAGGACTGTTCGGGGAAGGCTAGTATCGCTCATGGATGGCGTAGTGCGCGAGCGGTTTTTCGGAAGCTTCTGCCGGACGAGGTTGCGTGGACAAACGGGAGAATGATAAGATGAAAAAGTCTGTAACGATGCTGCTGGTGGCTGCGATGTCAACCGCAATGAGGGTCGCGGCGGTTGAGGAAGAGGTCGGCGGTTATACCTGGACATACCGGATCGTCGGCGGCACGGCGGAGATTTACAATGAAGACGAGGACGGGGATTTTCTCACCGCCGTTTCGCCGGAACCGGAGGGGATTTTGACCATTCCTGCAACCCTCGGCGGAAAGACCGTGACCAGCATCGGCGATGGAGCCTTTCTGGATTGCATCGACTTGACGGGCGTGGTGATCCCGAACGGCGCGACGAAAATCGGGGAAAGCGCGTTCGATGGGTGTTCCAGTCTGGAAAGCGTGACGATTCCCGCAAGCGTGACCAGCATCGGGGATTATGCGTTCAACTGTTGTGACAGCCTGCTCGACATCAAGATCCCGAATGGTGTGGCGCGTTTGGGCGAATGTCTGTTCCAAGATTGCGGCAGCCTCACCAATGTTTCCATCCCAAGCAGTGTGACAAGCATTGATACAAGGGCGTTCGCCAATTGCAGCGGCTTGACGCGCGTGGATATTCCCGCCGGTGTAACGAGTATCGGTTCGGAGGCGTTCAGCTGGTGCGAAGGGTTGAAGGTCGTGGAAATCCCGAATGGCGTGTCGAGAATCGAGGATGAGACGTTTTACAATTGCGTCGGGCTTGTTTCCGTTACGATACCGGTCGGCGTGACGAGCATCGGTGAGTATGCGTTTGCGGATTGCTCTGAATTGAGGAGCGTGACGATACCGGTCGGCGTGACGAGTATCGGAGACGCCGCGTTCGACGGATGCGATTTGCGTATCGCCCTTGTGCCGGAGTCGCTGAATGGTGTGATCGACGAGGAGGACGTATTTGGCGATGCCGGGTGTGTCTATTATTACACAGGCAGCATCCCGCAGATCGAATACACGTATGGTTACATCGACAATGGTGACGGGACTGTGACGCTTTCGCCAGTTTACGATGACGACGGATCCTTGCTGGAGCCAGCGATTTCGCCGATGCCGTTCGGCGAGTTTACCGTACCCGGTGAGATCGACGGAAAACGGGTTGTCGAGATCGCCGACAATGTCTTTGATGATTCGTGCGCCACTTCGATTTTCGTTCCGAGGAGTGTGCTCAACATATCTTGTTACGCATTTCCTTGTGCATGGGATCTTACGAACATTACAGTCGCCGCCGATAATCCAGCCTACAAAAGCGTGGACGGAATCCTCTACACAAAGAATGGCAAGGAACTCGTGGCATGCCCCCACGCCAAAGGCGGAAACATTGCTGTCGCCCCCGGTACGGAACGGATCGGCGGAGTCGCATTCTACTGCAACGATAACCTTCTGTCCGTAGCTTTCCCGGAAGGACTGAAGACCATTGGATACAATGCATTCGGAGGGTGTGAGAACGAGAATTTCACTTCGATCGTGATCCCGGCAAACATGGTGGCAATTGACGCGCAAGCCTTCGCTAATTGTTCCTGTTTGGAGACGGTCACGTTCGCCGGTACGGAAGAGGACATCGACATTGACGCCACAGCGTTTGCCGGCACGCCGTATGAGGCCGCCAAGCCATTCTCGCTTGTCATCAAAAAAAGAACATTGGCCGGCATCCACGGCATTGCGCCTGAAAACCTAGTCATCTCCGACCATCTGAACGGACAAGTCTTGACCGCCATCGGTTCGGAGGCTCTTTCGGGGTGGAACTTTAGAACGGCTTCCGTGACGAACATCGTTGTCCCCGAAGGCGTGACGAGTATCGGTGAACACGCGTTTGGGAACGATGCCGCGTTGCAAAGCGTGTCGCTGCCCGTATCCCTCAATAATATTGCCTGGGGCGCTTTTGGCTACTGTTCCTCGCTTCGTGAGATCCGGATTCCCGCTGGCGTGCAATCCATCTCCGAGAATCCGTTCTACGGATGTGCAAATCTGACGGTTTATGCGCCCGATACTTTGAGGGGCAGATTCTCCGTGCCGGACGGTTGCACGATTATGTATTACGAGATTCCCGAATATACCATTACCCTTTACGCCAACGGGGGTGCGTTCGGCGGGGCGGCGACGGAAACGACTACTGCCAAAGATGGGACGGAGACCGTGGCTTTTCCCATGCCCGTATCGGACGGGCAGCTGTTCGCGGGGTGGTTCACGGCGGCGGTCGGCGGAACGCGCGTGACAGTCGTGACCGGCGACATGACGCTCTATGCGCACTGGGTGGAATCGCCCTTCTCCGGGATGAGCGAAGAATATCCGTGGATGTTGGACGGAGATGGAAACTGGCGGAACGGCGCGATGCCATCCGGGACGAACAGCTGGGCGGAAATTACGGTCGAGGGACCGTGCCTGGTTACCTTCCAGTGGATGCGTATAAATGGATTTTTGTCGGTATATGTGGACGGGGCGCAGGTTGCCGGGGGTGGCGAGTTTGATGAGTGGACCGAGTTTTCCCGGAGCTTTCGGGATGAAGGAACGCATACGATACGTTTTGAACTCGAGTCGTTGCTCTATCAAGGTCGGCCTGAATCTAGTTTGTACTGTCTGGTGCGGAACTGGAGTGTTGTTCCCATTGAGGAGCGGAGGGTAACTTTCGACGCGAATGGAGGGACGTTTGGCGGGGAAACGACGCGCACGGTTTCCGCATGGGACGGAACCGCAGTCACGCCCCCTTCCGTGCCTGTGTTTGCTGGCCACCTGTTAGAGGGGTGGTTCACGGCGGCGGTCGGCGGTACGCGCGTGACAGTCGTGAGCGGCGACACGACGCTCTACGCGCACTGGGTGGAATCTCCGTTCTCCGGGATGAGCGCGAACAAGCCGTGGACGGTAGAGAATGACGACAGCTGGCGGAGCGGCGCAATCTCCGACAACCAATCTACATGGGTTGAGATCGACGTGACGAATGCGCCGTGTCTGGTTTCGTTCAGTTGGAAGACTTCATCTGAAAGCGGTTATGATCTGTTGCATTGTTATCTCGACGGAAACGAGATGCTCTCCCCCATCAGCGGGATCATGGAGAATTGGGCTACCGTTTCCATCGCTGTTGCGGAATCCGGCACCCACACGATACGGTTTGAATACGCCAAAGACAGTAGCGTATCGAATGGTGAAGACTGCGGCTGGGTGAGGAATTTCGTGACAGCCCCCGTTGTCACGCGTATTCTTCTGATGGATGTGAACGATGGCGTGACGGCGGCTACGGAAAAGCATGTCGTGAACGGTTATGCGATCGGTTTCTTGCCCGAAACCGTCTGGAACGGGACGGGACACTTCCGGTTCTGCGGATGGTTCACGGCAGCGGAGGATGGCGAGGAGGTGACGTGTGATTCGGTTGTTTTGCAAGGGTGGACGAGACTGTATGCCCATTGGCAGGAGATAGACCCGCCCGCCAACGACAATTTTGCCGCCGCGACAACGATTTCCGGTGCAAGCGGCAGTATTGACGGGACTACCGTTGACAGTTCCCGCGAGCTGGTTGACTTGATTCCGGATGTCGGCGATAAAGAGTATCGTTCCACAGTGTGGTACCGGTGGACGGCTCCGGCGGATGGAAGATACCGCTTTTTGGTTGCGGATGCCGGAGGCTGTCTGGATTTGTATTACTATATCGGAATAACGGCGGGGTACGACACCGAGGACGAATCGTGGTCTGAAGCAAGCCTTCGGAGGGGAGATGTCTGGGCAGATCTCTCGATCAATGCCACTTCCAACAAGGTGTATTGGATCGAGGTCGCCAGCTGGCGCGATTGGGAAGGCAACGAGGAGTTCGATTTCACGCTGTCTTGGGATGTTTCCCCCGCCAATGACGAGTATGAGGATGCGCAGGTCCTTGCGAGTACCGAGTCCGGCAGTGTCCCCGGTACGCTTGCGGGTGCGACGATTACGGACAACGACTGCATTTGGCAGTACGGTGATGCGGGACGGACGGTTTGGTACAAATGGGTCGCACCGTTTACGGGGAACGTGCGGTTCTTGGCGACTGCGGACAACGACGAGGACGATTTGCTGTACCTTGTCGCGACGTATGGCTATGACGAGGAAAATGAAGAGTGGGACGATTGCGGTTACGATGACGGTAACAGTGTCAGCTTCGATGTGGAGGAAGGAACAACGTACTATGTGTCGCTTGCGACCTGGAACGATGTCGTCGGCGGTTTCACCTTGAGCTGGCAGCGTCTTCAGGCGCCCGGCAACGACAACTTCGCGAACGCCACGGTGATCAGTGGGGTGAGCGGCCATGTGACCGGTACGAACTTGGGCGCGAGCACGGAAGAGGATGAGCCGCTTCCGTTTGAAGTACAAAATAATAATACGTTTGCTTCCACCGCCACTGTGTGGTGGAAATGGACGGCTCCAACAAACGCATCTTTTGTTTTCCAGACGCAAGGCTCTGATTTCGACACCGTTCTCGGTATCTATACGGGGAACGTCGTGAATGCGCTGGGGACGGTTGCTGTTAACGATGACGGTGGTGAGGATGATGACAGGACGAGCGCCGTGACTTTCAACGCTGTGGAAGGAACGACCTACTACATCGCAGTCGGTGGATATGGGGACGAAGCGGGAGATGTAGTGTTGGAATGGGGTCTCGACAGCGGTACGGACGATGTGGTCGTGAATGTGGGGGGCGGCAAAACCGTGACGGTGCCTGCGCTGTGGCTTTTGGAGAATACGGATCGGGCTGCGACGGATGATGCTGCGAACGGGCGAAAGGTCTGGGAATGCTACCTGCTTGGACTCGCCCCCGAAGACCCGGATGACGACTTCCAGATCACGCGGTTCTGGATGGACGGTGACATCCCGATGTTCGAGTTCAGCCATACGGTGGATGGATCGGGCGTCTCTTTCATCCCGCGCATCAGAAAGCTCGGCAAGGCGAATCTCTCGGATGAATGGCAAGAGGTTCCTGAAGACGGCGATTCAACCTTCCGGTTCTTCAAAGTCGAGGTGGAATTGCCGTAGGCTGCCGCCTTGCGCAAGCCGGGAGGCCTATCGAGCGTGTGAGGCAATGCCGTACTCTGCAGTGGTACACGCTCATAGGCTCTCGAATGCTGTCGCTTTCGACCGCTTCGACCCGCACTTAAAACTGCTGCGCAATGATAAAAAGCGGGCGGTCCGGTTGGACCGCCCGCTTTGTTTGGACAGAGGGAAGGGGATTAGCGTTTTGCCAAAACGTTCTTCTCGTAGGCCTTGACTTCGGCGAGCCACTGCGTGTCCAGCGGGATGTCATTCTGCTCGCAGTAGTAATCCCAGACCGCCTGCCACGGAAGCGACTTGGCTGCTTCGGTCCACGCCATGCGGGAGGTGAAGTCGGCGGTCTTCTCCGCATCGACCATCTGCTTGCGCGGTTCGAGCAGCGCGAAGAGCAGGGCTTTCTGCATCGAGCGCATCCCGACGACCCACGCCGCGATTCGGTTGATGCTGGCGTCGAAATAGTCCAGCCCGATGTGGATGTCCTTCGAGCGGCCGAGGCGGACGATTTCCTGCGCGATCGCGATCAGGTCGTCCGTGATGGTCACCACGTGGTCGCTGTCCCAGCGCACGCCGCGGCTGACGTGGAGAAGGATACCGGGGACGAACGGCATTGCGGCGGAGAGCTTGTCCGAGATCGTTTCCGTCGGATGGAAGTGTCCGGCGTCAAAGGTGATCAGCTTCTGGTTCTGCACGGCGTAGCCGAGGTAGAATTCGCTGGAGCCGACGGTGTAGCTTTCCGCGCCGATCCCGAAGAGTTTGGATTCGACCGCGTCGAGCATGTACTTCGGGTCGAGCTTTTCGGCGAAGCACTCGTCCAGCGCTTCCTTGAGGATCAACCGGGGGGTCTCGCGGTCCGCGGGAACGTCCTTCAGGCCGTCGGGAATCCAGAAGTTGTTGACGCATGCCGTGCCGAGAGCCTTGCCGATCGCGGCGGCGATCCGGCGGGTCTGGATTTCGTGCTGGATCCAGAACTTGCGGACTTTCTTGTCGCGGCTGGCGACGGTGAAGCCGTCCTTCATCATCGGGTGGGAGAAGAACGTCGGGTTGAAGTCCATCCCGTACCCGTTCTTTTTCGCCCAGGTGATCCAGTTCTTGAAATGCTCCGGCTGAAGCTCGTTGCGTTCGACCTTCTTGCCGCTGTCGAATTCCGAATAGCAGGCGTGGACATTCACGCGGTGCTTGCCGGCGATCAAGCCTTTCAGGACAAAGTCGATATCGCCGCGCAGTTCCTCCGGGGTACGGGCGCGACCGGGATAGTTGCCCGTGGTCTGGATTCCACCCGTCAGGTCACCGTCAGGGTTCTCGAATCCGCGCACGTCGTCCCCTTGCCAACACTGCAGGGAAATCGGATAGTTGCCAAGTTTCTTCAGGGCTTTCGCGGTATCGACACCGATCTCGGCATACCGTTCGGAAGCCAGTTTGTAAGCAGCGCTCACGTTACTCATAAGGTTTCTCCTTTGGTTGGGAATCATTTCCCATGCTCAAAACGAAGGTATCATACAAGATTCCGAACCGTCTGACCAGCTCAAAATTTTACAAGGGGGATGGATCGTGCCCGCTGCGTAGCGACGGCGAAAGGATGGTTAAATGTTTAAATGGTTAAATCGCCTCCTTCGGAGGCTTTAAATCGGCGCGGGTGCCTTTAAAAGGGTTATATGGTTTATATGGTTAAATCGCCGCTGACGCGGCTTTAAATCGGCGCGGGCGCCTTTAAAAGGTTTAAATGGTTAAATTGCCGCTGACGCGGCTTTAAATCGGCGCTTGTTTCGGGGAAGCGACACGGCGAGTGAGGGACGCGCCCCGTCGCGTCCGCCGCCCGGTCAATTTAAGCATTTCACCATTTCAAAGCGAAGCGATTTAATTTTTACCGCTCCGTCGCGACCGCAATGCTTATCCGGAAAATCCGGCATGCCCAGCTCAACCACCTAACCACCGCACCACCCAAGTAACCACCCAACCACCGCACCAGTCCCACCATATTTCGTTCGGGCTTTTCTCTTGGCGAAAAGTTTGGTATCCTTTTCTTTTTCCAAACGGATCAAGTAAGGAGCGTACAGAATGGAAAAGAAGACATGTCAGTTTCAGGCGGAGATTCAGCAGGTGTTGAATCTGGTGATCAACTCGCTGTATTCCAAGAAGGAAATTTTTCTCCGTGAGTTGATTTCGAACTCGTCGGACGCGATCGACCGGGCGCAGTACCTGGGATTGACGGACAAGTCGCTGGTCGAGGACAGTCCCGCGTGGAAGATCGACATCGTGGTCGATAAGGACGACAAGACGCTGATGATCTCGGACAACGGGATCGGCATGGATGAGAAGGAGCTGGAACAGAATCTCGGTGTGATCGCGAGTTCCGGCACCAAGGCGTTCATCAAGGCGCTGCAGGAGAAGAAGGGCGCGGACCAGCCGCAGCTCATCGGCCAGTTCGGCGTGGGTTTCTATTCCGCGTTCATGGTTGCCGACTCCGTGAGCGTAATCACCCTGAAGCGTGGGAAGGGGCAGCAGGCGTTGAAGTGGACGTCGGACGGGAACGGCAGCTACACCATCGAACCTGCCGCGCGCGACAAGCCCGGCACGACCATTGTGCTGACGCTCCGCAAGGGATTTGAGGAGTATCTGGAGGAGTGGCGGATTCGCGAGCTGGTAAAGAGGTATTCGGATTTCATCGCATACCCGATCCGTTTCGGCGACAAGGGCGACGCGCCGGAAGAGACGGCGGAGCCGTTGAACACGATGAAGGCGTTGTGGAAGCGCGCGAAGAGCGAGATCAAGCCGGAGGAGTACAACGAGTTCTACACGCACCTGACGCACGACCACAACGCGCCGTTCAAGGTAATCCACATGAGCGTGGAGGGCGCGGTGGAGTTCAAGGCTTTGATCTTCCTGCCGAAGGATCCATCCTACGACCTGATGATGCCGAACAAGAAGTACGGGTTGAACCTGTATGTGCGCAACGTGTTCATCGGGGCTGATTTCGATCTGCTCCTTCCGGAATACCTGCGCTTCGTCAAGGGCATTGTCGATTCCAGCGACCTGCCGCTCAACGTCTCCCGCGAGATGTTGCAGGATGATGCCGTGATCCGCAAGATCAAGAGCAACATTACGAACAAGATCCTGAGCGAACTGACCGACCTGATGAAGAACGACCGTGCCGCCTACGAGACATTCTACGCCGCTTTCGGTCGCGTCCTGAAGGAGGGACTGTATTCCGATTGGGAGAACGCGGATCAGATCAAGGCGCTTCTGCTGTTCCCCTCCGCCAAGAGTGACGGGGCGAAGACGATCTCGCTCGCCGAGTACATCGCGGAGATGCCGAAAGACCAGACGGACATCTACTACCTGATCTCCGAGGATCTAGACACCGCCAAGCAGTCCCCGCACCTGGAGGCCGTCCGCAAGCGCGGGTACGATGCCCTGCTGTTCGTGGATGCGATTGACCAGTGGATTGTCGATAACCTGCGCGAGTTCGACGGGAAGAAGCTGATTCCGATTGACAAGGGCAACCTGGAACTCGGAACCGAGAAGGAGAAGGCCGAGGAAAAGAAAAAACTCGATACGGCGACGGTGGACTACAAGCCGCTTCTCGATTTCATCCAGGAGCATTTGAAGGAGGACATCAAGGAAGTCCGGCTTTCGCCGCGCCTGACGGACAGCGCGTGCGTGCTGGTTGCCGACGAGAACGCGATGAGCGCGAGCATGGAGCGGATGATGCGCGCGATGCATCAGGAGGTGCCGAAGCAGATGCGGATCCTGGAGCTCAATCCGGATCACGCGCTGGTGCAGCGGATGAAGGCGATGTTCGACGCGGACAAGGCCGACGCGAAACTGACGGACTTCACCGACCTGCTTTACGGCGAGGCGCTGTTGAGCGAGGGGTCGCAGCTGAAGGACGCCAAACGGTTCACGAAGCTCGTGACCGATCTGATGGTCAACGGGTAATCTGAGTCGCGTGTATCCGGCTGCCGCCGGGTACACGCTTTTTTCATGCACGGAGGGAAAGAATGAAACGGTGCGGGATGATTTTGGCGGGCGTGTGCGTTGCGGCTGCCGCCTGGTGTGGACCGGTCGGTTCCGAATATCTGTTGCAGACCAAGAATACGAGCCTTGCGTTTGTGAAGGAGGGGGGGACGTGGCTCCTGTTGCACTACGGAGCCAAGATTTCGCGTGTCGAGGACGCGAGGCTGTTGGCTTCCAAGGGTTTTTCGGGTGATTCGTGGTTGGGATACCGCAAGCCGGCGACCTACTCCGTGAACGGCGCGGACACCTATTTCGAAAAGACGGGAAACAAATTCGGCGGGCTTGCCGTCATCCATGCGGACGGCGTGCTGTCCACCGAGCTGGCGGATGCGGGAGCGGAGACGGTTCCCGATCGCGACGGGGTGACGCATCTGGTGATTCGGATGAAGGATACGGTGTATCCCTTGACGGTGCTGCAACACTTCCGCGCCGCCTACGAGAGCGATGTGGTGGAGACGTGGATCGAAATCACCCATGCGGAGCCAGCCCCCGTTCAACTCGTTCGGATGGACTCGGCGGCACTCGTGTTCCCCTTGATTTCCAAGCGGTTTTACGTGATGACGCTCACCGGCGAATGGGCGAGCGAGGGGCAACTGGTCGAATCCCCGGTG
This sequence comes from Kiritimatiellia bacterium, assembly GCA_017450695.1. Classification (GTDB taxonomy): domain Bacteria; phylum Verrucomicrobiota; class Kiritimatiellia; order RFP12; family UBA1067; genus RGIG8368. The sequence goes on along the minus strand of JAFSTA010000149.1, from coordinate 36,412 downwards.
GCGTTGGGCCAGACGGTCAGCCTGACCTCGCGTTCGGGAATCCGTTCGGCATTCGGAAACAACGCCTCGTTCATGCTTTCGCTCGATTCCCCCGCGACGGAGACTGCCGGGCGCGTGATCGGCGGCGCGTTGGCATGGACGGGCGCCTGGACGATCGGTCTGCGGCATGATCAGGTCGATGCGTTTTCGATCCACGCGGGGGCGGACACGGGATCGGGCGCGTATGTGCTGGATCCGGGCAAGACGATCGTCCTGCCGAAACTGATGCTGACTTTCAGCGACCAGGGGAAAGGGCAGGTGTCGCGGAACTTCCACCGCTGGGCGCGTGACATCCATATCCACAACGGCAATTCGCCGCGTCCCGTGTTGCTCAACAGCTGGGAAGGCGCCTATTTCACGTTCACCGAGAAAACGCTGACGGACATGATGGACGGCGTGAAAGAGATGGGGGGCGAGATGTTCGTCATCGACGACGGCTGGTTCGGTCGCGGGGAGTTTGCGCGCGATGACGACCGGCGCGGTCTGGGAGATTGGGTGTTGAACGAGAAGAAGCTGCCGCACGGTCTGGAGTGGCTGGTCAACCAGACGAAGGACCGCGGGTTGGGGTTCGGCATTTGGGTGGAGCCGGAAATGGCCAACACGGCGAGCGAGCTGGTCAAGGCGCATCCCGACTGGGTGCTGCGCGAGAAGACGCGTCCGTTGCGGCAGGGACGCGGCGGGTCGCAGGTCGTGTTGGACATGACGAACCCGACGGTGCGCGACAACATCTTCGGTCAACTGGACGCGATTCTGCAGAGCGGCAAGCGGATCGACTACATCAAGTGGGACGCGAACGCGAGCGTCATGAATGTCGGTTCCGCCTATTTGCCGAAAGACCGTCAGGCGAATCTCTGGTTCGACTACACGTCGGGCTTGTATGAGCTGTTGGGGCGGGTGCGGGCGAAGTATCCGGGTGTGATGATCAATGCCTGTTCCTCCGGCGGCGGTCACATGGATTACGGTTTCCTGCACTTTGCCGACGAGTTCTGGACGTCGGACAATACCGATGCGCGGCAGCGCGTCTTCATCCAGTGGGGCGCGGGACAGTTCTATCCCGCCTGTATGATGGGGTCCCACGTCACGGTTGTCCCCAATCACCAGACGGGACGCGCGACGCCGTTGAAATACCGGTTTGACGTGGCGATGTCGGGACGGATGGGCTTCGAGCTGCATCCAAGCAAGATGGCCGCCGATGAGGTCACGTTTGCGAAGAACGCGGTGGCGGAATACAAGCGGATTCGCCCGGTTGTCCAGCAGGGCGACCTCTACCGTCTGGTTTCCCCGTGGCAGAATTCCTACGCCGCGCTCATGTACGCCACGCCGGAGAAGGATCATGCGGTCGTCTTCGTGTACGGGTTGAACCGTCCCATCCACAGCGACTATCCGCCTCCGTTGTTGTTGCAGGGGGTGGATTCCGCGAAGCGGTACAAGGTTACCGAGCTGACGCGGGAGAAAGGCAAGCAACCGCATATTCCCGTGGACGGCAAGGTGCTTTCCGGGGATGCGCTCAAGAATGTCGGGTTGCCGATTCGCCTCGGCACGGAGTATGATTCGGCAACCATAGAGTTGATGGAAGTCAAGTAATCGAAGAAAGGGAAACGGGTATGAAACGCTTGATTGGGTGTATCTTGTTTGTGATGGCTGCGGCGGTTTCCGTTCGGGCGGAAGAGGGCTGGATCCAGCTCTTTAACGGGAAGGACCTGACCGGTTGGACGCCGAAGATTCGCGGGTATGCATGCGGACAGAATTTCGCGAATACCTTCCGCGTGGAGGACGGGCTGCTGAAGGTCCGTTATGACGATCCCGCCTACCAGGGCAAGTTCAAGGAACGCTACGGGCATCTGTTCTACAACCGATCCTTCACCAACTATGTGTTGCGCGCCGAGTACCGGTTTGTCGGCGAGCAGTTGCCGGACGGTCCCGGATGGGCTCGCCGGAACAACGGCCTGATGGTGGAGGGACAGACTCCGCAGAGCATGGCGATTGACCAGAGCTTCCCCGTTTCGATCGAGGTGCAGTTGCTGGGGGGCTTCGGTGCGCCGCGTTCCACCGGAAACCTCTGCACACCGGGAACCAACGTGGAAATCAAGGGCAAGCTCTTCACGCCGCATTGCCGTTCCTCCTCCTCCAAGACCTACGAGGGCGACCAGTGGGTGACAGCAGAGGTTGAAGTGCGCGACGGACACGTGATCCACCGCGTGAACGGGGAAACCGTGATGGAGTACGACAAGCCGCAGTACGACCCGACGGATGGCACGGCAAAGCCGTTGATTCAGGCGAACGGAGGCAACCTCTTCCTCCACGGCGGTACGGTCTCTATCCAGTCGGAAAGCGCCCCGACGGATTTCCGCAAGATCGAGATCAAACTTCTTGGCCGTTGAATGGCGTGGCGGTTGCCGCCGCTGGCTAGCCTGTGAAACCAGCCAGGCGAGTTTGGGGCGGGGAAGGCAGTAGGCAAGTCCACCGCCCGCGCTCACGCGGGAATGTAAATGAACGTAAGTTTTGTTCACACGGAGGCGCGGAGCTGCGGGGGGGCGCGTCTCGTCGCGACCGCAATTCGTAACACGCTGAACCGGCCAACTGATAGGCAAGAGGAGGTGGGCAGTAGGATATGACTTTCAAAATGAACTGGTGGATGGATTTGCGGTTTTCTTGGGTCTCCGGATTTGTATTCTTCCTGTTGGTTTACCAGTTGTTCTACCTTTCCGTATTCGACTCTTTCTATAACGAGGATTATTATTTCAACAGGGAGCGCGTTACCGAATTGGAGAAGGTATCGGAGGAATTGCTCGCATCGGGACGGGGCGGTCGCTTTTTCTTGGATGGCGGATACAAGGTTCTAGAGAAACTCGACGGTGATATAGACAGACGGGTGTTTCAACTGATGAAGTCTTTTCGGATTCGCTCTTGCAATGTGGAACACGGGTGTGTAACGTGGGGGTGGTACAATTCTGGTATGCGAAGGTGGTTTGAGTACAGGTACACTCCCCATCCGGAAAAGACTACCTTGGATTCACGGAAGTGGAATCCGGCTTTCGGGGCGAATTGGCACAAATGCGTCTGGTGAGGGATGGTATGCAGGGATGCTTTTCATTGAGAGTCTGCAAGAACTGGCTTTTTTGGTATCTGGTCGCCAATGCGGCAATCTTCCTGCGCCTGTCAATCCTTCGGCGGCACATCGATTGGGTGGACGTCCTGCTTTTCTTGGGTGCGCCATCCGCCATCGCGTTGTTTTCCGCCGCCGTGTATTTTGGGGGAAGGGTCTTTTCGGGAGTCCTAGGCGCGAATAGGAGGGCACGGGAAAAGATCTTTTCGGTAGGTGTGATTGTTCTTATGACTGTGTATCGCCTCCTGAATATCCTGTTGCTGTTTTTCGCTATCCTGATCATCGTGTTGCCGATGAGTGGTTTGTTGTATGATTGGTTTTGTTATTGTTTTCACTGAACCTGTTGCTCGTGCTTCGCACGGGAACGGAAATGAGGGTAGGTTTTGTTCACGCGGAGGCGCGGAGCTGCGGAGGGGGACGCGCCTCGTCACGACCGCAATTCGTAACACGCTGAACCGGCTCAATACGCTTATTCCGCTTGATTGCAAACTTGCAGAACGGAAGGACGGAAGATGAAATCGATGATTCCGATTGTTATGATGGCCGCTGTTTGCGGCGCCCAGTGTGCGACGGTTGATGCCGCCCGTTGCGGGATGGTGGTGGTTACGGACTATGTGGCGGCGGACGGGAGGACGGACGTTTCCGAAGCCCTGCAGAAACTGATCGAGTCGCACCCGAACCGGACGCTCTATTTTCCGGACGGCACGTATCTGCTTTCGCGCCCGATCGCCACGCCTGCGGAACCGACGCGGAGCGTGGATCTGCAACTCTCGAACTACGCCGTCCTCAAGGCGGATACCGCCTGGACGAACGAGGAGGCGATGGTTCGGCTGGGCGGCATCTATCCGGCGAACAACATCCGCGCGGTCGGCAGCTGTTATTCGCTGACGGGTGGAGTGATTGACGGAAGCGGCGTGGCGAAGGGCGTCTCGATCGATTCCGGACGCGAGACGAAGATCCAGAATGTCTCGATGAAAAATGTCGTTGTGGGGTTGCACATCAAGCACGGGGCGAACGGAAATTCGTCCGATTGCGACATCTTGGACGTGAACATTGTCGGGAATGGCGCGACCAACTCGATCGGTGTGTTTATCGAATCGTGTGACAACACGCTTTCCAATATGCGGATCACCGGCGTGTTGATCGGCGTGAAGCTCACCGGTGGCGGCAACTTGATGCGCAATCTTCATCCGTTGTTCGCAGCATCCTACGCGCCTCTCCGCCAGGCGTATGACGATAGCATCGGATTCCTGGATTTGGCGAGCAACCGCTATACCTTCTGTTACAGCGACCACTTCAGCACAGGCTTCGTTCTCGGCGGTGGCTCCAGTATCTTGGACGGCTGTATCGTCTGGTGGTACGGTAGCCCGGAACTTGGGAAGGGAAGGAAACGAACGGGGATCAGGTGCCTCAAGAAGTTCGGTGCGCGCGTGACGAATTTGGAAATCGGCTTCAAAGGCACGTTGGCGTTGAACACGGTTTTGGATGTGAAGGAAGAGGGCGGAAAAGGCTTCCTGATCAACCCGATGATCAACGAAAAACTGGTGAACGAAACCACGAAAAGCTACCTGAAGTACCTGCGCTAGATATCGGCATCCCGTTGTAGTGGTGGACATCGATCCGAACACACGGATTGGTTTACGCCGCATGACAACAGCTGAAATAGTTAAACGCCACTTTCTCATCCAGCGTGAACTGGGTATAATGACACCATGCAAAATCGAATGAGAAGGGATTATCACGGGCGGAAGTTGCGTAACAGGGAACATAAAATCCGGTTCATGGATTTATACACTTGCCCAGAGAACCCGGTCAAGAACGAGAGCAATGACAACTCCCCTCCAAGACTCCAAAACTCCCAGAAGCGAAAGCAATAAACCGGAGGATTGGCAATGACATGCGGCATCAACATGGTGCAGGAAGAACTTGAAGCAAATGGTAACGGCAAGGCGGAGTTTTCCTTCCGTCTGATTACTGCGTTCGAGACCAAAGTCGCGCTTGCAGGAAAAGGGGCGAGTGAGAATCTGGAAACTGTGGAGAAAGTATACAGAAAGAGAACAGGGGTAATGAAGGGGTAAATGAAAAGGTTAATGATGAAGCGGGAACTCCACAGGAAAAGTCAGAGTCCGCGGATAAAAGTATACAGAAAAGTATACAGGACTTGGGGCGGACGGATTGTGAGATCGTTAGGAAGATAAAAGACACTCCAAGTATTACGACTTCGCAGTTGGCCGAAGAGATGGGGATGTCACGCATTGGGATACAAAGAGCTATTGCGCGGTTGAAAGCAAGAGATATCATCCGCCGCGTCGGTCCAGACAAGGGCGGGCATTGGGAAGTTGTGGAGTTTGTGTAGTGGTTGAACGCAGATTTGTTTGCTTCGGTATTGACGATGGGCGGGAGAAATGGTACAATTCATTGTTACAAATTGAGGTGAATTGTGCCTATAACCGGAATCCAGCGAAACATGACCGATAATGCCTGTACAAACTACTGCGTGGTCAGGCATACGATTTCGTTTTGCAACAAGGGGGATGGGCATGAGTAAGCGTGAGTTGAACAATCGCATAGAGTACATGGTGCTGTGTATCGGTGATTTTGCTTTGCAACACGCGATGACGCCGTCAGAGGCGTTTGCGTTCCTTGAGCGGTATCGCGGATTGTCCTTCCTCGATGAGTGCTATGACGTTGAACATACGCAGTCTGTCCAGAGAGTCGTCGATGATATGTCGGAAGTATGCATGCGAAACGGAGGCGTGTTCGCATGATCTTATATCACGGTAGCAACATGGTGTTCACGAAACCGCTTCTCTCCAAGTGCAGCCCCTACAAAGATTCTGGGAAAGGGTTCTACCTGTCGGATTCCTTTGATGTAGCCCGGCGAACGGCACTTCGTGCCGTTCGGCAACGTGGAGGTGAGCCGTTCGTTCTCGTTTTTGAGGTTGATGAGGCGAAAATGCGTATGATGACCTTCAAGAAGTTTGCCCAGCCAGGAAATCGAACGTGGGCAAAGTTTGTGTTGGCCAACAGAAATCCGGGGATGAAGGCGTCCGATCACAATCGTGACCGGCGCTATGACTGGGGTGTCGGTCCGATTGCCGATGACGGTCTGGCATTTCTGTTCAAGATGTTTGAGCGTGGGTATTTTACGCTCGGAGAAGTGTTGCGAAAGATGCGGTTCGGGCGGAAACTTACGACTCAATACTCCTTTCACACGCGCGAGGGGTTGACATTGCTTGCATTCAAGGAGGCTCGTCGTGTCTGATATTCAGAAGATGATGATTGAATTTTCGACGATGGATTTGATACACTCGGTGGCGGTTTCGCGGAAGTTGTCGTTGCGGGAAGCTATGTCCATTGTTTACCGGTCTCCATTCTTCCTGAAACTGCAGGATCCCGAAACGGGCTTGTATCGGGAGTCGAAAGCCTATCTTGTGAAGATGTTCAATCAAGAATCGGAAGGAGCTGTGAAGCGATAGACTGAAACGATATACCGGTCGTGAAGCTGTGCGGTCGGCTTCTCCACTGCGCAACGACGGCGTCCTTGCCGTCGCGGAGCAGGAGCGGGAGGGTTGCGCGGGGTGCGCAAGCTAACCCGTGCAAGCGTACGCGAATCAGCGTATGATGCTTATTCTGAAACTTCGCCAAAGATTCAATGCCAAGCGGAATACGGTGATCGCGCTACGTGGTTACTCCACGTGGCGTGCTTCATCATTCATGTTTGGCAAGGGCGTTTGGCGATACCTCAGAATAGACATGTTTCGATTGAGGCACGCCACTCCATTTTCCCGCGCTGGGGGGCAACGTGCAAGGCGAGAAGCGCGGGAGAGTGAAGGCAAGATTGGATGAGGATGGACCGTGGAGATACGCGGATGGGCATCTCCAATACTTGTCCAGATTTGAAGACAGCCGCTTGTAAGCGAGCTATGTTCGCATTTGTTCGTAGTTTATTAAAGCGTTTCCATCGACTTTGGGTTGAGAAGGAACGGCACGATACCCATAAATGTTCTGCCATTGAGGTCGGTCCAGTTTTTCCCGTAGGAATCCCGATATTACATGTTAATCAAATCTTGATGGGATTGTGGCTTTTTAGAAAAATCTCGATATTACAAGGAGGATGCATGACGATTAACCACGAATTTTCAAGAATAGGTTTGCTAATGATCGCCTTGCTTTTTACAGTTGTTGGCGGAGGGGCGGAAGCCGCAACGGCGACTACTGAGGCCTTCAGGTTGTCGATTAAGCATGGCGGCATTCGGCAGAGCGGGGGTGATGAGATACTTGCCTATTCGAGCCAATGGGATGGCGATGCGAGGGCGACGGTGACGATTGCGCAGGATGGCGTGGCGATTGCGGAAGGACTGACCGGCGCCGTCACCGTGCAGTGGCGCGCCCACTTAGTCCGCGACGTATTCCGGACAAGCTTCGGAGAGCAAGGATCCATCATGAAACTGGGGAAGGCGCCCCCGGCGCTCTTGGACAAGACTCCGCCAAGCCTCCGCCACATCATACAGGGGAAAGGCCTCGGCATCACAAAAGATCTCGTGACTCACGTCAAGAAAGACAGCCACTGGGAGACGGATCCCCGTTCCGGAAACGTCCCCCTTCAAGAATCCGACCTAGACCTCCTGCTGCTCCTGTGGCGGTCCCCAGACAGGGTGGAAGGTGGCGGGAAAAAGAACACGCTGCTCATCAGGCTCGACGCGCTGGACGGAGGGGAATTACTCCTGGTCGCCAGTATGCTGGGAGAAGGTGTTATCGCAACATCGTTATACAAGCAAAAGAAATAAGCCCCGCCGGCCCTGCTTCCTTACCCTTTGCAGGGGGTCTCAGCCCCAAACGGGGCAGCAGGTTTTCATCCGGCGGGGAAAGCGAGGCCCACCATACCGCGCACGCCAGACGCCGTCAAGTAGAAAAGGAGAGAAAAATGGAGATCACCGTGGAGACCGGGGAGAAGGACGCCGCCGCAGCCATCCGCCTGGACGCTGAAAACCTCGTCCGCCGCGCGCTGGAGGCCGCAGCGGCCGGCGTCAGGAACGCCCTCTTCGAATACTTCCTCGCCCGCCAGCGCGAGCCGCGCCGGGACGGCTTCACTCCCGCCGGCTTCTGGTACTCCAACAACGGCGCCTCCGTCGCCGAGCGCGTCCGCGCCCCGGACCTGGCGGACGGCTCCGCGCGCATCGCCATCGACTCCGCGCCCCTCGCCCACAAGCTCAAGGGCGGCGAGGTCACCCCGAAAGGCGGGCGAAAATACCTCGCCTTTCCGGCCACCGACGCGGCGAGCCGCTTCCCCGGCCTCCCCCGAGACAACCCCGCGCTCCGCCCGAAGCCGTTCGGCCACGCCCCCTCCCCGCTCGGCGGCGACCGCCCCGCCCTCCTCGACGCCTCGGGCAAGCCCCTCTACTGGCTCATCCGCAAGGCCCTCCACAGGTCCGACCCCCGCGCCCTCCCGGACACGCCCACACTCGCCGCCTCCGCCCTCCGCGCAATCTCAAATCTTGATAAAACTTCTCACTCATCATAATAAAAATCACCGATTACTATCGAGTAGCCTAGTGGTAGGCAGTAGGGGCGGGTGCTTCGCGCCAGCTGAGAAGCTGAGAAGAAGCGATACGTGCGCGTCACCGCCGATGATTTGAGGCTGACGCCACTGCTTCTGGGAAGCGACACTCTCGCTTCACTAATTGTCTTTTGCCCCACGCAGAACGGGACGAGCGTGTCGGAATGTTGTTACGCATGTCGCGTGTCGCATGTCCGCCGTTCCATTTCCTCACGCAGAGGAATTTAGGCTCAAATTGTTCGACAGAGTAGTAGAACGTTGAGTTTGCGCATTCCTTGCCACGCAAACAGGCGGGTAGCCCTTTCTACCAGCCAACGCATCGCGTGAAGTGAAAGTGATAGGCATCGCTTCGCCGAACACCCCGTAGCCGTTTACGCGGGGCTTACAGGGGCAACAACTTGGACAATGAGTCACAACTCGCGGTTGCGAACCCTCCAAATTCAAGTTGTTCCCAAGTTGTCAGTGTTCTTTCCCAATTCCCTGCGCGTGGAACAGCCCCTGTTCCTTTGTGCTTGTGGCTCAAGCCAAATCCCGACAGAAGAATTAGCCAGATTCCTTGTTTGGGGTCTCACGCAGAGCCGCAGGTCGCGGAGTACGCAGAGAAAGTGTCGAAACAGAGGTTTTTCGATCTCCCGCACACACGTTACGACAGAAAACGGATTCACCCAAATGGTGAAAGTCTGAGAAATTCCAAAACGCCATGATTTACCATGAAATACACGGAACTCACGGAATTACCATTCCAAGAAACGGATGATTTTTCGTGTGTTCCGTGGTTTTTTCAAAATGTCTAACAGAGGAGTTTCCATTTCCGTGCGAGCGCCGGCGGTGGGCTGGTCGCGAATACCGTTCGGCGTGAACCAATCCGTATGTTCTGATTGACGCCCACCTCAAATCCCCTACAAAAAGTGTAGTGGTTGAATCCAAAGGGGGGGATGTGATATACTTTCCCACATGAAGAAATTGATTTTCATGTTGTTTGTGGGCGTGTGCGCGGTGGCGCGGGCGACGGAGTTTGGCGTATGCGGGGATTTCTCGTCCGAAATCGACAAGAAAGGGCTTCCGACGGGATGGACGTTCCATGAGTGGAAGGGGTATCTGCCGAAACCCGCCGTAGGCGTGACGGAGGGTGACGCGAAGGGTACGTGCGCCTTGTCCGTCAAGGATGTGCGCGGAACCGACGGCGCGGCCGTTATGACGACCGCCAAGTGTTTGGGGACGTGCGGTGACCGCGTGGCGGTGGGACTCACGGTGCGCGGACGCGGAAAGGCGTGGGTGACGCTCGTGCGTTCGACCGAAAACGGCGGATGGAACCAGACCGAACCGCACGCGACAGTCGATCTCACCGACGAATGGACCACCCACGAGTGTCTGTTCGTTCTGCATGACGGCCCCAACGGGGAGACGAAGTCGTTCCAGGTCGAGCTGGGTCTCGACAAGGGTACGGAGGCGTGTTTCACCGATGTGTCGGCGGACCATTCTTCGGCAACCCCGGAAGAACGCGCTGCGGCCGCAGGGAAGGGCTTGCGTGTGTTGAGGCGAACCCTCGAAACGAAACGGGAGATCGCGTTGGATGACTTCGAGGATGTTGCGCGTGTGCGTACACCGGCACCGAAACTGGTGCAGGACATCATCGCGCCGGGGCTTCTCTCGAAGACGACCCTCGGCGTCTATCGCGGAGACCGTGCGTTCACGGTTCCGATTCCAGGTGATACGGTCGCGCTGAAGCGCGACCCTGGCGCGTATCTTTCGGCAGGGGTGCGTATCTACGATTTCGGGCGCACGGCGCGGACGGCGGTACACGCTCGCCTCGGTTTCTCCGTCGCGGGCGGGAACGTCGCGGCGCGCGTGACGTGCGTGGAGATCGAAAGCGATCCGGTGCGGGCTGACCTCCTCTGCACCATGCTGTGCGACGGCATCCGCGCGGGGCATGTACGCGTGCCCGTGAGCGCGTTACCGTCGGACTTCACATTCGGCGTGGCGGCGGACGGTCGGTGCGTTTTCCACATGACGAGCCTGAGCGACTCCAGCGTACGCGTACGTCGCGGGACGTGTGCGCCGTTTGCGAAGGGGGGCGTGGCGACGGCTTCGCTGGAGGTCCATCCGGTAAACGGCGCGGCGGAAATCACCTTGGATGCGCTGGCGTTGCGGGAGACGGTGGAGACGGTGAAGGATACCACTCCGCCGATCATCCTCGAACGCGCACGGGAGTTCGATCCCGTGAAGGAGGGATGGCCGCTCGTGTTCGCGGACGAGTTCGACGGCGATTCCCTCGACTGGGACAAGTGGTTCGTGCCGTGGTACCACAAGAAGGAATCCGCGCGCCACTTCTCGCTCGACGGCAAGGGGCATCTCATCCTGAAGGTGGAGAAGAACCCCGAGACGGGAAAGCTCGAGACGGGCGGCATCTGGACGAAGGATGCGTGGCGGTACGGTTACTTCGAGGCACGTATTCGGTACACGCGCAAGCCGGGATGGTGGAGCGCGTTCTGGATGTACGGCATCTCCAACCGCAACCCGTTCTGGGACGGTTTCGAGATCGACATTCAGGAGGACTACTACACGCGCCCGAAGACGAAGGGCGGCCCCGAACGCCGGACGATCGACCACAACCTGCATATCAACACCGGTCCGCTCCTCAAGAGCTGGAACTACAACTCCGAACTGCCCGGTTCGTTGGACGATTTCTACTCGTTAGGTTGCAAGTGGACGCCGTTCGAGATCTCCTACTATGTGAACGGCAAGCTCCTTGCCTCCAAGGCCTCGCACAGCCCGTATGATTCCGTTACGTTTGACGCATACCACCACGCCTACGGAATCGTGCCGCTACACGCGATTGTCTCGGGGCAGATCATGGGCGAGAAGTGGTTCGCGAGCGACATCGAGGGCGTGGAGTTTCCGGAGGAGTACGTCCTCGACCACGTGCGCGTGTACAAGTTCCCTGAGGAGGAGGGGAGTGCGCCGACAGTGGCGTTCGCGAAAGATCAGAACCGTTCACTCTTTGTGAAGACGGGCGACCAGCTTCGGTTCGCCGCCGACGCGAAAACCACCGCGAAAACGCGGTCGCCCATCAAAGCTGTGTATCTCTTCGATGACGGTTACCTCATCGATTTCAAAACGGACCCGCCCTATGAGTTCGTGTTGCCGTTCACGAAGGAACGCTATGACGCGACACGCTGGGCGCAGGGAGGACGGTCGGGTGCGCGGCCCGCATTCGACTCGTATCCGCATGTGTTCGTGATGGCGGTACAGGACGAGATGGGGCGCGTGGGGCATTCCGAGAAGGTCGTCAAGATCCTGCGTAACGCGGACGGCTTTACGCCGCACGAGAACGCGGATCTCGCGCTTCCGTCCTTCGTTCCCGCTTGGACGTTCGACGAAGGCGGGCAGGGGATCGCTTACTACGACAGCACGCCCGGTAACAAGTACTGGGGGAAGAAGAAGCGTCCGGACGAGGATGTTGACACGGGTGAGGAGATGCTCTGTTATACGGAGACGGGTGAATGGCTCAACTACACGCGCCGCGTGGAGAAGGACGGGATGTACTCGGTCACGATCAAGGTGCGCGACAACGCGGCGATTCCGGGTACTCGCTATGTGCCGCTCTATCTGGACGGGCAACTACTCGGGACGTTCGAGGTGGACGTCGCACGTCCCGACACAGGCCGTCTGGTCAAGGTGCGACTCCCCTCAGGCCTGCATACGTTCACCGTGATGCTCCACGCCCCCATCGAGTTCCAGGGACTTGAATTCGTTGCGGAAAGTTTCTGATTTGTATAGGCAAGGTGGTTAGGTGGTCGGGTGGTTGGGTGGTTTGGTGAAATAGTGAAATGGTTAAATCGCCTCCTTCGGAGGCTTTCAATCGACCGTCCTATCGTCGGGGAAGCGGCACTCTTGTCGCTTTTTCGTTGCCTCATCCCAATTTAACTATTTAACCATTTAAAGCGAAGCGATTTAATTATTCTCGCTTTTCGCCGGCTCATCCATTTAATAGCGTAGCGATTTAACTTTCCCTAGATTCCTCTGTTGGACAATTTGAAATGAATCATGGCGCCTTGGAATTTTACAGGCTTTCCCCATTTGGGTGAATCCGTTCTCTGTCGTAACGTATGTGCGGGGGATCGAAAAGCCTCTGTTTCCGGCACTTTCTCTGTATACTCTGCGGTCTCAGCGCCTCTGCGTGAGAACCCTGACGAGGAATCTAGGGTCAACAAGGGTTTGCCGTGTTCAAACACAGAAGTTTTCATGTCATGGCCTCACGCCAAGTTCGCCAAGTACGCGAAGTGGCCGACTTCCTTCCCTTTGCGAACTTTGCGGACTTTGCGTGAGGTTGAATCTCCGCGTTAGGTATCGCAGGCATCGACATGGAGCACGGTGAAAAACGCAGATGCGCCCGCTCAACTTCTGGATTGAAAACGGGGGTGGGATGGCGTACAATTTCGATTTCGTTTTATGGTTGATGTCTGCACAGTTTTGGTTACGCGGAAGAAGGATGGGACACCCGTTTTTGATTCGTATCCGCCCGTCTCCGGGAAGGGGGAAGGCGAGGGTCGCGTTGTCGTCACCAACGACATGACGGCGTTTTCCGGCATTACCCGCGAGGTGGTTCCGATTGTGGATTTGTGTCGCTTGGCGAATCCGTTGCAGGTGGTGTATCGCGAGACATGGCCGTCTGAGGAAGGTGCGCCTTCTTCCGGTGAATCCCTCTTCCGTTTCTGGCGGCAGCTGGAAGAGAAACTGTTGGAATTTCCTTTGTGGGCGCTGGATGCGATCACGCAGGTCTATCGGGATTTGGAGGAGCCGGCGGCCTGCCGCCTCCTCCAGCGGTTGGCGGGAATCGTCAAGTCGAGAGGGAAGAATTGCGGTTCTTGGCCGGAAAGTTTTCCCGCCGAGATGTTGTCGCGGAACGACAAGCGCAGGCTTCCCGAACTCTCCGACTGTACCCCGCTGAACACGGATCGGATCGCCGGGTATTTCGAGCCGGGCGGCGCGTTCTCTCGCCTGATGCCCGGATACGAGTCGCGCAGGGGGCAGGTCGCGATGGCCCGTGCCGTAGCCGGTGCGTTCAGCGGCGGGAAGCATTTGCTGGTCGAGGCGGGGACGGGTGTCGGCAAGAGTCTCGCCTATTTGATTCCCGCCGCCTCGTGGGCGGTTCTCAACGATGTACCGGTGGTTGTCAGCACGAACACGCGCAACCTCCAGTCGCAGTTGATCACGCACGACCTGCCGGTTGTCCGTAAGGCGCTGCAGTTGCAAGCGGGGGTGGAAGATGCCGATCCCGCACAGGCGAACGCAGCGGTTCCCTTGCGCGTAGCGCTCTTGAAGGGAAGAACGAACTACTTCTGCCTGCATCGTTTGGAATCCCTGCTGGAGGACGGGACCTACGATCTGGAGCGTTCCGAGCAACGTGTCTTCATCCAACTGATCGCCTGGCTGTGCAAGAGTTCCGACGGCGATCTCGACTCCTTCCCGTACTTGGGCAAGGCGACGCCCGCATTTCTCTCGAAACTCGTTTCGACGGGCGAGGAGTGTCCGGGGCGGAGCTGCCGCTACTACCGCCGCTGTTTCCTGCAGCGGGCGCGGATTCGCGCATCTTACGCGCATGTGATCGTCGCCAATCACGCGCTGGTCTTCGCGGAGATCCAGATGCCGGGCAGCATTCTGCCGCCGTTTTCGCAAGTCGTGTTTGACGAGGCGCACAATTTGGAGGACGTGGCGACACGCCACCTCTCCCTTGAACTCTCCGCCCATGTCGTCACCCGTATGCTTCACCGGATGAGCAGGGGAAAAGGCGTGAAGAGAAGCGGAACGCTGGAAAATGTGCAGCGGGCGATTTTGAAAGGTGGCATTTCGGGGAGGGGGGGGCACTCCGAAGCGATCCGCAAGAAGTTCCAGTCCTGCAGACGGGCGTTGGAGAAGATTCGCCAGTCGGGAAAACTCTTTTTCGAATGTCTTTCCACGCTGCTTCCCGGCGATGAAAACATGGCACGTTTCCGGACGGTATCGATTCCGACGCAAGCGCCCGTCACGGGCGCGGATGGCGGAACGGGGCCGGTGGAACGGCAGGTCTGTCGGCGCGGCATGTTTCTTCCGTGTTCGCAGGAGAACTGGGACGAGGAACAGGCGGCGGTTCTCAAATTCAATTTCCGCGAGGCGGTAGCGGGTGCGGCGAAGGAGCTGTTGGAGTTGGCGGAGATGATGCGCCAGGTCCAGCGTCCGGACGAACTGCCGCTCTACAACGATCAGGTCGCGGTGATCGAGGGCGAGGTCAAGACCTTACATGAGTTTGAGTTCACGTTGAATTTTGTCTTTGCGGCGAGTGATCCGGAACACGTCTTCTGGCTGGAGCGCGATCACGATCCGCACCGAAAGAATGAGGTCAACGCGTTTTCCGCTCCCCTGTCTATCGGGACGCAGCTTGCGGAGTTGCTTTACAAGACGAAGCACTCGGTTGTTTTCTCTTCCGCCACGTTGCGTGTCGGCGACTCCTTCCGGTTCATCATGGATCGGTTGGGAATCGGCTTGGTCGAGGCGGGACGTGTCGTGACCTGCCTGGCGGAAAGCCCCTTCAACTACCTGATGCAGTGCCAAACGTTGACGCCGAACTTCCTGCCCCCTCCCGGCGCGAGGGAGAACTCGAACGGGTATGTGGAACAACTCTCCGCTTTGCTTCTGGACGTTTTCACTCGGATGCGCGGACATGCGCTCGCGCTTTTCACCAGTTACGAGATGATGCGGCAGGTGGCGCGGCAGGTGGAGTCGCAGCTGGAGGAAGAGGGAATCCGACTGCTGGTTCACGGGAAAGACGGGACGCGCGACGAACTCTTGCGCATCTTTTGTTCCGGCATTCCCGCCGTTCTCTTCGGGGTGCATTCCTTCTGGGAGGGGGTTGACGTGCCGGGCGATTCGTTACGGCTCGTGGTGATCTGCCGGTTGCCCTTCGCGCAGGTCGGAGACCCGATTCTGGAGGCGCGGTGCGAACAGATACAACAGGCGGGCGGCAGCCCGTTCCGCGAGTTTTCGTTGCCGCAGGCGGTGATCAAATTCCGCCAGGGATTCGGACGTCTGATCCGGACGAAATCCGACCGGGGAATCGTGATGATCACCGATTCACGGATTGTCACGACCGGGTACGGGGCCACCTTCCGCAAAAGCCTTCCCTGTTCGGTCTTCAGCGTCGATCGACAACAGCTCTTGTCCCGTATCGAAGAATTCTTTGCCGATGCGGGCGGGGACAAGGGGTGCGGCTGAAGCCGTTTCCACATGGGATAACATCGTTGCCCGATCAAAGCAACAGAGGAAGTCGGTCGAAAGATTTTTCATTCGGGGAATGACAGGGCCGAGGATGATTTGGTAAGATTACGCCATGAAAACCATCCTTTTAGTCATCGTGTCACTGTCGCAGCTGTTCGCCTTGCTCCCTTCTTCCGCCGAGACTCTGAAAGGTGTTTACTCCCCGTACTTCACGATCGGGGCGGCGTTGGGCGCGTACGCGTTTGCCAATCCCGAGTCCCCCGTGGGCGCGATTGCGGTACGCGAGTTTTCGTCTGTGACCGCCGAGAACGAGATGAAGCCAGAGCGTCTGCAGCCGAGGGAAGGGGAGTTCAGGTGGGACGTCGCGGACCGTTTCGTCGAGTTCGGGGAGAGGAACGGGATGAAAATCATCGGACATTGCCTCGTGTGGCACAGCCAAACTCCCCGGTGGTTCTTCCAGAAGGAAGGTGGCAAGGCAGACCGTGATACGCTCGTGCGGCGTATGAAGGCCCACATTCACGCTGTGGTAGGCCGATACAAGGGACGCGTCCACGGATGGGACGTGGTGAACGAGGCTTTTGACGATGCCGGGACTCTGCGGTATTCGCCGTGGCGGGATGGCATTGGCGACGATTTTATAGAACTCGCTTTCAGGTTCGCGCATGAGGCCGATCCAGATGCGGAGTTGTACTACAACGACTTCAACATGTTCCGTCGAGGCAAGCGCGAGGGAGTAGTCCGCATGGTCCGCGACTTCAAGGCGAAAGGTGTACACATCGACGCCGTTGGTTTGCAGACGCATACACGGCTTTCGGGCCCGCCAGTTGCCGAGTACGAGGCCACGATAGAGGCACTCGCAGCGGCGGGAGTCAAGGCAATGATCACCGAGTTGGATGTCAGCGTACTGCCGTCACCCTGGGGGCATACCGCTGAAATCATGTCGAGTCAAGAGTATCGTGCCAAGTATGATCCTTGGAAGGACGGGAACCTTCCCCATGAAAAGCAACAGGAACTGACACGCCGCTACAGGGATCTCTTCGCGATGTTCCTGCGTCATGCCGATGCGATTGATCGCGTGACGTTTTGGGGAGTCTGTGACAGAACGAGCTGGCTGAACAATTATCCGGTTCGTGGCCGTACGGACTATCCGCTTCTCTTCGACCGCTCGTACAGGCCGAAGCCGTGCTACGATGCGCTTATCGCGCTGCCTTCTTTGCATAAGACTTCGCCAGGAGTAGGGAACTTGCCCTAAATTTCTCCGTTGGACAATTGGGAAACAACAGAACACACAGAATACACGGAAAATCATAAGTTCCGTGGGATGGCGATTCCGTGAGTTCCGTGTATTCCGTGGCTCACAATTCGCTTTGGAATTTTGCGGGCTTTCACCATTTGTGTGAATCCTTTTTCTGTCGCAACGTGTGCGTGTGGGGAGGAAAAGTCACAGTTTTCAAAGCCCTTAGCGGCTCTGCGCGAGAACCCAAACGTGGAATCCAGGCTTGTTCATTTCCAGTACGCCTGGTTCGCAATTGGATTTCATCCACAGGGAAGCAAAGATCGCAACGAAACAAAGGTGAATACGTTGAATGACGGGAACGGGAAAAAGAGCGGCGCGGCAAGTCATCCGAACCGGGAAACCTGCCGCGCCGAAAATGGCACCCCCAAGGAGAGTCGAACTCCTCTTACTAGGATGAAAACCTAATGTCCTAACCGATAGACGATGGGGGCAATTTATGGAAATGCATAAATCGACAACTAGTATGGCAAATTCCGGAGCGAAAAGCAAGCATAAAATGTATTTTTTTCGATCGTGTATCTTCCCACGATTTTATTGAACTTTTTACCTGTGGATTTTCGTAGCCTGTGTTATAGTATGGTATGTGGTAAAACAAAACGAAAGGACTGCGATGAAAAGACCCAAGAGGAAACGTAAGATGGTTCCAATGTACTCGGCAGAAGACTTCTTCTCCGGCAAGAAGGACGCGAAGCCTGTCGGCTGGATGAGCGAACCGGACGAGATCGGCCCGGTGCTCGTGGATCGCGCGACATTTGAACGGATGTTCGCCGAATGCCGTAGAAGAGCGGGAGGCGATGTAACCCCTCCGACAGACGATTGAGGGCTTATATTCCCGAGCGACGGTGTGATCAGCTGTGGCTACTGATATTGTTGACCTGATGGGGCAGGGGTGAATTTTCTGGAATTTTCGGGTCGTGCTTCCAGAGGGTAGGAATTTTTGATACAATTCATCCATAAAGGAGGTCACATGAGCACGAAATGCAGATATTGCGGCAGCACGAGCTACGGCTCTGGCTGCATTCATTCACCCACGCGCAAGCACGAGCACCGCGACGACGAGAAGCACTGTGAATGGTGCGGCTCGTCGAGCTATGGTTCAGGATGTATCCACTCCCCCACGCGCAAGCACCGTCACGGACCAGGCGCCAACAAGTGCATCTGGTGCGGTTCCACCTCCAACGGATCCGGCTGCATCCACAGCCCCACCGGCAAGCATGAGAAGTAAGGAGACATGAGCATGGGGTTTGACAAGGATTTCCTGAAAAGGGTACTGTCGATTCCGTCGGTGTCGTATTGGGAGGAACGGGTTCGGGATTTCATCCTGGAATTCGCGAAAAGACGCGCGATTACGGCGAAGGTGGACGCGCTAGGGAACGTGTATCTGATCAAAGGGATGATCGGGGACGGGGAATACGTTCCGTGTTTTGTCAACCACATGGACACGGTGCAGGATTCTCAGTACGAGTATGTTTGCCGGGATGAGCGATTGCCCGTGTTGGAACGGAAGAACGCGGAAGGGAAAACCGAGCTGTATGTCGATGGATTCGGAATCGGCGGGGACGACAAAGCCGGGGTTGCGCTTGCTTTGGCGCTCATGGACGCACTACCGAAATGCAAGGCCGTGTTCTTCGTTCAGGAAGAGAAAGGTCTGCTGGGGTCGCAGGAGATGGATTACGATTTCCTTAAAGACGTTTCGCTGCTCATCACGATGGACTGTTGGGGACGGGTCCGCACGGCCAGCGAATGGCGTAAGAACGGCGCGAAGATGTATTCGACGAAATTCTATGACCAGGTTCTTAAGGAAGTGTTCGAGAGGCATGGGGTGACCGTTCTGGATCATCCGGCTAATACAGACATCTGTAACCTCATGATGCGTTGCGACCTGTGCTGCTGCGACATCAGCAACGGCGGGTATTATCCGCATCGCTCTAACGAGTATGTCTGCGTGGAGGATGCGAAAGCGGGCTACGACCTCATACTTGATCTCTGTCGGTCGTTGGATGGTCGGCGCGCCTATCGGATTACGCCGGAGGAACGCGGTGGCTAAGCATCGGCTGCCCACATGCCCGACCGGTATGCACGAGAAGTAAGATTCTGCTGTCGGCATCGTTACAAGGGTACAGGAGCATGTCAAATGAAGTTTGAACTGATCAAAAAAGTCCGCGTGCGTCTGAACACGAGAAAGGCCGACTGGTCTAGGCGGCAAGCGGAATTTACGAAGCGAACGCCATCCTCGCGCACGGCGGATGTCGTCGCCGAGGAGCTGTCTGCAAAGGAGACAGAATGCAAGAACCAGAACGAGGCGGCCCTAAGGCTGGAAGGGGAGCTGAACTCAGACACGAAGCGGAGGGAAGCGGCGGCGTCCATCGCGGCTGAATTCGAGAAGCTGTGTTGCGATGCGGAGCGGTGGAAGAAGCTCGACGCGGAAATTGGTGGCGAGAACGGCGACCGCTTCAAGCTGTACGCGCAGGGCATCACGCTCGCTCAGCTGGTCGATATCGGCAACGAGTATCTCGGCCCCATGACGAACGGGAGATACGAGATGATTTGGGACGCCGAGAGCCGGGACGCGGCGCAGCTTCTGCCGACCATCGTGGATCGCCGCGCCGGCGGCGAGAGGCGTCCAGTCACGAACCTTTCCGGAGGTGAACGCTTCCAGGTGTCGCTCTCGCTCGCGCTTGGCCTGTCGCGCCTCAACGCAGGCTCGCTGAACGTGGAGACGCTATTCCTCGACGAAGGCTTCGGGACGCTGGACGAGCAGACGCTGGACGTCTCGATCTCAACTCTCGAGAATCTCCAGCGCGATGGCTCGAAGACGATCGGCATCATCTCGCACGTGAAGGAGCTTTACGAACGAATTCCCGTGAAGATCGTAGTTGCGAAGAAGGGCAATGGACAAAGCACCATTTCTGGTCCAGGCGTAACGGAAGGTGCCACGTCGGACAGGAGTCGTAAGTCCCGGAAGGAGGGCAGGTAATGTCATTGAAAATCTACTACAGCGACAGGATTGAAGACCTGGCGAAGGATCTGAAGGAACGGTTACTTAAAGAGCGGGAAAATCAAGATCCGTTCGTGTTCTCTCAGGTGGTGGTGCCCAACACGAACATCGCCAAGTGGCTACAAATCCAGGTGTTTGCGAAAGAGCAAAAGCCGGAAGACGGAAAACTTTGCGCAGGCATCAAATTCCCGTTCATCGAACAGCGCATGACCGAACTGTTGTCCGCGAATCTTCCCGAAGGGAAGCCGTTTTCACTTCTGCCAAATCACGCCTACGCAACTGCCATCATGGCGGCGCTCCTCGCGTCTCGGAAGAGCCAGAAGGGGTTCGATGCGCTCGCGCCGTTGCGCGCCTACATCTTCGATGGCGACGGCAAGGACGAATTGAAGGTGACGACCCAGCGTCAGGCTAGAATGGGTTGGCAGCTCGCCGATAAGATGGCGAACCTCATGGACCAGTATGAGGTAAGACGGCCTGACATTGTTAAAAAATGGCTCGCGGAAGATGGGGTTGTCCCATCGGAGGCGTTGAACGAAGTGGAGGTGGCGGAGGCTGCGATTGCGCGTATCTTGTGGGGGGAGGACGGTGTTTTCCCGCCGGACGGCGAAAAACTGTCGCTCCGGCAGCTTTACGACCGCGTCCGTGCCGCGCCGCCGAAGGGCCCCAGGCAGACAATCTGGTTCTTCGGGCATTCAACTCTCTCGCTCCTTCAGGTGCAGATACTCGTCTGGCTCGCGCAGACTCACGATGTCGTGTTCTACCACAACAACGTGTGCCTTGAATACTGGGGCGACATCGAGACGAAGGAAGAGCGCATCAAGCTTCTGGGCAAGACCCATGGGGAAGAGGAAGACATTTCGGTGGAGAATCCGCTGCTACAGCAATGGGGTGCGGCAGGACGCGAGACGATGCGCCTCCTGGTGGAACTAGAGGAGGAGAACGACGGGCGGATCGATTTCGAATGGACGTGCCTGGCCAATCCGGGCCGTGTCCGCCCACGTACGGTCCTTGGAAGCATCCAGGAATCCATCTGCCATCGCACGAGTGAAATTGACAAGGTTCCGCAGGACGCCTCGCTCCAGGTTGTGGGCGTGCCGGGAATCCGCCGCGAGGTCGAGATGGTCTATAATGCCATCCTCGGCGCAGTCTGGAAGCCGGAGGGTTCCGGTGTGCGTCCGTGGCCCGACTGCAATTTCTCGGACATCGCGGTGCTCGTCCCGGATATGGCGAAATACCGTCCCGTCATCGAAGCCGTGTTCGACGCGCGCGGACAGGTGCCGTACGGGCTCATCGACACGACTGCCTCCGAGGACAGCATGTTTCTTGCCGGGTTCTTCGCGCTGGCCGATCTGGCGCGCAAGGGATTGACGCGCGAGACGCTATTCGCCGTCCTCGACAACCCGTGCGTACAGAAGGCGCTCGGTTTTACGTCCGACGATGTCGCCGACTGGCGTGAGACGACCGAGGAAATCGGGGCGTTCGACGGTTTCGAGGACGGAGCCGGGGACTCGAAGTTCAACTGGGATTGGGCGCTTGCGCGTCTCCGTCTCGCACGGGTCGCGGACCACTTGCCCGTCGTCGGCGAGCCGGACGAGGAACTTCCCCTTGTCGGCAGAGGCGACAACAACGCATTCAAGTTTTCCGAGATCGTCGAACTTCTGTATCGTAAGGTAGAGGCTGCGTTTGTCGACAAGGATGATCGACGTGAGCTTCCGTGTGTTCTCGAACGTAGCTCTGACAACGAGAAATGGGCGTTGAACTGGGCGTTTGTCCTGACAAGACTCATGGATGATTTTCTGGCCGTGCCGGACACAAACGACCAGGAGGAGACCGTCAGACGTCAGATTGCACAAGTCATGAACGGTTTGGCGATGCTGCCCGGCAAGCAGGGCTGTGAGGTCGTGCTGGCGGCGGTCGAGCAGTTCGTCGGCGGGATGTCCTGCCGCGGGGGCGGCTATCTGACTCATGGCGTCACGATTGCGGGGCTTCAGCCGATGCGGCCCGTGCCGTTCAAGCAGGTGTTCGTGCTGGGTCTTGGCGCGAACGGGTTCCCCGGACGTACCAGCTCCACCACGCTGGACGTGTGCGGGGCGGGATGGCGGTTGGGGGATACGGCCCTGCCGAAGGTCAACCGCTATCTGTTCCTCGAGACGGTGATGTCCGCAAGAGACCGCCTTGTCCTTTCCTACCAGAACCTCGACATTGAAAAAGACGCGAAGATGTTCCCGGCGGGAATCGTCCGCGAACTCGAGAACTTTGTAGGCGATGCGATTGTCGAAAAATCGTTTGAGGAGATCGGGGACTATCCGCTCCTGGAGCGCGGCGAGGTCGCTGCTCCGCCGCGTGACGTCGTCTGGAACCCCGAAGATCCGCAGACGGGCATCCTGTTCACCTACTCCAAGGTCGCGCGTCAGATGGCGTGCGAACGGATGGGGGCGGATTTGGCGGGAGGACTGCGTACCCCTGCCGATGCGGCGCGTGAGGACACGCGCCCTCCCGTGGGTGCCCGCGAGGTGTCGGCAAAGGAGCTTGCCGAGTTCCTGATGTCGCCCTTGCGCGCGGTGTTGCGCTTCCAGCACCACATCGCGGTGGAGGGCTATAGCGACAATGAGCTGGAGCCTGATTCGCCGCTGGACGTTTCCGACAGAAGAATCGAATGGGATTTGGAAGAGAGCTGCCTTGAAGGTGAGGAAAGCCTCGACGCGCAGTTCCGGAAAATGCAGCTGGCCGGTCAGCTTCCGGGCGGATTCCTCGGCGATTTCGCGAAGGGCAAGCTTGTGGAAAAGCTGGAAGGACTCGACGCGATTCGCGAGTTTATGGAGAGCTTTGGCGTAAAGAAAGGCGAGGATAACACCTCTAGGCAGCGAGTGCCGGCGACGGTAAGGCATGGCAGTGCTTCCGTGAAAGTTCAATATGTGGCAGAAACGTCGAACTGGGCCGAGGAGGAAGGCCACGTTTCGGTGCTTGTTCCGGGGTGGCTCCTTGCCGAGGGCAGGAAGGATCTGCCGCCGGACGCTCGTCCGGTCGATAAGACGCTCGCGCCGTTCATGGCTTTCCTGATGAGTCTGGCGAACCGCGCCGATGCTGACGCGGATACGCCGTGCGCCCTTCGAATTGGTGTGATTGACATTGCCAACGGGAAGACTGCGGCCTGGAACTGGAGCGTCACGCCGAGCGTGGCGCGGGAGTACCTCGGGCGGCTGACCGCGCAGTACTGGTCCTTTCTCGACGAGATCGATCATTCCTCGCCGTGCGTGGACTTCACCTACAAGAAACTGGCAAAAGCTGTTCGGGAGGCCGGAGATCGAGATTGGTCGGCCGTCCTAGAAAAACTGACTGCCGAAGAATGGGGCGGCAACTCGAAGAAAAAGAGCTTCAACAGCGAACTGGTTGTAGAAAAGGCCATAGATACATACCGCCGCGACCCGACGGAGGAAGAGCTGGAAAAGCTCTATCAGGAACGATATAAGTTGCCGATGTCAGGAACGAAGGAGTCGGACGGGAAGGGAGGTGCGAAATGACGCGCAATGAAGAGTTCATCAATAAACGTCTGGACGTGGAGGGTGCGGTCTGGAACGAATTGCAGCAAGCCAAGGACGGCATCATCGAGGCGTCTGCCGGAACCGGCAAGACGTACACGCTCCAGCACGTCGTGTTGAAGCTCGCGTCGGACAAGCAGAACCCGGTTGACGTCAAGAACATTCTGCTTGTCACCTATACCGAGAAGGCGGCCGGCGAGCTGAAGCAGCGGATTCGCGAAATCCTTGAAAAGGCCGGGATCCTCCCTGCGGATTTCGACGAGATGACGATCTGTACGATCCATTCGTTCTGCCGCGAGCTGCTTTCGGAATACGCCTTTGAGAACCGAGTGCCGATGCAGCTGGATATCGGCGGATCGGACGGTGACCTCATCCACCGCGCCGTGCGCGAGGCGTTGCTTGGGGACGAGTTCAAGACGCGGTACGCCGAAGCGTATGCGGCATATTTGGAAGCAGGTGGTCTGGAATCGACGGAATCGCTTGCGGCGTCGGCCGAAACAATGCTGGAGGATTGCGCGAAAACAGACCGGCAGCCGGAAAGCGTAGCGGAGTGTTGCGAGTCTGTCCGCAGTTCCTTTAAGGAGGTTGTCTCTTCAACCAGTTTTGATTTCGAAGGCCTGAAAACTCATGGCGGCGACAGCAAATTTCCGGACGCATGCGACACCGTTCGTGCAAATCTGAACGATCTTCAGTCGGCAGATGCGTTGAAGTTGTTTGAGGCCGTTTCAGCCATTGCGGCAGTTGCTGTTAAACAGGGGAATTCCTACGAGAAGCTGAATCCACGCGTAAAAGTTGATGGTGGATGGTCCCGACTCTACGAGCTCTGTCCAGGACTGAGGAAGTTTTCTGAGACGGTACAGAAAGCCCAGGAGTCCCTGCTTGGAATGATTGTCCGTGACCTGTCCTGTCTCGCCTGGCCGATATTCAAGCGGCTCAAGGCCGAGGCCGCCATGCTGACCTTCGACGATCTGGTGACTCAGGCGTGTCACGTGATCAACGTCGAGGCTGAGCGCGAGGCCGCAGGCAGGCACAGCGCGCTCCTGGATTCCATCCGCCGCCGCTACCGCATCGCGCTGGTTGACGAGTTCCAGGACACGGACGAGAAGCAGTGGGATATCTTCGGGAAAATCTTTTCCTCGCAATACAATCAGATCGAAGGCGATGCCGTACCATGTCCGAAGCAGGGATTCCTGCTTGTGGTGGGCGATCCGAAACAGGCCATCTACGGTTTCCGCGGCGCGGACATCAAGACGTATTTTTCCGCCAAGACCGACATAAAGAAGGAACAGCCGGAGCAGTCGCTCAGGAAGATGTTCCGTTCCTCCAAGCCGCTTGTGGACGCGTTCAACGAGTTGTTCGGCGAGGCTTCGGGTTGGTTTGGCGACATGGGAGAAGGAGATTCGAGAATCGAAAGCCCCCGCGTTGAGTATCCAACTGGGAAAGATGATCCATTCCCTGGGTACGAAGATTTTACGGGCAGAGAGGCTGTCACTTTGCTGGAGTCGTTACCAGCCTGGATGCTGAAGCCGCAGAAGACGGCGCAGGAAACCGTGGCTGGCAAGGGGAACAAAGCTCCAAACAACTGCGGAAACACGACGAAATGCTTGCCCGTGTTCATGGAGAACGCGGCGCACGAGATGAAGCGGTTGCGTACCTTGAGCGTCGCATATCAGACGGAAAGCAAGGATAATCCGGGACAAAAGGAGGAAGGCCAAATCCCTTATCGAGACATGTGCGTTCTCGTTCGGAACGGGACCGAGGCGAGGATCGTCAGACGTGTATTGGAACAGGAAGGCATACCGTACAGCTATTACAAAGAGCGCGGCATCTATGAATCAGTTGAGGCAGAGGCGCTGATTGCGTTGTTTGACTTCCTGTCCGCCCCGGGGCAGCAGGGACGTCTTGCCGCGCTTCTCCTGACGCCGCTGTTCAATGTGCCGCCATTGGAAATTGAGACGAAGACCGCGAACGCCGGAAAGAAGATTTCCAGTCTTTTCGAGCGGTGGCAGGAGCTGTCGGCAAAGCGGAAATGGAATCTGCTCTTCGAGAGCGTGATGGACGACACGGAGCTGGCGCATCCCGACGCCCGGGACTACGAGTTCGACCGCCGCTGGATAACGTTCCGGCAGATCCTTGACAGGCTGCTCGTCGAGAATGGGCGTTCGGCGCAAACGCCTGAATGCTTCGCCGGACTGTTGCGCACGTGGCGCAAGAACGACCAGAGTGCCGGAGAGGACGGCGCCCTGCGCCAGAAGGAGAACGAGAGCGACAGCGTCCAGATCATGACGATGCATGCCTCGAAAGGCCTGGAATTCAAGGCGGTGTTTATAGCAGCTGGATTCAGCAAGTATCAAAGAGATTCGCCCGACGAGCTGAAGCGCCTCTTTTATGTCGCGTTGACGCGCGCCGTACACAAACTCTACCTGCCGTGGACCAGTCAGCCCCAGGAAGCGCGAAACTGCTCGGAGCCGTTTGGCGTCGGTAGCGCAGGATCGCCGCTTCTGGGAGAGGGATTCCTGTCAAAGGCGATTCGGACGCTGTTCGACGATCCGCGCGCGGTGAAGGTGGCATTGCCCACCGAGACAGTGGTTCCCCATACGGGAGAGGTACGCTCCTGCGCGACCGAAAAACCCCGCATCTACAGCATTGGCGATTTGAAGCATCTACGTCTGCAATGGGATTCATTCAGCACCCTCAACAACCACGAAGGTGACGAGAATCGTAGGGGGGACGTTCGGCAGGCGACGCTGCTTCCGCGCAACAATGTTTCCGGAAACGTGTTCCACGAGATCATGGAGACGCTGTGTGGAACGGATGAGTCGATGGGAAATGTCGGTTTCTCGGTCGGCAAGGAGGTACTTGACAAGGCGATTAAAGACGAAGCGCTGCTGGCACTCGTGCGGCGGACGATGCGCAATCACTCCTTGAAGAATCAGGAGGTGAATGGCGATTCCACGGAACTGACGCTGGCCCGCATGGTCTGGCGTGCGCTGAACACCCGTATTGAAATCGGCGGGCGGCCGATATTTCTAAAGGAGATCTCTTTCAAGGATCGCCTGGCCGAAGTCGAATTCGTCATTGATGAGCATTCTGTACTTGGCGGTGGCACGACCTGGCCCGGCGGAGCAGGACGCATGGGCGTGTTCAACGGCAAGATCGACCTCTTGATCCGTCCGGACGGCAAGGGCGGTCCCGTGTATGTTCTCGACTGGAAGACGAACTCGCTTGCCGACTATGGCGCGGCGAGCGTGAAAGCGGCCATGGAGGCGGCTGGCTATCCGCTCCAGTTCAAGCTCTATTCGCTCGCCGTCGAACACTGGCTTGGCAGGGGAACGCTCGCCGGCGTCGCCTACCTTTTTGTCAGGGGCGGCGAGCATGGTGATGAAAGCGGCGTCTATGCGCGTGCGGTGGATGGCGAGATGCTTGCGAACTGCAGGGAAAGCGTTCTGGCGGCCATCACCGACGACAAGTGAGCGACAGGAGGATCAACATGGAAATAAAGGAAGCAAAGAGGCGCTTGGCGCTCTTCAAGATTGCCGATGATCGTGACGAGGACGCAGTAGGCGACATCCTTGCGCGGCTTCTTGTGGCCGGTTCCCTTTCGATGGGGGAACTGCAGACGGCGCGTGACATCATGCGGAGAAGAAACTGCGGGAATGGTTTTGCCTACATTTTTCTTGCGGCGATGTTCATTTCACAGCGGAGCGGCAATGCGTTTCTGCGCACGGAGAAGGGGGCGGCGCTGCTCAAGGCGGGCGGTTATCTGGAAGAGGATAAGCAGGGAAGGGACTCCAATGACGGACATGGGCGAATTGTGGAAAGCGCATGGGACAAGGCTGTCTTGGCTGCGGCAGATCTTGACGGCGACGTTGTCGTGAAGAAATCCGATGTCGTAGGCGACTGTTGGTTTTTCCAGCGAAATCTGTTGGCGGTCGAGGCGCTCTCGGAGGGTTTTGCCGCACTTGCGAAGGTTGCTGCGCATGGTACGCCTTTGACGGAGGCGGAACTTGAGGCGGCGACCGGTTTCGAAGGCTTCAAGTTGAACCCGGCGCAGATCGACGCGGTGAAGATGACCGCCGAACACCGTTTCGTCGTCGTGACCGGTGGCCCTGGCACGGGAAAGACGACAATCGTCTGCGCGATTCTCCGTGCGCTCATGGCTCAGGGGCTGGAACCGGATGAGATCGAGTTGGTTGCGCCGACGGGGCGTGCGGCGCAGCGCATGGGCGAGGCGCTGCGGAACCAGTGCGCAAGCGCAAAGGACCTGGACGGGGAGATGCGCAGGAAGATCGAGTCGCTGGATGGCAAGACGATCCACTCCCTTCTGGGCGGTTATCCCCCGAACTGGAAATACACAGCCGAAAACAAGCTGCCGCTCAAACTGGTGGTGGTGGATGAGTCGTCGATGGTTGATGTCCACCTCATAAAGGCGCTCGTCGCCGCGTTGCCGCCCGACTGCCGCTTGGTGCTTCTTGGCGACAAGGACCAACTGCCGTCCGTGGAGGCCGGCGCTCTTCTGGGCGACCTCGTCGGCAACCGGGACGCGCCGTTCGTCGTTCGCCTCACCGAGTCCAAGCGGTTCACCGAGGAATTCGCAGAATGCGCAAAAGCGGTCAACGACGGCGAGGCGCAGAAGTTTGCCGATTTGACGGCGGAGCTTGATTCGGGCAATGGCCAATGGCTTGCCACGTTTGATTCGGACAAGACTAAGAACAAATGTTTTCGTTGTTTGCTGGCAAAGGACCCCAAACCTTCTGTTTGCCATGACCGTCTGCTCGGCTGGGCGGAGTATTACGGCCTCCTGGATGGTGGGGCGTTGGTCAAATTGGCCTCCGATCCTAGGCTGAAGGATGATGGGGCATTGACTGACGGGGAGAGCACACCCAAGGCGAAGGCGATCTTTGACGAGCTTGATCGCTCTCGCATTTTGACTGTCGTTCGCAAGGGACCGCATGGAGCCTCAGGAGTCAACGAGCTGCTCGTCAAAGCGCGTTTCGGCGGTCGGTTGCCGTTCAATCCGCTGGAAAAGGCGGGCGTGCCGGTGATTGTCACGCGCAACACGCCTTCTCGAAAACTCTGGAACGGCGATGTCGGCGTAACCGTGAAAGGGCGTTCCGGTATGGTCGTGATATTCCCGCGCGGAGACGAGGTGGTGAGCTGCCCGGTGGGGCTGCTACCCGAGCACGAGCTTGCATACGCGATGACGGTACACAAGAGTCAGGGGTCGGAGTTTGAGAACGTGATGGTAGTGTTGCCGAACGACCAGGATCACCCGCTCCTCAACCGTCAGATCGTCTATACCGGGATCACGCGAGCGAAGAAGCGGGCAGTTATCCTTGGTACGGAGGCGGCGTTGAAACAAGCCATAAGCAAAAAGCTTGAGCGCGATACGGGATTGACGCTTTCTGCAACAGCGGGTCCCGTGCAGTCAGGTTCGACTGGGACAGGATTGTGACAGGACACAATGCGGGCAAGATGGCGCAATGTTGCCACGCTTGGGTGTAAAATGGCGATAAAGGTGTGAGGAACACGGTTGGCACTAAAGCTGCGTAATTTGAAATTATGAGACAAAGGAAAAACGCCTTGAAGTATGCAATTATTTCTGACATCCATGCGAATCCGGCCGCGCTGGAGAAAGTGCTGGCGGATTCCGCGCGGTATGGCGTGGAGAAGGTGATCTGCGCCGGTGACGTGGTGGGGTACGGGTACGATCCTGTAACGACGATTAAGATTCTCCGGGAGCGGGGGATCCCGACGGTCATGGGCAACCATGATGCGGCGGTGGTGGGGTGGCACGATGCCGGCACCATGATCCGCCATGCCCGCGACACGGACGAAATGCACCTTAAGGAGTTGGGAGTGGATGACCTGGCCTGGTTCAAGACGCTGCCGTATGTTTATGAGGATGAGAACCTGGCGGTGGCGCACGCGAACTTCGCCTGCCCGCAAGGCATGGGGTACATCCATGACAGGTTTGATGCCCGGAGGTCATTTATCTGTCAGGACGAGGAACGGATCCTCTTTGTAGGCCATACCCACCTAGAGGCTTTATATGGTTTCGGATTCGCTTCGGACCCGCACTTCCCGGATTGCCGTACTGCTCAACCTCATGACTTCGAGCTGGCTGATGGTTGGCGTTACCTCATCAACGTCGGTTCCGTGGGATATCCGCGCGTGAAACCCTATTCAAGTTACGTCCTTTACGATCCGGAGACGGGGCGTGTTTGTTTCCGCAAGGTCGAGTTCGACTTCAGTGGATACGTCTCGGCCCTGCGGGCGAAGTCAATCCCGGTCCCCGACTGGCTTGAAGACCGGTGATCTCTACGGTTTTCTGCATGAGAACGGCGGCGGACGATGGACGGTTGTCTGATATCCCGTCTGTGGGCTGTTGTTGCGTCGTGTTGAAAACACCTCGGAATCAGAAAAGGGCAAAGGCCCGGTCAGACGGCGGGGGACCGTTTCAAGACCACGGAATACACGGAACTCACGGAATGATTGGGAGTGCTGCTGGTTGTGAGGTGGAGATCGCGGGTGGATGACGTAGGAATCGGCTGCACGATGCTGGGATGTAGTCACTAGGCATACGGTCTTTGTCCATTCAGCTCAGAATTCCGAACTTTGGACTGACGGTGTCCGCCGCTCCATTCTTTGCACGATATTTTCAACCAAGTTTTGGGGGATCAAGCGTACCCGAATCCCAACTTGTACGAAATTCGCGTTGCTTTCTGACCGGGGACGGTACCAACCATCCTTAAAAGTGATCATGCAAAATGCCGACACGGATATGTTTGAAATACGCAATATATTGCGGAACAAGCGGGTGTGATTTTTCGTTGTAACAATTCTGTTTGCACTAGGGGGGAAGGTATGCTACGCTTTCCTGCGTTGGTGAGGGTATAAGATGACAGATGAAGTAAAATCGGATGGCGACAAGCGCGTCGTTGAAGTGGTGGGCGGAATCATCCGCCGGGGAGGAAAGTATCTCCTCGGGAAGAGGCCGGTCGGGAAGTCGCAGGGAGGGCACTGGGAGTTCATCGGCGGGAAGATCGAGCCGGGGGAGACGCCCGAGCAGGCGCTGGCGCGCGAGTGCCGGGAGGAGATCGCCCTCGACATCGTGAACGAGAAGGTCCGCACGGCGGTGACGCATGCGTATCCGG
This sequence comes from Kiritimatiellia bacterium, assembly GCA_017450695.1. Lineage (GTDB taxonomy): Bacteria > Verrucomicrobiota > Kiritimatiellia > RFP12 > UBA1067 > RGIG8368. The sequence continues at coordinate 5,462 of JAFSTA010000149.1, read as the reverse complement.
ACCGCACGATCCACCTGACGCTGATCGACTGCGAGCCCGCGCCGGGCGCGGAACCGACCGCGCTCGAACATGACGACCTCGGCTGGTTCACGCCGGAAGAAATGGCCTCGCTCGATTTCTGCCCGGCGGATGCCGAGTTGCTGCCCGTCCTGTTCGGGTGACGGCACAGATGGTCTGGGGAATGGATCTTGGTTTCTCTGTTAAGATAACTCCAAGATACACCTAAGGAAAGCCCATTTTTAGGTTGCGGTACCGGCATTGTTTCTGTTATTTCATTTACATCAGGGAGAAAAAGAGTGAAAACCTCCATTGATTTTATTGGTGACATCCACGGACACTGTGATGAACTACGTGCCTTGCTGAGAAAGCTGGGCTATGTGGAGTCCGCCGACGCGTTCCGCTACCCACGGGATGAGCGTACCGTTGTCTTCCTTGGCGACTATGTGGACCGTGGACCGCAGATACGGGAAACCTTGAATCTGGTTCGCGCCATGCGCGACTCGGGTTCGGCCATCGCCCTCATGGGAAACCACGAATTCAACATGCTGAGCTTCTGGTACAAAAACGGAGATGGCGGGCGGTTCTTGAAGAACCCGGGAAGGGGATACCTTCGGAAACATACCCTCAACCAAATCAAGGGCCATTTTAAGACCATCGAGACCTTTGCCGGGCACGAGGATGAATTTGAGGAGGTGAAAGACTTCGCCAAGACCCTGCCGTTCTACCTGGAAACGGAAACATTCTGTGCCCAGCACGCGAGCTTCGATCCAGGGACGGTTTCTGCGCTGAAAAGGGCGGGCATCTCCTGCTTTGCCGACGGGAACTTCGACGAACTCATCTACCGTGCAAACGATGAAGACTGCGAGTACGCCGATTCGCTCTTCCGTCCGATAGACCTGCTCCTGAAAGGTCCTGAAATGACGCTACCCGATGGCGTATCCTTTGTTGATAAGGATGGCAAAAGGCGGACCAGAGCGCGAATCCGCTGGTGGGTGGATCCCACGAGTGCCGGCTTGACGAAACTGAGCATGGAGCCGCTTGACGAGAAGTACAAGAACAACGCCGTGCCGGACGAAATCCGGAGACGCTACTTCTATGGCAAAGACGAACGACCTGTGTTTTTCGGACATTACTGGCTGAAGGGAAAGCCCCAGTTGCTTCGCCGTAACGTTTGCTGCCTGGACTATAGCGTTGCCGCTGGAGGCTGCTTGGCCTGTTATCGCTTTGACGGAGAGCAGCAACTGGACGAGAGCAATCTCGTGTGGGTGAATGCGGTGTAGGCCCCAAATTGCAAAAGGGGGCTTGTGTGCGGGGTTGGCTGTTTTGGTAAAATCTGCGCCAGTGAAACTATCGGCAACGCAGATTCCGCATGGCTGTGAATCGGAAGGGCGTATGCCCTTGCGAAGGGGTGCGCTGAAGAAGGCGCTTCTGCGTTCCTGCGAACTCGATTCCCTGGCGATGGTGTTCATCTGGGAATATTTCAATGAGAAGTGCAAGAGCGCATTAGCCGGAGCATTGTAGGTAAAACAGGTATCAGTAAAAACGAGTAATCGTATCTTCTGCCTTGCGTCTGGGGTGCAGATTTGGTACAATTTTCACGTTGGATTCTTTAGTTACCTTGAGTTTGTTTTCCAGGTCTCGCTGGGCCGAGTGGCATGGTTTGTGGGCGGAACAGAAGAAGGGGTTGCGGGAATGCGGTATTTTGCGGTATGAAAACTGGCGAAAAAAAAATAAAGATGCCCACGACAGGGCTGTCCGACTTCCCAGAGCTCATTTGCGGCGGAGAGGGGAAGTATGTTGACAAGACTGAACTGCTGTATCGTCTTGCGACCCCCACGGCGGATGCTCAGCTCTTTATCTCGCGCCCGCGACGGTTCGGCAAGTCGCTCATGCTCTCCACCCTGAAGGCGATGTTCGAGGGGCGGCGCGAACTCTTCAATGGTCTCGCGCTCGACTCCCTGCCTTGGGAAGGGTGGGAGAGGCCTACGCCCGTGTACAGCTTCACGATGTCCGGTGCGAACGGCGGCACCTACGAAGAGTTCCGCATGGCGCTTCGGGGGCTGGTGGCGGACCTTTGCAGACAATGTCAGTCCAAATACGACCGGGAGAATACGATCGCCTCGAACTTTGACGGGTTTCTGAAGGCCGCCGCCGCGAAGTCGCCGACGGGGAAGATCGTCGTGCTGATCGACGAATACGACGAACCCGTCTCAAAGTTCCTTGATGACCTCGACACGCTTAAGAAGGTGCGCTCCGACCTCCACGACTTCTACGAAAAGCTGAAGGTCAACTCGGGTTCCATCCGTTTCCTGATGATGACGGGTGTCACGAAGCTGACGAAGCTATCCGTGTTCTCGGGACTCAACCATTTGACCGACCTTACGATGTCGCCGGACTACGCCACGCTTCTCGGCTACACGCCGGCGGAACTGGACGGCGCATTGCGCGAAAATGTGGCGGCGTTCGCCGCGAAGAACGGCATGGACTTTGCGGAGGCAAAGAAGACGCTCCTCTCCTGGTACGACGGCTACCGATTTTCGCCAAAGTCCAAGGTGAAGGTCTGCAATCCGGTGTCGCTCGGCAAGGCGTTGCGGAACGCCGAGATCGCCAACTACTGGGAGGCGACCGGCCGTTCGACGATGATCGTCAATCGCATCCGGGCTGCGGACGAGATTCCCGCCGATCTGGAGGGTATAGCCGTTGACCCGATGGAACTCGACGTATGCGACGCCGAGACGATGCCGTTGGCCGCGTTGCTCTATCAGGGGGGCTATCTGACGATCCGCGACGTTGACGAAGACGGTTACCTGACGCTGGGCATACCCAACAACGAGATATCGAAGTCGCTGCATGACGGGTTCATGCAATGCGTCCTTGGCCGCAGCATGGAAAACTGGAAGGAACGCCAGATCCTGATGCGCAGGGAATTGCGCACGAAGGGCGTTGATACGCTTCTTAGGAAGAATCTCAAGGCCGCGTTCGCCGCCGTGCCGCACGAGTGGAAGATCGAGGACGAGAAGGAGGCGAAGCGGTACTTCCTCCTCTTCATGAAGCTCATCGGCGCGGACATCTCCGGAGAGCGGCAGAGTGTGCGCGGACGGGCGGACGCGGTCCTCGCGGACAAGAGCGGCATCTACGTGTTCGAATTCAAGTACGGCAAAACTGCAGACGAGGCGCTCGCCCAGGCGCGGGGCAAGGAATACGGCAATCCCTGGCTCGACGCGGACCTGCCCGTCTTCTATGTTGGCGTCAACTATGACCCGGAGAGGCGCGGCATCGACGATCCGCTCGTCGAACCGGCGTGATTCGTGTATGGATTTAGGAGGCAGGGATGTTTCTGTTCTGCGACAAGGCGATATTTCTAGAGTCCAAGGATCCTCCGTTCTGGGGCGGGCTTCTTTCGGGGCAGCCGCAGTTCGCGGACAAGTGCCCGTGGGAGAATTTGGAAGATAACGATTGGGAAGCGCTTCTCGCAAAGCAACCGCAACTCGCGAAGTACAGGCGGTAAGGAAACGGGCGAGATATATGACCAGTTTACACGCTTGGAAGTGGACTGAACGGGCAGGCAGCCCGTTCTACTGAGGACCACGGCTGTTACGCTTTGTCAATCAAGGTGATCAGTTCGTTTGCCCAAACGACGGCATCTTTGACGTCCCCCAGAACGTTCAGGTCGCGTTTTTGGGCGTTGTAGATGGTATCCCATCCATCGCGTATTGTTATCGGAGTCGGCCAGGTATGCATTCGCCTTTGCGGAAACAGCCTCTGGCATATCTCCCGTACCTTTGAAAGGTTGACGTTACCTTCTTTCATGATGACCTGAAGGTCAATCAAGTCGTGCGCGCGCTGGTTGCGGTCGGATGGATTGCTGACGGCGTGTATCTTCTGGGCCATTTGGTGTTCAAGCGTCATCAACGCAACCGGGGCCGGATCGGGGAATCCGAGCTGGTGAAATGTCTCACGTACCTCTTCAGGCGGGGGAACATAGTCGCACACATTGGACGCTCCCGCCTCGTCATGCGATATCTCGACGTTGACAGTACACCAGGATTGTCCCTTGTAGCGGAGCTTTACGTCCACGGGTTGCATCACATACTCGACCGGAACTCCTTTGGGCGAAGCCTGGGGGAGAATAACGATCTGTCCTGTAAAGCCGTTCCATCCAACTTCCAATGAAGATCGGAGTGCTTCCAGGAACGTATCCAAGTCACCTCGCCGAGTCGTATCGAAGTCGATCGTGTTTCGCGTGTAGGCGTTTCCATAGCGGAACCGGAGTGCCCCGCCTCCTTTGAGGATGGCTCCACGGGGAAGGAATTGCCCAACGATCGCGTTTGCCATCGTCGCCCGCATCACGAGCATTTTCTGGTTGTCGCTATCGAGAAGCCGTACCAGACGCAATTCAAGCTCGTGTTCGTTGCGAGGAGGCCTCATTGTGCTTTTATCGGGCATGGGTGATTTCCTCCTTGAGCTTTTCGAGTTCAGCCTTGCCTATGTGTCCTGTCGTGTACGCCGTCTGCGCCGCCTGCAGAAGTCGCTCGCCCATGTGGCTGGGTATGCATTCTCTAATGGCGTCGAAGGGCTTTTGGCACATGATTCCACCAATGTTGACAGGAACGTATCCAATCTTCCCTGCACTTGTTTCGTAGCCATCCGGGAGCTTCCGTCGCAGACGGTGCGGTGTGCGGACGTGGATGGTGTCGACGCTGACAGGCATCAGGCGTAACAGTCCGATTACCGATTCTCCGCAAAGATATGCATCTTTACCGCATTGCGCCACGGCTATGGCGTATGGATCGTCTTCAGAATACGGATACTGCGTTGACTTGTAGACGCCATTCCCACACTTGATGAACCGTCCAAGCCGAACCCATCGCACGAGATCTTTTGAGGCGATTCCATTTGCCCTAGCCTCGGTTGCTGTGAGGATTCCGTGGTTCTCCGTGGCGATACTATATGCTAAATCGAAAAGTTTCATGTCAAAATAGTACCATAAATGCCCCTAATTTGTCAATATGGAAGTTGACGTCTGTCAAAAAAGTACCATTTTTGCCATTCGAATGACAGTACGTCCCAGCTGAACGGCGATCCTTCGTATGAAATTCTCGGAAAAATTCGCTACTCCTTGTACGCCGCCATTGGGAAGCATGTGACGATTAAGATGGCATAATACTTCTCGCAAAGCAACCGCAACTCGCGAAGTACAGGCGGTGAGGAAACGGGCGAGATATAGACGTTTGGATATGACTGAACGGGCTGGCTTTTTGAGGCCTCTAACGAATGGCACATTATTCGTGATTCTTCAATAATGTGCCATTTTTCATATTACCCTAAAAACCTCCGTTGATTTTTGTTTCAGCCGCAAAGAACGCAAAGAACGCATAGGAATGGCGCAAAAGGCCAATTGTTGTTTGAGATGGTGTATTTATCCATCTCACCCAAATGGTGAAGAGGAGATTTCATTCTTT
>JAFSTA010000148.1 GCA_017450695.1 Kiritimatiellia bacterium | reverse complement strand
GGGGGGGCGGTTAGCCCGCACTGCACCGTCTAGAATCTCTAGTCCCTCTAGAACCCCTAGAGCTTCTAGAATCTCCCTAGCCTAAACAGGCTTACCCCTCTCGCGCCCTACGCTCTCAGCGATTTGGCATTGAACTTCAGGTCCTTGCTTGTTATACTACCTGCATGAAAACACTTCTCTATCTGGTTCTTTTTGTGTGTGCCGCTTCTCAGCTGATGGCGGCTGAACGTGGGATTTTCGGGTTGTACGGTGACACGCCGGACGCGAAGCACGCTTGGGCGGTGCACGATTTTAACCGTCCGTATCCGAAACAGGTGGAGACGCCTGCCGGTAAACCTCCTTCCGACGCGATCGTTTTGTTTGACGGGACACAGAAGAGTGTCGATGAGAACTGGTGTGACGATCGAGGAAATCCGACGAAGTGGCGCGTGAAAGACGGCTTGTTTGTCTGCGTTCCGCGTTCCGGCATGGCTTGTACCAAGCGGGCGTTCGGCGACGCGCAACTCCACGTCGAATGGATGAGTCCTGTCGCCGATGCGCAGAAGCATGGACAGTTGGGCGGCAACTCCGGGGTCTTCCCGATGGGGATGTACGAAATCCAGATTCTCAATTCATACGACCCCGATCCGAATGCCGATGTGACGCGCAATTATCCCGACGGGATTGCCGGTTCCGCCTATGCGGAGAATCCGCCGCTCGTCAACGCGAGCCGCCCGGCTGGAGAATGGCAGAGTTACGACATCGTGTTTCACCAGCCGATCTGGGACGGGACGAATCTCGTCCATGCGGGAACCATCACCGTGTTCCACAACGGCGTGCTCGTGCAGGACGCCTGGGAACTGGAGGGAATGAGTACACACCGTGTGCGTCGTCCGTTGGTTCCACATCCCACCAAGCTACCGTGGAAGTTGCAGGACCATGGGGATCCGGTGCCTTTCCGCAACATCTGGATTCGCGAGATTCCTTCGCGCTGGGCAAACACCACGCATTCAGTCATGTCCGCGAAGGAAGAAGATGTACGAGCCCTTCGTGAGCAGATCGCCGCCAAGCTCTTTGCCCAGATCGACCCCGCGAAACCGGATGTCCGGAACGTCAACGCGATTTTGGAGGTGCTTTCTTATTCGAAGCTCCCCAAGTACACAGAAGCGGCCAAGACGCTTTGCGCCGGTTATGAAGCGACATTGAAATCGCTCCCGGAAAAGGAACTGGATGCGGTCCGCAATTACGTGACAGGTACGTTGAAAGGTTTTGATGTCCTGTTGCGGAATCAGGTGATCGCGCCTGCCGATTACTCGCTCTACTCCACACTTCAGGGAATCGTGCGCAAAAAGAAATGGTAGCCATTCCTCCGTTGGACAAGTTGAAATCCACGGAATACTCAGAATTCACGGAAAATCATCCGCATTTTGGAACGGTGATTCAGTGAGTTCCGTGTATTCCGTGGTGAATCATGGCGCGTTGAAATTTTGCAGACTTTCACCATTTTTGTGACTCCGTTTTCTGTGTGTACGGGGGATTGAAAATCTTCTGTTTTCGGCGCATTCTTTGCGTATGCTGCGACCTCAGCGGCTCTGCGTGAGAACCCAAACGAGGAATCTATAGTTATCCCGTTGGGAGGTGACACGAGAAACCGAATTGAGAACGGGATGACAACCCGCGTTCACGCCGCAAGGAATCCGCGAGTAGCGTGTCCTACTCGAACATCCACGGGACAGGCGTGTTTGTCGTCATGTGTCGATTGTTGCTGAACAAACGCGACATGCGACAAGACACGCCCAACCGTGCTCGGGCAACGAAGACGTTTCCCTTCCTTTCTTCAGTGGCAAGGATCAGCGGTGAAGGATTTCGTACCAGACGGTTTTGTACTTGGGGCTGATCTCTATCGCGGCCTTGCCGTCGGCAGCTTTCGTCACGGGAATCGATTGCTTGCGATTCCCGCTCTCGTCCAGTGCGAAGCAAGCGATTTGTTCCGGCGTTGCGGGGAGTGTGATCACGGCTGGGATTCCTTCGTTCATGACAGGTCCCTTGCCCCAGTCGTCACCGCGTGTAAAGATGCCGTTCTTGCTGTGCTGGAATTTCGCTCCGTTGTTGTGCGAGAGTCCGGTTGCGGTAAGCAGGGAGGAACCCGCCTTCTCAAATCCCTGTCCCTTGTGGGTGGTGAGCGAGATCGTTGTCCAGCCAAGGCTGGTCTTGCCGATTTGGAGTGTTACGCCGCCGAGCTGAATCGTGCGGTTTTCGGGGAAGCCGGTAAAGAGCTTCGTGTTCGCGGTGTCAACCGTAAAGTATCCTTTTCCCGGAATCTCTTTGTTCCAGATCAATTCACCGCTTTGCGAGGTCAGGAGCGTTTCCTTGCCCGTCCAGAGGTTGGCTGCTACGTCGGCGACTTCGCGTACGTCCTGCCGTAGGAAGATGGCGGCGCAGGCCGGCATGTGTGCCAGAACGTCGGTTCGCGCGACGATGCTGAAGAAGTAGGTGTTGTGATCCGGTTCGAAGAAGTTGCGATGGTTGTAGGTGTATTCAAACACGCCATCCCAACCGTATGCCGCGCCGTAGCTTCTCAGGAACGGCTGTCCTTCCGCGCCGTAGAAGTTCGGATACGGATGGTTGTACTCGCTGACGGTGTATGGCTTGGTCGGAACAGTTTTCCTCCTCTCTGTCAATGCGTTGACGCGCCCGAGGCTGTTCACCATACTGTCATTGCCGATTTTCCAGTTTCCGCTGACCGGACTCGGATGCTGCCAGTAGGCATGGTCGTCGCAATAATCTAAGGCAGCCTGCACGTCTGAAAAACTGTAGCCGAGCTGTGTACCGGAAACCGGGGCAAGAAGTCCAAGTTCTTGATGCAGATAGTCGCAGAATCCTTTCCAGTAAGCTAACTCCGTATCGTGGATAAAGGCGATATGGTCTTTCTGGACCTGCGCGGACGAGATTTTTTTGCTGGAGAAGAGGGGGATTGTGCCGTCTTTCAGCGATTTGCCTCCTAGTGTGATGGAGTTTGTCGCGCCTATGCGGAGAGAGACATCGTCCAGTTCATAGACACCCTCTTTGAAACGGGTGATCTGCACCTGCGCACGGTTGGACTTTGCCAGTGCCGCGCAGAAGGGAACGGAGAGGCTCTGCCATTCCTTTCCGACATTCGGCAAGGTGCCGTGTGTTCCGCAGTCCTTCCACCCGTTGATCCCGTCGGCGACTGCGTATCCGATTTCATCACCGACGCTCCCTTTGACTTTACGGAGACGGAAGGAGAGCGTGTACGTCTCGCCATTCTGGAGTGGGACGGGGCGAAGCAGTTTCGGGAAGAGGTTGTCAGACTCAGTAACGGTGATTTGCAGGACGCCATTGACCGTTTTGAGTGAGACATTGCTCTTCCCCTTCTGCAGGATCCACTGTTTCCCGTCGATGGTGATCGGCGTGTCGAATTTGCCGTCGCTTACCAATTCTTCGCCGATGGGTTTCGCCGTTATCTTCCAGGCTTCAGCCAGCGCCTCGTAGGTTTGGTACTTGTTCTTGAGCCAAACATTCCACTGGCGTTTCGCCTCCTCCTGGAACGCCGGACCAAGCTGGTCAAAACCGCTGGAGAATTTACGGCGCATGGCATTCTCGTTGTTGATCTCCACCATCGCCACGCAGGGATCGGTGGTGTAAGGGAGTTTGGTGTAGGGGTTGATATGCTGGAGCAGTTTTTTCGCATACTCCTTCTGGAGTTCAATCATGCGCGGCTCAAAATTGTCGAGTCCCTTGTTCGCCCACGGGTGCGCGCCCTTGAACCCGTCCAGCTCATCCAGATCACGGGCGACATGCAGGTTGATGTTGACATAAATCCCCTGCAACTTCAGCTGGTAGATCAGGTAGTCGAGACGTTCCAGTTGAACTGGATCGAGGTTCCGTTTGGTGTTCGGTTCGATCGCGGTCAGCGCATGCTGCGCCTCTTCCTTGAAATTGCCGTAGTCCCAGTCCATGTAGTGGAGCCGGACACAGTTGAACCCAAAACGCGCCAGACGTTTCGCCAGCTTCTCCGCCTCCTCGTGCGTGGGGAAGTTGGCGGGGCCCGTCAGGTTCGTTGCGTTGAACCGGACACGCCCCTTGTTGTTGACGAAATGTCCGTTCTCCACGCGGATTCGTCCGCTCGCCCCTGCCGGCTTCTCCAGCAGATGCGAGAAGTTCACGACGTTGTCGGGGGAATCGTAGGAAATGACGAACGGGAACATCTCATCCGCCATTCCCGTGATTGCCGCGAGAGCCGCAAGAGCGAAAAATCCAACTAGCTGTTTCATGCTTGTGTTCTCCTGGTTTGTGCGAGTTTACTGGACGTGGATCTCACGAGTCTTGAAGGTGCCGCCTTCTGCGTAAGAAATGCGGTACTTGCCTCGGAATCCCCGGAACGACACGTTCCCGTTTGCGTCCGTACGCGTGGTAAGGCGTGTCTTCCACTCGTTGTGGATCAACTCATTGAGCGCGTAGTACGAGGGTTTCGGTTGCATCGCGCGGGTGAAGAGTCCCGAGGTCGTCGGCTCGCCGGGGGCGCCGCAGTCATCGACCACGTTCCACCAGACGATCCCGATCATCTTCGGGATGCTGAACCAGATTCGGTAGAGATTACGTGCGACCGTTGCCTGCACCTGCCGCCCCTTGGCATTGTCGTTCGGCGCCGTGATGGTAATCTCGCTGAGGATGATCGGCAAATCCGCTTTCGACAGTTCCTCGAACTGCTTGCGGATTCCCTGCGGTGTCAGTTCGGAACCGTCGCTGATTTTGACGATCTTGCCATCCGCGACATCCTGCGTCTGTTGCGGGTTGAAGAGATGCATTTGCGAACCCATGCGCGTGATGCGGCAGCCCCGCGCCTGAAGGTCCTGGATCTGCTTCCAATAGATCTCGCCATTTCGGAAGTCGTTGATGTTCAGCGATACCGATTTCGGAAATGCGTCGTCCGCCCACTTGAAGGAAGCCGTCGTGTAGCCGCCCGGCATCATCGTCTTGACGGAACTGGTCTTGACTACGGGAATCGACGCGTCGTCTGCCCCCGGCATGAACATGGCACTTTCGTTTACCACGTCATAGCTGTTGATCGTGTCCTTGTACCGTGCGGCGATTTCGCGAATGCGCTGTTCCATGAGGCGGTTGATCTCGGCGAGGAACTTCGGCGCGAGCTTTCCAAGTTCCTGCGGTGTTGCCTTCTTCCAGGCGTCACCGGTCAGTGCCTTCAGGTTTTCCTTTTCCTCCTGCGGACAGAATTGTTCATAGAGCCATTCCGGATACTGCCAGCGTTCGTTCGCCCATGTCAGCGGGTGTCCGTGAATCCAAATCCCGCGGCTCTTGCAGTAAGCGACGGGGGCATCGCTGGCGGGACGGCGCCAATGGAACTGCTCTTTCGGATTGGCGCAGGAGTTCCACCAGGCCTCTAGGTCGTTGCCGCTGTCGGCGAAGCGCGGGTATCCGGGAACGCGCTCGAACTTTTTCCAGTAGAGCGAGACAGTCGCCTCGTTGAAGAGGGTTCCGTAGAGTTCACGATAACGGCGGTTTCGTTCCGGCGTGCCGAGCTGATTAAAGTTGAAGATGTGCGCACCGAAGAGGAAGTCGTGCGAAATCTGTTCGATCTTCACCTCCGCGTCTTTCGGCAAATCGGAAACGGTCACATCCGCCTTGCGGTATTTTTCGATGTCTGCATCGATTTGCTTCTGTTCGTCCGGATTCCAGATTTTCCAGAATTCCGCGCTCATTACGTCGGCAGCTTTCCGCAGCGCGATCTGGTAGCCGTAGCCTTCCAGCTCAAACCCGCCGGGAACAGGTTTGGCACCTCCGGTCAACAACGGGATGAAGTTTCCTGTGTCTTCCTCGGAGACGATGACCTTTACCGGATTTTTGCTGAGGTTGACAATTCCGAGAATGTCGCGGCTTTTGCCGGTAGAGCGGAGAATCGCGGCGACCGAATCCGGCTGGTCTGTTTTCAGCCAACGCACCTCTCCGTTGGAGAGCGCGTTCTCGCGCTTGCGCAGTTCGCAAAGTTGCTTGACCAACGCAAGGCGCGCCTCTCCGGCAGGCGTCTTGGCATTCGCCCAGTTGATCGCGGAACGACCGAAGATGCTGTGACGGTGGTCGTCGCAAATCTCCTGTCCGTTGTAGAGGAAAGGAATTCCGTCCAGCAGGAAACAGGTGACGAGTCCCGCCGCCTGGTTCGCGTGTCCCAGGCGCGTCTCGCGACGGTTTTCGTACTCTTCGTTCACCGTATCGTGGTTGGCGGTAAAGTGGATTGCATGGCCTCCTTCGGGTACCCAGTTCTTCACTTCCTGCCAGCGGGCTTGCAGATCCCTCACGGTAAAAGGTTCTCCCGATTTCTTGGATCTTCCGTCTAGGATCGGGATCAACGTTTCCGAACAGACCTTCCAGCCGTAGTTCGCGTCGAACGCCTTCAAGAGGTTTTCGCGGCGGCGTCCCTCCGCCAGCATCCCGATGTCCGGGCGAAGCCTGTCGAGCTGTTCACGAGCCTCTTCCCAGAAGTCGAGCGGGATCCCGTCCGCCACATCGCAGCGGAATCCGTCCACGTCAAACTCGCGCACCCAGTAGAGCATGTTGGCGATCAGGTACTCGCGCAGCTTCTTCGAGTCGTAGTTCAGGGCGGGGAAGCGCCAGCCCGCGTTCTTGATCGCGCCATTCGGTTCATAGATGAAGAATTCAGGATGCTCGGTGAGGAATACCGGCTTCGGACCGCAGTGGAGATAGACCATGTCCAGCATGACGCGGAGCCCGAGCCGATGCGCCTCCTTCACGAGATCCTTCAGGTCCTGATCCGTCCCGTACTCCGGATCGACGTGATAGTAGTCCTTCATGCGGTAGGGGTTTCGCGGATTGTTGAAACCCGACTTGATCTGGCGCGGGCTCCAGTACTGCTGATCCATGTCGTCATCCGCCACGAAGACGGGGCAGAGGTAGGCGATGGTTGCGCCGGTGTCGGCAACGTGCTGGAGTTTGGCAGTTGCCGCCTTCAGCGTTCCTTCCTGCGTGAACGCGCGCGGCTGGATCTGGTAGATTACGCCCTGCTGCATCCATTCCGGTGGCACACGCGCCTTTGGTTTGGCGGTATCGGCAGCCCCCATCGCGAAAAACGATGCCAGCAAAGAACAAGACAAAATCAATCCCTTCATTTTGAAACCCCTTTCTCATAGCTCACGAATTCGGTAACGGGAAAAATTTTACCATTTTTTACCGATAAGAAACAGAATCTTTTTGCGTAAAAATGTCATGGATCAGGCAATTCTAGATGGCGGCTCAAGTTTCCGGTTTTAATGTGGAATTTCGGGAGAAACCCGCGCATGAATGCGTGGGCAGAGAACAAATGAAACCGCACGACCTCACACAGGACAACTGGAGGCGGTCATGCTATGCCATCCACAGAAGCGCGTTCCGATTTGTTCGCTTCTGTCTTTTCGTCTCGGCTGGCTACTCTCGATTGACTGCTGTTCCCGAATTCGCCTGTTCGCGGATTCGTTTGCTGGTACGGACGGCGCAGAATTCCTTGCCGCACATGGAGCAGTGGTCGTCGTCTTCCGCCCCCGTGCAGACGCGGGTTTTCTGCCAGCGTTTGCGGGCGCATTCCGGATCAAGCGAGACCTCAAATTGCGCCTTCCAGTCGAAGGCGGCGCGGGCTTTCGCCATCTGGTCGTCGCGTTCGCGCGCGCCGGGGAGTCCGCGTGCTACGTCGCCTGCGTGAGCGGCAATCTTGTACGCGATGACTCCGCGGTGTACTTCGTCGGCATCGGGCAGACCGAGGTGTTCTGCCGGGGTGACATAGCAGAGCAGGGAGGCACCGTAGGTGGCGGCAGCTGTTGCACCGATTGCCGATGTGATATGGTCGTATCCCGGTGCGATGTCCGTCACGACGGGGCCGAGCACGTAGAAGGGTGCTCCTTCACAGATTTCCTGCTCGCGCTCCATGTTCATCTGGATCTGGTTGAACGGGATGTGACCCGGTCCTTCGACCATGACCTGAACGCCTCGTTCTCGGCAACGGCGTACCAGTTCTCCGAGTACATCGAGTTCGGCAAATTGCGCCGCGTCGCTGGCATCGGCCAGGCAACCGGAACGAAGTCCGTCGCCGAGTGAGACGGTCACGTCATGTTCCGCCAAAATGTCCATCACGCGATCCCAGTTGGCGTAGAGCGGATTCTCGGCATGGTTCTTCTGCATCCACTCCGCCATAATCGCGCCGCCACGGCTGACGATCCCCATCACGCGCGACATCGCTTTGGGGATGTCACGCAGAAGGAGTCCCGCATGGAGCGTCATGAAATCCACACCCTGTTCCGCCTGTTCGCGAATCACATCCAACAGAAGGTCGGGATTCATTACGGGAATATCTCCCTTGAGCCGGGAAATCGTCTCGTAAACGGGAACGGTTCCAAGCGGGGCGGGGGAGGCATCCAACATCCCCTGCCGGATGGAACGGAGGTCTTCGCCCACGCTCAGGTCCATCACGAAATCCGCTCCCGCCCGCAAGGCGACGTCGAGTTTGAAGAGTTCGTCGCCCTTGCCGGAAGTCGTGGTCGAACGCCCGAGATTCGCGTTGATTTTCGTCGTGAACATCCGTCCGACTCCGACCGGGTGAATGTTCTGATGGGCGGGGTTGCAGGGAATGACTGCACGGCCCGACTGGACAGACTCCAATACCCGTTCCACCGGGAGATGTTCATCCGCCGCCACGGTTTTCATCGCATCCGTGACAAGACCTTTTTTCGCTGCTTCTAACTGTGTCATTTCTCTTCCTTCACAACAACTTGATTCACGGGGATTTTCTTGACGATACCCAACACGGCCACCGAATCGCCGACGGAAATCGAGGTGCGGATCGTCTCGTACACGAACGCCTTGCCCTCCACAACCGCGTCGATGAGGGAGCGACCGCATGCGGCGGATGCGGCGATCGCGGCGCTGAGCGAGCAACCGGTTCCATGCGTCGATAACGGTGCATCCACGACGGGCGTGGAAATCCGGTAAAGGGAGATCCCGTCGGCGAGGAAGTCTTCGGCGCGCGCATCCGTTCCGTGTCCGCCTTTCAGCAGAACGGGAGACTGGAAGCGCTGGGCAAGTTCCTTTGCCAACGCGCCCAAGTCGGCGGGCTGCTCTTGGCGATCGGCAAGCGCCATCGCCTCCGGAATGTTGGGGGTGATCAGCGACGCGTTCGGCAGAAGGCGTTCCTTGAGCAATTCGATCGCTTCTTCTTCCAACAAGGGGGCGCCGCTGGTCGCGATCATAACCGGATCGGCGATTCGGATGATGCGCGGATACAGGGAGAAACGTTCGGCAACAACCTCGACATTCGCCGCAGTCGCCAACATGCCGCATTTCATGGCGCGGATGTCGTACAGGTCGATCACGGCGTCGAATTGTTGCGACACGAATTCCGGCGCGACGGCGACGGCCGCGTTCACGCCGAACGGATTCTGCGCGGTCAGCGCGGTGAATACCGTGCAACCGTGAACGCCGAACGCATGGAACGCCCGCAGGTCAGCCTGTACACCGGCATTCCCGCCGCTATCGCTTCCGGCAATGGTGAGACAGGCCGCTTGGCGCAATTCACTGTAATCCGTTTCATCTATGGGTTCGTTCATCATGGGCGATAGTGTACCAAATTTTCCGCCGAAGGGAAAATGCCGATTTTGATTGAATTGGAGACCACCTCGCGAGCGTGTTCAACCGAGTAAGCGTTGCGGTCGCGACGGGGCGCGACCCACACAACTCTCATTCTCTCTGCGGTTCGCGATACTGCGTGAGAAAATGAAACGGCGGATATGCGAGATACGCCGGTCGCCTGTCGTACATCCCTTCTGATCAGCTTCTCAGCTTTCCCGCTGGCGGCGCCAACCGCCACCAACCTGTTTCCATCAGTTGTCGACTTTCCAGGTGCCGATACGGTCTTCGTTGTTGGCGTACCGGTAGGTGAAGGTTTGGAGGGAATCGGCATAGGAGAGTATCGGGGGAAGATTCGGGGAAGTACTCTTGCGAGGCAGGTAATCGACCGCGCAGGCCTTGACAGGTCTGCCTTGCCGGTCTGTCTCCAGCACACGGTGTCCGGCGTAGGTGAATTCAGTTGTTTTCTTCCCGAACGTGCGTGTCCATCCGGTACAGACCCCATCCTTCGTGTAGTGATACTCGTCCTTCCAAAGTTTGGGAAGTGTGAGCGAGGGATCTGCGTATGCGTGCGACGGGTTTGTGTAATCGACCGATTGGATTTGCCCGTCCTCTCGGTATGTACGCATCTCGTTTGGAAGATAATAGACGCTGTAGATGGCGGGAAGGGAGGCATATTTTCCGGGACCTTGGGCAAAGCATCCGATGTCGATGCGGGTGCTGGCGAATACGTCAGGTCTGTCCGCTTGTTTCGGAACGGCGGTATGTTCCGTGACCGTGATTTCCACCTCGCTGGCGTCTTCTTTGGTCGGGTGTATGCGGACCTTTTTCGGATCCCCCTGCAAGACTGCCCAGCGGAAGCGGATGGGGGGCTTGCCTTGAAGAGAGATCGCCTCTGCCCGAATGGCGATTTTTCGGTCGCGTATCCGAACATTCCGCGCGATCCGGCTGACGTTGAGCGGGGTGGGGCAGAAACCTTCGGACAGTTCCTGCTGTTCGAAGTAATCGACACCGTTCGTGCAGCCCTGTTCTTGGATCACATGTACGAAGGGGAGGGGCGGCACCTCCTCCAGGGTCAAGTTATGCGCGAGTTCCACCAGTTTGTCCACATCCATGTTTTTCGAGTTGAAAACAACGGGGTGCGCGGCTCCCGTATAGTAGGCTTCGGGAGTCTTTACCGTCCGCAGGGAATAGCGGAATAACGCGGCGGTTGTCGGGAAGAGGAGTTTCTGCGCGGTTAGCGACTGTTTTATCTTGGGGCGGTAGGCGGCGAGCGCGGCGGCGAACGCACGGAGAAACGGCTTGTCCGTGAAAGAAGAGCCTTGGCTGACCATGATGAACGTCATGTTCGCGGGAAAGACGTCTCCGGTCGCGGCGGTGTAATCCTTGTGCGCGGGGTAGAACCACATTTGGTTGTTTAAAAACATCTGTACGGAGAGTTGGGATAAAAATGGGTTGGACAACATGGCCCGCGGCAAACTTCGCCAATACGGGCCATCCGTCATCGCCATCGAGCAGTTGCCCAGTACGGGATTCGGGAAGAGGATACGCGGCATCTGCGTGTCTAGATTTTCTTTCTGGGCGTCCTTCTCGTAGAAGAAGGGGGTGAGTCCGGGAAAGTTGGTGACTTCGAGCTTGGAGTGCCCCCTGTCCTGGTTCAGGTAGATGTCGCCGAAATTTCCGCTTGCGGTTTCGTCCGCCATCCAGGCGCGGATCTTCGCCTGGGCGGGACCGTGATAGTGGTTGGTGTAGGCGGCGATGCTCGATGGACCTGCGGGACGGAGCTGGATCAGTGACTGGAAGCAGGACGCGGCATAGTTCCAGACGGTGTTGGACGAGGTGATGGTGGCGGGTGCCCCCATGAACATCGTCTGCGTGGCGGAACGATGCGATCCGCTTTTTCTGGATTCATCGGCCTTGTCCAGCAGCTGGGCGAAACGGGGGGAGCCGGAGAGTTGCTTCAGGTCGCTGTCCTGCGCGATTTCTTTGCGGTTGTTAAAGCCCAGTTCAATCGCGCGTTCCAGGGTATCCAGAGCTTCGGTCTTGTCTTTGCGATAGGCGAGGGCGCAAGCCAGATTATACCGCCACGTCGCGTCCATCGGCAGCAGCTCGACACCGGCGCGGCAGATTTTTTCCATCGCCTCCGTGTTTCCGTTGCGAACCACTTGCATGAGCTGTTGCTGTAGATCCTGATGTTTCGAGTGCAGCTGGGGCATCTTCCAAAACGAGTATTCGGACGAGAATGCGGCGGAGACCGCCAGCGCTAAAAAGAGAATGGTTTTGTAGTAGTTCATGGATTTCAGTTTACCAAAGCCAATAACAAAAGGAAAGAAGAAAAGGGGCGGCACCCAAGTCACGGGCGCATCTGCGTTTTTCACCGTGATCCATATCGATGCCTGCGATACCGAACGCGGAGATTCAACCTCACGCAAAGTCCGCAAAGGGAAGGAAGTCGGCCACTTCGCGTACTTGGCGAACTTGGCGTGAGGCCATGACATGAAAACTTCTGTGTTTGAACACGGCAAACCTTTGTTGCCCCTAGATTCCTCGTCAGGGTTCTCACGCAGAGGCGCTGAGACCGCAAAGTACGCAGAGAAAGTGCCGGAAACAGAGGCTTTTCGATCCCCCGCACATACGTTACGACAGAAAACGGATTCACCCAAATGGTGAAAGTCTGAACAATTCCAAAGCGCCATGATTCACCACGGGATATACGGAACTTACG
>JAFSTA010000147.1 GCA_017450695.1 Kiritimatiellia bacterium | reverse complement strand
GGTGAAGGATCGTCCCCTTCCTTGCAGTCCGACCATACCGTTTTTTTCATTTAAAATTCCGCTGTTTCGGGCCTTTCTAGCCTGCTCTGCGCCCTCTGCGGCTCTGCGTGAGAACCCAAACGAGGAATCTAGGATGATTCCTTCCTTAGCGAACATGGCGGACTTTGCGTGAGGTTGAATCTCCGCGTTCGGTATCGCAGGCATCTACCTGGATCACGGTGAAAAACGCAGATGCGCCCTTGCTGATTGGGTACATCTCTGCTTTTTATGCGTCCTCGCGCAGGAACACAGAACTGGCGCGAAGCACCCCGCCCCATTTGTATTTCCTCGCGAAGAACGGGAAGCGGGCTTATTTGCCCTTGTTCCCTGCGGTAGGATTTCGGCGGAACTCCATGAGATGCTTGGCATACGCCTCGGCACCACCCTGCCTGTAACCGGTCTCTCCAATTTTTTGCCATCGCCGTCGAGGATCAGTGCGGTCGGGAAGCCCTCGATGCGGTACTTCTTGACCAATCCCTTGTTTGCGGTTTTGGCATGTTTGGAAAGCAGTTTCTGATTCTCTGGCAAGTCGATGAACACGAGCAGGAAGTCATTCGTGACACCTCCAAGGAAGGCGGGCTGTGAGAGTACCTCCTTCTCCAGCTTCATGCACCAGCCGCACCAGTCGCTTCCGGAGAAACAGGCATAGACAAGTTTCCCATCGGCCTTTGCCTTAGCGAGTGCCTCGTCTAGGTTGTCCGTGAATCCGAAGGGAGTCGAGGAGGTCTTTTTCGCGCGCTTCACCTGATCCGCAGGGATGACCCCCAGTGTCGGATCCGGTTGCGGAGCCGGACTAGGTTCCAGAACGTTCATCTCGGTGCTGTCCTTGTCCTTTTCCTTTGCAAACAATACATGGACTGGAAAATCACGGATGAAAAAGGAGTTGTTTCGGGGCGCGTCTTCTCCTGCCTCAATTTCGCCGCTTACCCGCACCGACTGGAGGAGGATCGGCTTGCCGTAGTCATCGGGCATGATGATGAGAACTCGTTGAAGTTTTCCCTTGCCGGAGTAAAGACGTGAACCGCTTGACCCAAACGGGTTTTCATTTGTATCAGCCTTGGGGAAGTTGGCTCCAAGGAAGAGATGTGACTTCACATCTGGCGGAAAGTCGTATTCCAGAAAGAACATCGCGAGTTTTCCCGGCGAAACGACGATGTGCGTTTCGGGTGGCAACGGAGTTACCTTCTCGTCATCCAGTTCCGCGCTGGCGACCGCCACCCCAGTGAGTTTGACCTGGAAATCTGATACCTTGTGCGCGGCGTCAACTGCTTGTGCCGAGACAATCGTGCAGGACACGGTTGCCAAGATTGCCGTCATCGTAATCATCCTCTTCTTCATCCGATTTTCTCCTTCTTTTCATTCGTGCCACTCGTCCACAGACAGTACACTTTGTTCCGTTCCTGAATGACGGTATTATAGTACACCATTATTCCGATTTCTATCCCGAAGTTCGTGTCGAGGAATTTTGGCCGTGCCGGACTCCGCTCGCCTTGCAGACGCCCCGCCCTGAGGTAGCCCCGGTTCCCATCCGTTTCGAATTTCTTTCCTCTCTTGAGACCATTGAACCTAAAATCTAGTTTGAAAATCTCTCGCAGAGACGCGGAGGATGCAGAGTAGGCTAGAAAGACCCGAAAACAGGGGGATTGAAATGAAAAAGCGGTATTGACGGACTGCGCTGACGGGGACGCTCCTTCACCCGATAGGTGAACCGAACATGGTTCGGGAAACTATTGTAAACCCACAAAATCTCCGCGTCTCTGCGCCTCTGCGAGAGATAAAAACCATTGTTCGGGAAAGGTAACAGCGGAGTCAAGGTTCAATTGTCTGGAGGTTCACGGTTTTGCTTGCGGTAGTCTCGCATGGAGATCCCCTCGGCCTTTCGGAAGAGAACCGCGAGGTGGCTTTCGTTCACGAAACCGCATTGCTCGGCGATCTCGCCGATGGAAAGGTTGCTTTCCTCCAACAATGCCCGAACCCGCTCCAGTTTCGTCTGCAGGATAATGTCTCGAACCGTGGCGTGGAGCCGTGTGCGGAAGTGTTGTTCGATATACCGGCGTGAACAGCCTGCCGCCTGTACAACATCCCCCACGCAGATGCGGTGGCGCGGGGCGACCGAGTGGATGAAGCGAAGGGCGCGGGCAAGGAAAGGGTCGCGCATGGCATCATATCCGGTCGATTCTCGCGTGACGACCGTGAGCGGTCCCATAAGCACATTTCGGTGCGTGACGGGATGTCCGTGCATGAGTTCGTCCAGCATCTCGGCGGCCTTCAAACCTCGCCGGAATCCCCCGGTGCGAATGCTGGAGAGGGTGGGAACCGTCGATTCGCAAAGGATGGGGTCGTTATCGACTCCGAGGACGGCGATCTCTTCCGGGACGCGGATATCCGCTTCCGCACAGGCATCCAGCACGAGGCGCGCGCGGCCATCCATTGCCGCGAAGATGGCGGTGGGCTTGGGAAGTTTCTGGAGGAAACGGATCATGCGAGGACGTTCCACATCCCAGTTGCGACGTTCCCGTTGGTTGAAGGTATCGTAAATTACACATCCGAACCCCGCTTTTGCCAAGGTTTCCGTGAATCCCCGCAGACGATCGGCAGACCAGTACATGCCAAGCGGTTCACCGACGTAAGCGAAAGCCTGGTAGCCGCGCTTCAGGTAGTATTCCGCTGCCAGTACGCCGACGCCGTGCGAATCCATCTTCACGTAGGGTGCGTTCGCGATAGGGAAATCCGGCGCCAGCATTTCGGGCCACGGCTCGGTGACGACGACGGGGACCTGGAGAGAGGCGACGATTGCGGCTTCATGGCGGGATAGCGTGTGCGTGATGACCCCGCTGATGGCAAGCCGCTTGATGTTGAGCAATTGTTCCCCCGTTCGCCCTTCCAAGAGGAGGCATCGCCATGGACCATGCTTGTGCGCGTAATCGAGAATGCCGCGACATCCCGAACGCCCGCCCTTCAGGTTGAGCGTCGAGAGAATGAGGATCTTGGGAATATCTTTTGTGTTTGGATACATGAGAAAACCGTAACAAACCACATCGTCCCTGTAAAGTCCAATCATGCGCAAATAGAAAAATTTTTATGCGCAAAAGGGAAGGACGAATCTCATTCAAAAGTGTATAATAAATGCCATTTCAATTCATTTAAGGAGATCGCGCGCGCGAATTTGGGAAAAACGTTTTTTGTGATCGTTACGATTCTTGCCGGTTGTTTCCAGATTGCCGTCGGAGACGAGACATGGCAGTCGCGTCCGCCAATGCAGGACACGTTCGTGCGCGACACCGAGCCAAACAAGAACTTCGGATCGAGCGGGGGCATCATCCTCGGCAACAACCGCGAGAGCTGCATGATGTTCGACGTTTCGGGTCTTGCAAACGTGACGGCGGCACGGATCAGGCTCTATGTCACGCAGTGCGGTACAACGGCTGGCGTGAAATGGCCGGTTTTCTTCCGCGTCATGCGCAACGACAGGTGGAACGAATCGACGCTTACATGGAACATGTTGCCCGACGAGTTCCGTGTCGCGACGCCGATTCTCGCAACCAACGACACCACGGTGGCCGGTTAGAGGTCCCTGCCGGATCGCTGGACACATGGCAGACGATCGATGTGACGGAGGCAGTCAAGGCGGTAGCCCCGCGCGGACGTCTGGCGCTGCACGTTTACACATATTGGGACGGGAATAGCGGTGACGGGACGCCATTCAGTTTCGCCTCCTCCGACCGAGATGTCGTGGCGTCTCATCCGCTTCTTGAGTTTCAGGGGACGGTCGATACATCCGCATCTTCGCTCACGCTTCTCCCGACGGATGACGTGTTCATCGAGGCGGGGCATCCGAACAGCAACTATGGCGTGAGCAATGCGGGGAACGGCGGCGAACGGTATTTTGCGGTACTCGCCCAACGGAACAACCGTGAGGGTTTCTTGAAGTTTGACTTGTCGGGCATTGGCGCGGAGCGGGTCGATTCGGCGGTGTTGCTTATGCGCATGAGTAAAAATCAGGCAAACCACACGACGGGCAATATGGTACAGTTCCAGCTGACGGAGAAGACGGACTGGAGCGAGGCCGAGGTGACGTGGAACAACGCCGCGTCCCAAACCGGCATGAGTCCCGCCTCCGGGTGGCCGACGGAGACTCCGCCGAACGCTGTGCGTGTCGGCTCCGCGAACACGAACGTGTTCCACACCGTGGAACTGGCGCCGCTTGTGAACCAGATCCTGGCGTCCGGCAAGACCACACTGTCACTGCACATCAAGATGCGGAGCGACTCGCCCACCTATTTCATCTTCTATTCAAAAGAGTCATCGGACGAGCGCACGCGGCCACGACTCCTCGTTACGCCGAAGGTCGATGTCCCGCTCACGCCCCGCAAGCCCTTGCAGGAGACCTTCGTCTCGAACTATAGCACGGCGAACATGGACATGTCCTTCTATGATGGACAGTTCACGAACTATGTCCAGGTCGGCTACCGTAGCGACATAGGCACGGGCGTTGCGCAATACGGCGTGATGCTCTTCGATCCATCGAAGTTGGAAGACGCGCCGTTCGTGCGACTGCGCGTCAAAGGGAAGAACACATTCCCTGCGGGGCCGGGCAGTCTGCGTGTGACGGCCTACGTCACGGACGCATGGAACGAGACGAACCTCACCTGGAACACGGCGACACCCTGGTTCCCCAAGCCTACGAGCGTGACATCGGCGGCGGCACTTGACGGCGAGGTCGCGGACTTCTATCTCACGCAGAACAAGGCGTATCCCTATTTCGAGGCGGACGTCACGGAAATCGTGCGTACGGCGGCCCAGTCCGGGCGGATGGTCACGTTCGGATTCTTCAGCAATTACAACTGGCCGGAAATCTACAAAGGCGCAAGCGCGGCGCCCGCCTTCCTGATCTTCCCCGACCCGGACGCGACGTTCGGCAACAAGGTGACGTGTTCGCTTGACAGAAGCGGCGTGATACCCGCACTGAGGCTTGCGTGGTCGCCGAGCGCGGCAGAGGGCGCGACATACATGGTCGAACGACAGAATGGCGGCGCGTGGAAGACGGTCGCCACGGGGCTTGCCCAGGCGACATGCCTTGATGCAAGTGCAGAGCCGAACGTGGCGCAGACCTACCGCATTACCGAGACGACAAGCGGCGAGAGCGTCGTGAAATCCGTCACGCTCGTGCCGACGGTCAAGGTGTTCGCCTGCGCCGACACCTACGTGCGGAACGGAGGGGATGCCAATGCCTCGTTCGGCACGGGTGCCACGCTCGTCCACAAATACAGTGCAGGCAACAATGACGGTGGGACCCGCGAGGGCCTCTATCGTTTCGACCTTTCGGAAATCCCGGCGGACTTCGACACGGCGACTTTCAAGCTCTACACGACAGGCGTGGACGGCGGCTACGATTCAAGTGCGCATGTCAACCTGTATGTCTATCCTGATTTCGACTGGACGGACGCGAACGCGCCGACGTGGAACACTGTGTTCAGCAACGGGTGGCCGACGCAGAAGGCAAACACGGACGACAGAACGGACGCGAAGCGAGCGGGAGAAGTGTCCGTCGGACAGTTTGACGTGACCTCAAGTTTCGTTGGAGCGGATGAGGTCAGCTTTGACGTGGCATCGGCCATCCGTGCGGCGCGTGCGGCGGGTGCATCGCACATCACGTTGCACTCTGCTTCCTATTGCGGAAGCGGCAACTGGAACTTTGGCTTCATCCCGCGCGAACGGTCCCAGGGCATCTCGCTGGCTCCGCAGATCGAATTCACCCTTAAGAATTGGGTGCGGAAAGGTTTTATCATAACGATTCGTTGACAAGAGAGTACGGTCATGAGAGTTCGTTTACTGGTTGGAATGTTGTTGGCGGCGCTCGCCGCGCGGGGCGAGGTTGACTGGGCACGGCTGAACATCGCCGCGCGCGAACACGCGAAGACTCTCATCCGCGCGGGCGTGCCGGGCGTACGCCCGTTTTGGAACGTACACGCGAAGGCGTTCATCCATTCACCGGCCTTCGAGTTCCAGGAGGTGGAGGGGGCCAACGAATATCGTTTCACGATCGAGAAGGCGGAGCCTGGTAGGGCGGCTTGTCCTCAAGCCGCCGAACGGCGCGTTAAGGATAACGCGCCCTACCATTCTTGGACGGCGGCGAAGCCCTGGCTGCCCATTCCCGCTGACATCTGGGATTCGCTCTCGCCGGGTTACTATACGTTGAAGGTAGAGAACCTCGGGGATGCGACACTCTTGTCGCTTCCTGCAACGGAGCGAAGCGGCATGAGTGCCGCTTCCCCGAAGAAATCGTGCGAGCGCACGTTCTACCGCGCTGCCGTGTTTCACGGACCGTACCCCAAGGGTGTGTGCGGTTACCGAGAGGCGGCGCGAAAGGTCTATGCGTCCGTTTACAATATGCAGCAGGTGCAGGGCTGGAAGACGAGCGACGATCCGCCGAAAGGCTACGACCTCTACTGCTATCCCGCTAAGATCCTCAGCTCGATGATCCGCGCGCTCGTGCGCCACAGCACGGGAGGGGCGCAACTTGTTGCGACCGCGACCATGACGGACGCAATAAATTGCGTCCCTCCCGAAGCGTCCGATGCCATCTTCCTTGCCCGCAAGATGGCGGATTGGCTCATCGCGCACAGCCAGCCGGCGGACGCACCGCTCGCGTACTTCCCGCCCACCTACTGGGGTGAT
Organism: Kiritimatiellia bacterium; assembly: GCA_017450695.1. GTDB lineage: Bacteria > Verrucomicrobiota > Kiritimatiellia > RFP12 > UBA1067 > RGIG8368. Next base: position 11,959 of record JAFSTA010000147.1, on the reverse strand, counting down.
CGGCGCAGCACGGCGGTGGCGTACGCCGGACAGAACATGTTGCTCTACCCCGCCCACGCCGCGCTCGCCTACCTCGAACTTGCCGAGGCTCTGACCCGTGCCGGGAACGGTGCGGATTCGAAGCAGTACCGCACCGCCGCACTTGCCATCGCCCACACCTACGCGAAGCTGCAGGGGGCGGACGGCACATGGCCGCTCAAGGTCCGCGAGAAGGACGGCTCGCCCGTGCGCGCAAACCGGCTTGTGCCCGGTCGCTACATCCTCGGCTTGTTTGACCGAGTGGAACAAGCTCATGCGGGAGGGTCGCAACTTGTTGCGACCGCAGCGGACGCAATAAATTGCGTCCCTCCCGAAAAGACCACGGCGGGCGCAATAAATTGCGCCCCTCCCGAGGTGTTCGCCCAGACGCGCGACCGCGCATTCGCCTACGTGCTGGACGGTCCCGTGAAGACTTGGAACTGGGACGGGCAGTTCGAGGACATGGATCCGATGCCGCCCTACAAGAACCTGCAGAAGGGCGTCGCCGCCGACACGGCTATACGCCTCTTCGCCCTGGGACGCATCGCCGAGGGGTGTGAACTGGTCGATTGGTGCGAGGACCAGTTCGTGGTGTGGAGCGACCCCATCCACAACATGGACTGGCGTAACTGGAAGACCCCCACCGCCCTGGAACAGTACGACTACTACACGCCGATCGACGCCTCGATGGGCGACATGATCGGCGCGTTTGCCGCCGCGTACAAGGCCACGGGCAACGCGCTCTACCTTGAAAAGGCGAAGGCGCTTGCGGACAACGTCACGCGCAACCAGCGCCCCGACGGCACGATCCCCACCTACTTCGATTCGCGTAAGGGCAGCGACTGGGTGAACTGCATGGTCTATGTGGCCAATCGACTGGAGTTCCTTGCCGACGCGATGTCCAAGTGAACCGCTCGAATTTCCTGCCGATTAGTTGGCGGCGCTGCGTGAGAACCCAAACGAGGAATCTGGGTTTAATCATCTCAAAGAATCGGATGAAAACAAAGGTGGCGGACTACAGTGCGGGATGGTATAATCTCGCCTGTGAACACAGGAGGAACGAGCATGGACATTTCAAGGAAGCATTTTTTCATTGGTTCGGCTGCGCTTGTTGCGGCGGCGGGACTCAAGGCGGCTGCGCCGAACCCGATCGGCAAGATCCAGGGCTTCGACGAGTCGTTCGAATCGAAGACGGACGGCCCGTGGGAGCCGTTCAGCGACAAGAAGGTGCGCGTGGGCATCGCCGGGTACGGCGTGTGTACGTTCGGCGCGGTATTTTTCTTTCAGGACCACCCAAACGTGGAGGTGGTGGCGGCGACCGATTTGGATCCCGAACGATGCAAGAAGCTCGCGCAGGTTGTCGGTGCGAAGCGCACGTATCCTTCCGCCGAGGAGATGATCGACAAGGAAGGTAAAAACATGGACGCCGTGTTCATCGCCACGGACGCGGCAAGCCATGCGGATCTCGTATTGCGCGCGCTCGATCGCGGTTATCACGTCTGCAGCGCAGTTCCCGCCCTTCTTGGCGAACGCCAGCTCGACCGCGCACCGATGATGATCGAGGCGGTGAAGAAATCGGGCGGACTCGTGTACGCGCTCTTCGAGACGACGGCGTTCCGTCCGCAGGCTATCGCCATGAGACGCATCTACGAGGCGGGAGGGTTTGGACAGCTCGCCTACACCGAGGGCGAGTACTTCCACCACAGCGTTGGGGTCGGGGCGATTGGCTCGTACAAGGGCTGGCGGATCGGTCTGCCGCCGCAATACTATCCCACCCACTCCAACGGTTTCTACACATGCGTCACGCACGGGCATTTCACGGAGGTGACTTGCGTGGGTACGCCGGATGAACACCCGGTCTATAAGGAACGGAAGAATTCCTACGGGAACCCGTTCCGTAGTGAGGTTGCCTTCTTCAAGACGAGTGACGGCGGTAGTGCGCGTATGACCGTCGCGTGGGGGCTACCGGGGTACGATGGCGAGCTGGGACGTTGTTTCGGCACGTTGGGTTGTTTCCGCAACGACCGCTTTGCGGGCAACTTTTCGATCGTGAAGAATCTCCGGCTTGTGCGTGCTGGTCTGCCGCCCGGCATGAAGAATAACGGTCACCACGGAGGTTCGCACCCGTATCTCACGGACGACTTCCTGCGGGCGATTCTCGTGCCCGGATACAAGGTGTGCGTGGATGTGGCGACAGCACTCAACACCACGGTCTCTGGCGTGTACGCCCACCTCAGTGCGATGAAGGGCGGCGAGACGCTGAAGATTCCTGTGTTTAGCCTGTAAGAACCGTCAAGAAATCACCGGAACAATAGATTGGGTTCTCGCGTGGCGGATTGCCTATAAGTTGGGTGGTCAGGTGGTTGAGTGGTTGGGTGGTCAGGTGGATGAAGGATAGGATCTTATCCTCATTTCCATTCCCGCGTGAACGCGGGTGACCGGCTTACCCGACTTAACACGCTTGCCCGGTCAACGTAAAGGCAGAGAGGTTTTGCCATTGGCTTTCACATTTGTTACTATGGACGTGTTTTTCACAATCGGAAGGTGGAAAGGAGTGTTGGAATGAGAGACTGGACAAGAGGTGAATTGGATTGTGCGTTGCTGACGGTTGTATTGGTTGCCGCGATGGTGATTCGTGCGGACGGCGTGAAGGTGTCGGTAAACCTTTCCGACGTCCGTTCCGAGATTCCGCGTACCCTCTACGGAACGGGGATGGAGGATGTCAACCACGAGATTTATGGGGGCTTGGATGCACAGCGTCTCTACGACGAAAGTTTTGAAGAGACGTTGCCGCCGCAGGTGATTCCGCATAGTCCGCGCGGCGAGGGGAACAAATCGTGCGGACGGCAGTGGACGGACATCTCCACGGACGGCGGCATCTTTGGCCAAGATGATCAATTCGCCCATTGGGGCAAACGTTCCCAGTTGCTCATTCCCGGAACAGGGACGTCGGGGGTGGCGAATCGTGGCCTGAACGGTTGGGGGATTCCGTGCCGTGAAGGGAAGAAGATGGTCGGGCATTTCTTCGTGCGCGGGAACTGCGGGAAACTGGAGGTGAAACTTCAGCGTCAGGACGGGCGGATCACGTATGCCGTCTCGCAGGTAAAGATTCCGGGCGATGATGCCTGGTCGAAGGTGGAGTTCTCGCTTGTCCCCGACACGACCGATCCGGCGTCGCGTTTTTTGATTCTCGCCTCGGGGGGCGGCAAGGTGTGGATTGATGACGTCTATCTTCAGGACGAGCCAACAAACGAGTTCGGTCGCATGGGGTGCCGCGAGGACATCGTGGCAGGTTTCAAGAAGGAGGGGCTCACCTTTCTCCGATGGGGCGGATCCATGGTGAATGCGCCCGACTATCTGTTGCGGAACATGACGGGGGAACGTCGTCCGTACAAAGGTTTTTGGTTCCAGACCAGTTCGGGGGGATTCATGGTGCGTGAATTTGTGCAGATGGCGAATCGGATGAAATTGCCTTGCGCATTCTCGATTCACGCCTACGACACCACGGAGGATGCGGTGGCGCTCGCCGAATGGCTGAAGCGGTTTGACAACTTTATCTGTGTTCAGATCGGCAACGAGGAATGCGCCGGGTACACCCCTGCGGGCGGGAAGCCCGTCCTGCCTGATATCCGGCGTTATTGTGAGAACCTGCGACGTCTGGTTTCCGCCATGCGCAAAACGAACCCGAAGCTTGTATTCGCCAACGCGGTGATGTGGCAGATGAGACACATGGACCTGATGGAAGAAACCTTCCGGCTCACGGACGGCGTTGTGGAGTACTGGGATATTCATGTGGTCGCCGATAGCGTGACTTCAGGGAAGGGGACACGTGGCTCGCTCCGGGCATTTCGGGAGATGATCACGCGCCTCAATCCGAAGACAACGATGAAGGCTGCGATCTTTGAAGAGAATTCCTACATCCACAATATGCGTCGCGCCCTCGCGCATGCGAGCAATCTGGAGGCGGCACGTGAAATGGGACCGTTCCTCCTCACGAGCTGTCCGGCGAACGCCCTGCAAGCCTATGCGCAGAATGACAACGGGTGGGACCAGGGACAAATCTTCTACACGCCGGACAAGGTGTGGCTCCAGCCTTGCGGATGGGCGCAACAGATGGCGAGTGCGAACCATCGCGACCTGCTGGTGGCGGGGGAGACAGACGATGCCGAAGTCACAGTTTCGGCGACCCGTGACCGGGATACCTCTTCTGTCGTGCTCCACGTCTGTAATCCGTCGGCTACCGAGAAACCGGTCACCTTCGATTTCGGTACCACCTCCGGGATGTCCCTCGCGAAGGTGACATCCCTTTCCGCGCCGAGTCTCGACGAGCGGAATCCGCCCGACGATCCGGACCGCATCTCGCCACGGGATGTGACGGGATCTTTTCGTGCGACGCCCGTTCTCAAGCCGTATTCCTACACGGTCATCGAGTTCCGTCGCTGATCCGTGGTTAGGTGGTTAACCCATCGCCCAAGTCCGCCGTCCGCGTGAACATAAGGATATAAGGATAAATTTGTCTCGCGCAAAGTTTGCAAATTCCGCAATTCTTCACGCGCCTAACCAGCTTACCCGATCTAACACGCTTATTGTGCCGGACAGAGTTCATGCTTGCATTGGACTGGTAGGCCGGCTTATCCGTAGGCCGCTGCACGACGCGTGGAGGACAACGCGCCCTGCCGATTGTCATACCGGCATTTACCATGTCCATCACGCGTAACGCTTCTAACCAGCATACCCGGCCTAACACGCTTAACGCGCTTAACCAGCCAACTTGCACATTCCCGTGCGGAGCGCGGGTGGAGGGCTGGCCAACACCTGCCCCGTGCCTTGTACTTTTTTTGAGTGCGTTCTGTAAAGCGGGGTCTGATTATGGTACAATGAACGGACAAGAAGGGGTTATTTGATATGGTGAAGAGAATCATTTCGTGGGGACAGACACATCCGGGTGCCGCCGCGTTTCTGGTGTTTTTCCTTTCGTTTGCGGTTGTCATGGCGGCGATCTTTTATCCGGTCTGGCCGTTGAATCTGGTCACGCTGTCGCCGGATGCGCCTTCCTTTTATGTTTCCTGGTTTCACTGGGAGTCCTTTGAACGGATTCTTTGTAACGCAGACGCGATGATCTTTCCCGACCGTGTACGGCAACTGATCTTCCCTCCGCTGTGGTGGCAGGAGATGACATACATTCTCCCCTGTTTCCTTGCCGCACTGGCTGTCTGTTTCTATTTGCGTACGCAGGGTCTCTCTCGGTTCGCTTCCTATTCGGGAGGATTCCTCTTTGCGCTTTCCGGTTATTCGTTCACCTTGCTGAATGCGGGGCATGTCGGGTATTTCATTTTGATCTCCTACACGCTGTTCGGATTTGCCCTGATCGATCGTTGTTTTCGCGTCGGGAAATGGTTTTACTTTGCGATGCTAGGCGCGTGCGTGATCTGGGGTGAGATGAACCAGCCCGATATCTGGATGCTCTTTGCGTGCTGCTTGATCTGTTTCGCCCTTTGGCGTTCTTGGTGCGTGTATCGCGAAACGCGCTCCTGGTCGTTCCTTTGGAAAATTTATCCTAAGTTCCTCGTGAGCTTGGCGGTTTTATTGTTGATTGGCTGGGGCTCTATCCAGTATGCGTTCAACGACGCTTTGGTGAGCAGGCAGAAACAAATGGGACTTAATTCTCCCGCTCCGAATACGGAGCAGACATCGGAACAGAAGGAAGCGGAAAAGCAAAAGCGTTGGAGGTTTACTACCAACTGGAGTATGCCCCCGGAAGATTTTCTTGAGACCCTTGTTCCTGGTGTCTTCGGGGATGAGAACACCGCCTCGAAATACCCGTATTGGGGACGACTTGGTGCAGAACGTCAATTCCGCCAGCATACGCTCTACATGGGTCTGATCTCCGTTCTCTTGGCACTCTTCGCCATCTTCTGGGGGGGGGCGCGGTGGCGGCGGCGTCCGCAAGCGGCGACACTCGGTGACGAAACCTATCGCACCACCGATATTCCGTTCTGGACTTTCGTCCTGCTGATTGCCGCGCTATGCTCGATGGGACGGTATTGTCCACTTTACAAGCTGATCTATCATCTGCCGTTTGTCGATTCGCTTCGCGCGCCGGTCAAGTTTTTCCATCTGGTTGAACTGGCCGTTGCCTGTCTTTCAGGTTTCGCGATTCAGAGGCTCCTTTCGCATCCCGGGAAAATGCGCACCTTCCGGTGGGTGGCGGCCTCGTTCTCGTTGTTTTTATTGCTTGGTCTCCTCGTTTGCACGATTTGTTCCGATTCCACGATCGCGCATATTCAGGCGATGTTCCGGAATAACCATGCGGTGGGCGTCGCGCTGTACCAGTATCAGCTGAGCAATTTCCTCTGTGCGTTTTTCCTCTCTCTCCTGGTTACGGGGTTGCTCTTTCTTGCTACCTCGCGGTTCCTTCCCGTTCCGTGGAGGCAATGGATGATTGTCCTGATCGTCGCCGTTGGCGTCTGTAATTTGGCGGTTGTCGGACGGCGGTACATCCTTCCGCGCGACGTCGCCTCCCTCAACAACCCCAATCTGCTGACGCAAACGATGGAGAAGGTCACGGAAGGGAAGCCAGCGTTGCTATTCAATGCGATTGAGGGAAAGACCTGGCTTGACACCAACTTGCCCCTGTTCGGTTTCCCGTCCGTGCAGTCGCGTATGGGGCAGGGGGAGATGACGAAGCTGCTCCGTTCCTGCAAAAACGATTGGAATCGCTTCATGCGGAAGTCGGGGGCGCGCTTTGCCATCCTTCCCGTTCAGTTTGTTCGGCAGAATCAATCCCTCCAGCAGCCTGAAGTTTTTCGGAATCTACTCTCTTTTACCCTGTCTGAATCGGGCGTTTCGTCCGTTCCGCTTCAGGCGAACGGACTTGTGCTTTTGGAATACTTGGGGACGTTTGACCCTCCATTCCTTTCTCCCGAACGGACGCGGAAAGATTCGATTTCGGTCAAGGGAACAGTACGAGCGTCTGCCGAAACGCTCGTGCGTCTGACCGACGCATACGACGAAACTTGCACGTTTACGGTGGATGGGAATTCTGCCAAGCAAGAGTCCGTCTGCGGATGCGCGGCGGTTCGTGTGCAGTCCGGCGAACATCGGATTCGCTACATTCGTCCGATCCGTCCAGCAAATGTGGTTTCCATTGTTGCCACGTTTGTTATGTTGGGGTGGGGGATTTTGTTCCTCTTTTCGAACTGCCGCCGTTCTTCGCACCGAACGGAAAACTGAAAATCAAGACGCATTTCACCAGCGAAAGAGTTTCGAAAAACAGGGACGAGTTTCAGAACAAATTCCTGTTTTCCTCGTTAACATCCGAAGTGTAAGAAGCGAAGGAATCCATAGCAGTCGCTCTAGGCTACGCAGATGCCACCCGAACTCTTGGGCGCGGCTCAACGAAAAGATAGCCGCGAACCCGACCACGCAGAGAAGGAGAAAGCAACCACAAATTTTGATTTTTTCATTTTTACGCTGGAACATGTACGCGATGGTAAATACAGGGAATACGAATGCGAAACGCCAGGGCGTCGCGAAAGACAAACGCACAATCTCGATCAACGCCGCATACGCTTTCGAAAGATCGGGACACCACGGCATTGCATAATCCGGCGGATATCCGCCGAGCAGCCGAACCGACAAATACCAGACCGTTGGCAATAGCAAGCTAGAAACAAGGTCAAAAATGTCGGCGCATTGCCTTCCTTTGACAAGTCGGACAGCTAGCCAGAAAGCAAAGAAATACAAGACGCCTTCCATTTTTATCCATCCGCAAGCCCCGGTCAGAATCCAGCCGAATCGATGTATCAGTACGGCTTCACTCTGGTCAATCCATTCAATTCCGGTGAAGAAGAACAAGGCAAGAAGCGGTTCGGCATAAAAGCATGATGTCATGCGCAACGCTTCCGGGATCGACAACAACAGCATGATCCAAACCGCATTCACATAGGAGCAGCGCGCAAGCAACAGCCGGATCAAGCCGTAAAAGAAAATGACAGACAGTAGCTGGGTGATCCATTCTCCGCAGATGCCCGAAACGGCATACGTGCCGAGTGTCAGGGATGTCAGCCCCGGCGGGTAAACAGGTTGCAGGGTAGAATAGGTGGAGGCCGTGAAGAATCCGGAAGGGATTCCCCGTAAAAGATAAAGCATCTTCGCCTTGCCGCCGTAAACACCGAGTCCGTTCGGGGTAGGGAATGTGTGTGAAAGCGCGAGAAACGACAACGCGAAAAATCCAGCAAGCAGGAAGAGAAACGGCAATGTCCGAAATCTTCCTCGTTGCGTTGTATTACCTTGGAAAGGTACGAACGCAAGCATTGCCGCGATACCGGTCCCCAACCAAACCCAAGCCGCAGAAGGGCAGCGTCCAACGGCGAGCGGCAGAAAAACAAGCAACGAGAGCAGGAACAGCGAGAGCGCGAACCGGTCTGGATTAGAGCGAAACAGAGAAAGCAGAAACAGCAGCAAGATTGGCGAAAGCCCCGCCAATTCCCGCCATGCTGAGATGTCTTGGCAATTCTTTCGCGCATTCGTGCCAGACGCCTCGGTTTTTGTTTTTGTTGTCCAGATCTCCCAGTCGCCGCTTTGACGAAACAACCGATAAACGTTCGTGAAATTTTGCGGTATGATCGCCGACGATGGCTTGACAATGATGTCGGCACTTCCGATTCCTTCCACATTGCCGTACGCAACCCGCCCCGGCATCATCTCCCAGTTCAACGCGAGAAACAGGGAGCGACGGTAGGAGGTGAATTTTCCGTCTGGAAGGTACAAGTAAGCAACGCCCGGCGTTTCCGTCTTGCCTATGGCATCGCGTACATCGCGACGAAGGATATCGATCGTTTCCGATATTCCGCATGTTGGCTTTCCGTTTAGGCGTTCGCGCCAACCATCTACGGCAAGTTTGAAGAGCGGAATGAAACCGGGGAGATTTCCGATAAAAGTTCCTGAGACAAACAGGATTACAAACCAGAACCGAATCGTCCGGCTCGGTCGCCACCGGATATTCTGCAACCATGTCATTCGACGGACACCTCCCGGACGCACAGACGCTGGGGCGTGTCGCGGGTTACGACCAGGCGCACACCGTACACCGCGCACTTGGGGAGAATGACCGTGTACCCGTCCCCATCCAATTCACCGACAGGAATCCAGTACACGCTGTCTTTCGTAATTTCTACCCGTGCATACGGAAATCCCTTCCCGCCCGGTGTCTCGTCGGTCGAGATCCGGATTTTTCCGTTTTGGGGAACCGTAAATACGACCTGCCACCAGCTTCCGCGTTTTGCATCTGTTTGGGCAAGATATCGGGTTGATTCCAGACCGTCCGCTCCGCGAGACGCACTCGTGGCATCATTCATTCCCGGAAGGGATGCCGAACAGCGCACGTACCCCCGTATGGTCGGGGAGTTCGTCCGCGCAAGCGACTGGGCGAACATCCATTCCCACACGCCAGCTTCGCGCCAGGCTCGGTTCCAAGCGTTGTGTCCTCCGCTGGGGAATCTCCCAAGCCGAAAATCACATCCGGAATCCAATGCGAGTCTCCTCAGAGCGGCGAAGTCTGCGATATCGAGTCCCCCTTTGCGATAGTCTCCCTCGTTGTAGAGGAAATACCAGTTTCCAGGCTGCGATGGCGGTAGTGAGTCCGGCGCGGGGATGAGACTTGAAACCGGGACGACGGCTGCGAACGTACCGGGAAAGTTCAATCCCAGCGCCATGACCGCATTGCCGCCGAACGAAAGTCCCGTCGCATAGAGGCGGTTCGTGTCCACCGGCGGCGAACGCAATTCCCGAACAAGTGTATGGACTGTCTCCATCAGGAGACGCTGTGCGAGTGTCGGTTTCCCAGGACTACCCCCCAAGAGTGTTTTGAACTCCCAGGGCGGTGAAATGGCCGCGAGATAGCACGGATGCCGTTCCTGGAAAAATGCGGAGGTCACTTTGTCAAAGAGGAACCGTTGGCGGAAGAATCGGTTCAGGTCCTTCCCCTTTTCCCCGCTTCCGGGGACGAATACGACCAGCGGGACGGGGGAGGATGGGGTATCCACATCAGGAGAAAAGAGCAGGAACGGTACACGGGCGGGAAAATCACGTCCGTTCGACGCCTTGTATCCGGACAATTCGTCGGCTGTCGCGAATTCCCCGGTTCGACTGTACCAGTGCGCCGTCATCCGCACCTCTGCGAGGTTCTTTCGCAGCGCGGGAGACATCTTATGCGCCGTGATCCTTCCGGCGCTCCCCGCGTAGCCGGACAACGCGGCCGCGAAAACGACAGCCGCGGTCTGCAACGGGAATGTTCGACGCGCATTCATTTTCAGTCCTTCGTTCAGTTGGCAACGGGCTTCTCCGGTTCCGTGGGCTTGGGTATCGTCGCCAACACTTCCGCAAGCAGTTTCCTTTTTTCCTCCGGCGAGAGCCGAGCCGCCGCAGCGTACTTTTCCAAAAATGCGGCGCGTTCCGCTGGTTTCTTCCAGAAGTAAACCGAAGATGCGAATCCAGCCAAATGCCACAGAAATTTCCACGTTTGAAGATTGTAGCGAAGCTCTCTCGCCAAGCGGAGTGTCCGACTTTCCGAAGTAGATAAGCCTCGGTTTGAATCGCCCAACTCGAGTGCCGACAACCGGATGTGTACATCTGCTACATATACGGCTAAATCTAACGCGAGAGCCTCGTCTGCCATAAGCGGGCATAACCGACGAACAAGACCGAGCAACTTCAGTTTCCCATCGATCTGAAACGGGGCGTAAACTGTCGTCCATTCTACTGGAAAAGACATGACTCGGTTGTACACTCGCTTTGCGGGTATGTTTTGACCGTGTTCTTTCTCGTCACAATGACTGAACAACCTCGCCATACATTGGATACTCTGTTCCAGTCTTTCGTGGTTTTCGTACCATGACGTAGCAGGGATAGCTTCAAATTCTGAGACGGCAGTCCAAATCGCCTTCTCCCGTTCCGTCCGTTCGCGAGCAACGCGTGAACCGATCTCTAGACGGTATTTTACTTCGCGATAGTCCTGTTCGTTTAAACGTGCGGAATTTCTCACCTCGTGCGTAAACCATTCTCGCTCCTCATCCGTAATGATTTCTCCCAGTCGCATGGCCAATCTCGGAATGAACGACGATGCAATTCCGATAACTTGTTCCATTGATCGATGGCTATTCAGCAATCGGCGCGATTCTGGCGAGTCCAGTGGCCCCGAGTGAATAAAGAACTGTCCCTTCGCATGGTTTTCCGTCCATGGCGGATGTTTCCGCAGATGTTCCTTTTCTTCCTTCCATTGGCGTTTATAGCGCTCTGCTTCATCCTTCATCTTGCCAACAAAAGTCGCATATTCGAGAAATACTGTTTTGTTTGTATGTAGGGCTGGAATTTCCAGTACACGTCCCAATAAAGTGATTTTTTCCGTCCCGTAAATTTGACTCATCGCTCCATGCCAGTCCACAGGAAGAGAAATCGCCCAATCGAATAGTTGCGTGGCCAGAACCCGTTGCCGTTCCCTGTTCGGTTCTCTGATTACCGTTTGCGTAACCCGATCGCACAGAGATGTGACGGTACTGCTATCTTTCCACCATCCTTCCCCATAAGCCGTGAGCCGGTCGATTTCGGTCCCGATATCTTCCGCGCGGACGAACTGTACCGCCAGGGTCAACCCCAAAGTAATCGCGTAAAGTTTCATTGCGCTTTTCCTTCCCATCCTATTGAATCTGCGTGTAGTTTCCGTTCACGGTTCTCGTGACGGTATGCCCGAACTTCCTCGCCGTCGCACTCGTCCTCCCCGAGGACGCTGCGGACCCGGTAGCGGACTTTCGCCCCCGGCGTCAGAAGCGTCACGCCGGATTTCGGCGAAACCAGCGTCCACCCCTTTCGGGCCTCGATCACCACCGCCACAGGGACCTTCCCAGCATCCAACACGCGGAATCCGTTTTCCCCCGCAGGTACG
>JAFSTA010000146.1 GCA_017450695.1 Kiritimatiellia bacterium | reverse complement strand
GATGGTGTATTTATCCATCTCACCCAAATGGTGAAGAGGAGATTTCATTCTTTTCTTCTTACGGATATTCATCTTTGCGATCTTTGCGTTCTTTGCGGCAAAAAATACAGAGGCGGGGAGGTCTCAACAGAGGAATATAGGGTAAAAGCAACAGAGGAATTTAGGTTAAATGATTAAATCGCCTCCTTCGGAGGCTTTCAATCAGCCTAATCCGCCCCGCTTTTTCGCTGCCTCGTCCATTTAACCATTTAAAGCGAAGCGATTTAATTTTCCTCTCTCTTGGGGCGAATCTGGAACGGGGTAGTGAAGCAAACGTACCCTTGTTCGCCAGTGCCCCATGTCTCCGAAACTCCGAGACTCCCCGTAGCGAAAGCAAGTACGTTGTCTGCCAGTTGCCCGGTTAAGCGTGTTAAGCCGGATAAGCCGGATATGCATTACGGACGCGATCCCATCCTACGCAAGGCTACGGAGGACATGCGGGACGCGTCCCAATCGGGGCGGGACAAAAGACAAGCGACATGCGGAACGCGAAACATGAAACGAGACCCGGTGCCGTTTCTCAGCCAAGTCAACTTAGGGGTGTCAGCCCCATTTAGGCACGCAGGACCACGTAGGCGGTGCGGCCGCCACTTATCTGTCTCCCCGCTTCTCAGCTGGCGTGTAGCGGTGCTTACTTCACGGGCGGCTCTGAGATTTTTTCGCCTTCTGCCAGCGCCTGCTGGACGGCGTTGCGCAAGACTTCCATTCGGGTTCCCGCCGTCTCGATGAGGAAGGTGGAGTCTTTGCACTCGATGATCGTACCGATGATTCCGCTGCTGAGGATGACGCGCGTGCCGGAACGGATTTCGCGGATCATCTTCAGGCGTTCCTTTTCCTTGCGCTGCTGCGGACGGATCATCATGAAGTAGAAGAGCGCGAAGATCAGGATCATCGGCACCAGCATGCCCATGCCGCCGCCGACCGGGGCTGGTGCTGCGGCACTCTGCGTCGCTGGTGCTGCCGCCTCTGCGGCCTGTGCGAGAAACAATGTGAAACTCATCTCTTTTTCCTTTCTTGTTTGGGTTCGTTCAACTTGCCTGTTGTGGACGGAGGAGCGACCGTTGCTTCTCTCGCCATTCCGTAAAGCAATCCGCGAGAATCGCCTCGCGCATCTCCTCCATCCACTTCAGGTAGAGGTGGAGGTTGTGCAACGTGAGGAGGCGGACGCCAAGAATCTCGTTCTCATGGATCAAGTGGCGTACGTAGGCGCGGGAGAAGTTGCGGCAGCAGTAGCAGTCGCACCCTTCCTCCACGGGGCGCGTGTCCGATTTCCACCGTCCCGCCTTGACCGGATATTGTCCGTTGCGCGTGTACGCCGTGCCGTGCCGCGCCACGCGCGTGGGGCAGACGCAATCGAACATATCGACGCCGAGCGCGACGGACTCCATCATCTGGAAGCGGTCGCCGAGTCCCATCACGTAGCGCGGCTTCTCGACGGGGAGCCAGCGCACGCTGTTCTCGATGGCGGGGAACATCTCCGCCTCCGGTTCGCCGACGCTCACACCGCCGACCGCATAGCCATCGCATCCCATCGCGACCAGCTCTTTCGCGCAATGCTCCCGCAGGTCCGCGTAGGAGCCGCCCTGCACGATTCCGAAACGCAACTGGCCTTCCGCGCACGGCTGCTCCATCGAAGCCGCTTCCCATGCGAGCGTCTGCGCGACGGATTTGCGCGCGTAGGCATAGTCGCATGGATAGGGCATACACTCGTCGAAACACATCGCGATGTCGCTGCCGAGGATGCGCTGCACCTCCATCGATTCCTTCGGGCCGAGAAAGAATTTCGCGCCGTCCAGATGCGAGCGGAACTCGACGCCGTTCGGGCGAATCTTCCGGAGGTTGTTCAGACTGAAAACCTGAAAGCCGCCGCTGTCCGTTAGGATCGGCTTGTCCCACGCCATGAACCGGTGCAGTCCGCCGCACGCCGCCATCACTTCCATGCCCGGACGCAACAACAGGTGATAGGTGTTCCCCAACACGACAGAGGCGTGGACTTCGTGCAAGTCGCGCGGCTCGACCGCCTTGACCGTTGCCTGCGTCCCGACCGGCATGAAGACCGGCGTGTCAATCGGGCCATGCGCCGTCCAAAGCCGTCCCGCCCGCGCCGCGCTGTGCGCGTCTGCGTGGACAATCTCGAAGCTTGCCTTCGAGATTGTAGCTGAGAAGCTGAGAAGCTGAGAAGCTGAGAAGTCTGTCTGGTTTCTGGTCATTTGTCAGATTTCTCTTTCACGGAAGTAGAAAAAGCGTGAATCATTCGTTCAAGGACATGATTCTCCTTGAAAAACTCTTCCGGAAGTTGCACGTATCCCAAGCGTACCGCCAATTCTAGTTGCGTATCAATTTCCGAAAGTGAACCGCTTGCAATTGCGAGAAAATGTCGAAAATCCCTTGCCGATTGCCGCTGGGCACCTTCTGCTATATTGGAGGGGACGGAGACGGCGGCACGTCGCAACTGGTCAGCCAGCGCATACTGCTCACACGAAGGGAAGGTTGCAGTAAGATGATAAATCTTTTGCGCTAACTCCATTCCCTTCTGCCAAATCTGCAACTGCCTGTGTCTCACACTCGTCTCCTCTTTTGTCCACACCAGCCCTTCTTCTCAGCCTCTCAGCTTCCCCGCTTCCCCGCTTCCCCGCTTTTCAGCTTACCCGGCATAACACGCTTACCCAGCCTCTCAGCCCATCAACTACCCGCAGGTGGTTGGGCCGCGGCGTCGGCGTTGCGGATTGCGACGTGGCGGATTTTACCGCTGATCGTCTTAGGCAGTTCCGCGACGAACTCGATGATGCGCGGGTACTTGTACGGGGCGGTGACGCGCTTGACGTGATCCTGCAATTCCTTGACCAGTTCGTCGGAAGGCGCGTATCCGCGGGAGAGAACGACCGTGGCTTTGACGACCTGACCGCGCACGGGATCGGGGACACCGGTGATAGCACACTCCGTTACGGCGGGATGTTCCATCAGGGCGCTTTCAACCTCGAACGGACCGATGCGGTAACCGGAGGATTTGATCACGTCATCCACGCGCCCGACGAACCAGATGTACCCCTGCTCATCGCGCCACACCAGGTCTCCTGTGCGGTAGATGTCGTCGTGCCACTGCTTCTTGGTCAGTTCAGGCTCCTTGTAGTAGCCGACGAACATTCCGTAGGGTTTCCCGTTCTTGGTTCGGACGCACAACTGTCCTTCCTCGCCCGGCTCGCATTCCTTGTCCTCGGAGTTGATGATGACCACATCATAACCGGGTGACGCCATACCCATAGACCCCGGCTTTGGCGGCAGCCACGGTGGATTGAGCGTGACTGCGGTCAGTTCGGTCTGGCCGAACGCCTCGTAGATCCGGTGTCCCGTTGCTTCGTAGAACTGCTGGAACACTTCGGGATTCAACGCCTCGCCTGCCGTCGTGCAGTGGTGGATATGCGACCAGTCGTACTGTTTCAAGTCCTCCTTGATGAAGAACCGGTACACTGTCGGCGGGGCACAGAAGGTTGTCACATGGTACTTCTCGATCACACGCAACAGCTTGTCCGCGTGGAACCGTTCCATGTCATAGATCATGAGCGCTGTGCCGCACATCCACTGCCCGTAAATCTTTCCCCACGCCGCCTTCGCCCAGCCGGTCTCCGCCACGGTCAGATGCAGTCCGCCCGGCTCGACGCACTGCCACCACTTCGCGGTGATGATATGACCGAACGGGTAGAGGAAGTCGTGTGCCACCATCTTCGGCATACCGGACGTTCCGGATGTGAAATAAAGGAGCATCAGATCCTTCTCCCCCACGTCGCGTGCGCAGCGCGACTCGTCCAACGTGTCGGGGGCGTTTTCCATCATCCCGTCAAAATCAACCCAGCCGTCCTGTCCGCCGCCCAGGTTCAAGGCGCGGATGGGAATCTCCACCTGTTCCGACGCTTCCACGATGGACTGACGGAGAGAAGCGTCATTCACGGAAAGGATCATCTTGACATCGGCGCTCTTCACGCGGTAAACGATGTCATGTGGCTTCAGCATATTCGTGGCGGGAATCGCGATGGCTCCCAGTTTGCAGAGTCCGAGCAGGGCGAACCAGTACTCGTAGCGGCGCTTCAGGATCAGCATCACTTTGTCGCCCCGGCGGATGCCGAGATCGTAAAAGACGTTGGCGGCGCGGTTGCTCCCCTTCGCCATGTCCTCCATCGTGAATGCCCGCTCTTCCCCTTCGTCGTTGCACCACTGGATGGCGCGGCGCGAAGGATCCTCGGCGGCAATCCGGTCCACTACGTCGAACGCGAAGTTGAACCGGTCGGGACGCTTGATCTTGAAATTCTCCCGGAAATCCTCAAAGGAGCGGAAATCGTCGCGCTCCACCCAAGGGATTGAAAATGACATAGGTACCTCGTTTTACTTATCTGTGATGATTGCGAGAAACTTGGCGGGGACATCCCCCTCGTTCTGCATTCCGTGCGGTTTGGTAGCGTCGAAATAGATGCTGTCGCCCTCGTTCAAGATAACCGACTGGCCATCTACGGTCAACCGGATACTGCCTGAGAGGACGTAGTTGAACTCCTGTCCCGGATGCACGTTCGTGTGCAGTTCCTTGACGGAGGGATCCACCGTCACGATGAACGGTTCCATGCGCTTGCCCGCGAAAAGAACGCTCAAAGCCTCGTAGTGATAGACATTGCGACGCTCGACAATCGCGCCCGCGCCCCTGCGGGTCACGCGGAACACCGTGGCATGCGGGTCGCCGCCGGTGAGAATCGTCGTCGGGTCAACCTTGTACAGGTTCGCCAAAATCGAGATCGTGCTCATCGGCACGTCTGCTATTCCCTCCTCGTATTGACGGTAGGTCTCTACGGGAATGCTGGCTTTGTTCGCAACGACCTCGATCGAAAGATCGGAAGCGTCTCGCAATCCCTTGATCCGCTCCGCGATAGCCACTCTCTGGTTTTCCATTTTCTGTTCCTTTCGTGAAAGAACGGATAGTGTAGCAAAGAATCACCCGCTTCGACAAGCCAAGCCTTTCGATTTCAACCTAAGTAAATTCCTCTCTTGTAAAACCACGGAACACACGGGATAGGCGCTTCGCGCCAGCTGAGAAGAAGATAAGTGGCGGCTGCGCCGCCTAAGTGGCCTTACGGCCTAAATGGGGCTGCGCCCCTAAGTTGACTTGGCCGCGAAAGGCACTACGCGCGACCTTTGGATGGTTAAATGAGATTAAATGGTTAAATCGCCTCCTTCGGAGGCTTTAAATCGGATATCCTCTCATCGGAGAAGCGACACTCTTGTCGCTTCAAGTGGCATGTTGGCAAGTAATGGTATAAACGCGCTGGTAGCGCGTTCTACTGTGGCGGTCGCGACGGGGCGCGGCCCTCCCAATTCGGGCAACGAGGACGTTGCCCCTCCCGTTCACTGCGTGAGGAAATGTAACGGTGGACGTGCGACATGTGACATGCACGATGACATTCCGACACGCGCCCGTCTTTTCGCCCTTTCAGCCTCGCTTCTCAGTTGACGCGACGGGGCGTACCCCGGATGCGGATTTCGTCGTTGATGACGGTCAGGCGGTAGCCGATGCGTTTGTTGTCTAGGCGGAGGAAAAGCGGATAGAGCGTTCCGTCCACGGGCGTGAAGGTGGTGCAGTAGAAGCTTTTGCCGCGCACTTGGGGGGGATGGAGGAAGAGCGTGTCAATGTCCTGCGCAATCCACTCTCCCAAGCGCGAATGCAGGTCTGCCAGCGGTTTCGCGAGGAATTCACAGTGCGCAACTCCGTTCGTGCCTGAGACGTGAAACAGGGTCAGGCCCGTCGGCGTCAAGCCAACCGAGCGGAAGGTCTTTGTCCGCACATTTACTTCGGTTTGGCATAGGGAGGTGAAAGCCCGTCCGCGTATCGAGAAGGTTACCGTGCTGCGGAACTGTATCGCAGTGTTCGTCGGTGGCGCTTCCCCGTAAGGCGCGGCGATGTCGCGTTTCGATACGGGGTCGAAGTGATCGCTTTCGGGAACGCTTGCGCAGCCGATCCCTAACATCGTCAGGCAGAGGAGGGGAATCACGGTTCGTGTTCGATTGCCTCCGTGCCGCAACAGAAGGGGAAGCAGCAGGGAACAGAGACATCCGAATGTGATTCCGGCGGTTAGGGTGAATCCGATGGCGAAGATGACCGGATGTTTCGCCAGCAGGAGCGGGGCGGTGCCGCATAGCGTTGTGAGCCAGCAAAGGATGACGGCTTTCCTCGTTTCGGCGACGGTTCCTTTTTCCAAGCCGTTCAGCATGAACGCGCCGTAGTCGAAACAGATGCCGAAGACGAGCAAGAGACAGATCAGGTGGATGAGGTTGAGCGGGTGGCGGAGCACGACGGAAGCGGTAAAGACGCCGACCGCTCCCAAAAGGGTTGGCAGATACACCAAGAAGAAGGCGTGGCGCAGGGGAACCGCTGCCAGGAGCAGGAAGAGGAGCGCGGCGATTCCGATCGCCACGAACTCATGTTTGAAAATCTCGCGAATCTGATGGCGCAACAGCGGCATGGAAATCAGATGGCCGTTTTCTGCCTCGACCGTTTCCGCGACAGCCGTGAGTTCCTCACCGCGAAGCGAAGGCAGATACACGAGGCTGACGGATTCGCCTGTCGCCGTGCGGGGACAGAACATCCGCTGGAGTTCCGCGAGCAGTGCGGGCGGTTCGCAGCTGGTCACCGGTTCCCGAATCTGCTTCTCGAAGGAACGGAATGCGGTGTCGGAAAAACCGAGACCGCGGGCCGTGCCGGAGAGTTCGTCCCAGACGGATTCACCCCGCTCGCGCCAATAGGCGTTCCATTCCGCGACGCTCTCTTCGCCGCCTTTCGGAGAGGGGAGGAACGAGAGGTAACTGATGGCATTGGTCACGTTTCGGTTGGATTCGGTTAGCCTGTTTCGGAATGCGGCGGTCTGGATCAACGAGCCTGTTCTGGTGTGATCAACAAACGCCGCGATCGCCAAATCGTCTCCATCGGGCTGCCACAACGAACGGATTGTTTCCTCATCGGAACGGATCCGTTCATCCGCACCGTCGAGATCGGAGAGAGAAAGCGCGTAATCGGTTTTTCCGATCACCCAGAACACGCCGGCGAGCGCCAGCAGAAACAGGGGAATGGAAACAAGGAATTGCCGTCTGCCCAGACCGTTGCGCGGCGACTGCCCGACGGGTATGTTCTCATGGGCTGGTTCCTCCGTTCGGGGACGAATCCAGCGGGGAAGCAGGAACACCGAGCCGGCGAAAGATAGAAGCACGGTTACACAAGAAAGGAAGGCGAGTTGGCGGAATGCGGCGATCGAACTGAAGAAGAATGCCAGAAAGACGGCGAGTGTCGTACACAGTCCGGCGAGGATTGGACGGAATAAGGTGCGAATTGGGTATCCGCGTTTGCGGGTCAGATAGACGTGGATTCCGTAGTCAATCGTCAGTCCCGCGAGAATGGGACCGAACGCGGGAGAGAGGAACGCGAGTTTTCCGGTGAGAAGAAAAGTGAATGGGATGGCGACGGCGAGCGCGCAGAAGGGAATCAGGGGGACGAGGAGAATTTTGGAATCGCGGAAAAGAAACACCACGAGCAACAGGAGCAGGAGGAAAGAGAGCGAAGTCGCGATTCCCAAGTCACGCTTGGTGTTGCGTTCGTTGGAAACCGTGTGGAGGTGTCCGCTTGCTACCTGCACCTGAAGTTCGGGTGGCAGCTCGTTGCAACACGCCTGCAACGCTTCCACCAGTTTTTCGCTGGCGAGCCTGTCGGACGGGCTTGCCTCCGTTTCCATGATGACCAGCCGGTGGCGTCCGTCCGCATGGAGAAGCCGTCCATGCGGATCGGGCCGGACCGCGTACCCGAAGAGGTCGCTGAGCGTACGGAGACGGGAGAGGACGGGCGTGAGGAGACCGAGCGGATCGGTCTGGATCATGCGCGCGAGGAAGGAACCTTCGGGACGGAGCAGACGGAGGTAGTTTCCCTTTACGGATTGGCGGATGGCGGATTCGGTCGTCCGTTCGGGCAGTCGGTTGGTCGGCACAAACAGCGGTAGGGCTTGCGCGAGCGCGGCGATGGAGTCGGGCGAGAACTTCTGCGCGATCTTCGTGGGAACGGCAGGGGATTCGCGCTCGTTTCCGGCCGTTGCTTGAAGCGCTTGCGACAGGCGCGATTCAAACCGGTCGATCGCCTCGTGGTCGTGTGTGGTTAGGACTCCGTTCGTCGAGGAGAACGAGATGACGAGCTTGTTGGCGAGGGGAAGCACGGTCAGGAACTGGACGGTCCGTGCGGTTTTGCCGTGGGTCGGCAACAGGCTGGAAAGCGAGGTGTCGAAACGGACGAACGGCCAGAGGACGGTGGCGCACACAAGCAGGATGGCGGCGATCCAGGGCAGATGGTTGGGTGACTTCATTCAAAATTCCTTCTTACAGTTCATGGTTGGGTAGTTAGGTGGTTGGGTGGTTAGGTAGTTAGGTGGTTGGGTAGTTAGGTGGTTAGGTAGTTAGGTAGTTGGGTGGTTAGATGATTCGGCAATCGATCGCAGTCGGTTGCTTTCGATGGCTATCGATGATTCCTTACTGCCTTCTTTTCGCTTCTCAGCCTCTCCGCTTCTCAGCTGGCGCGTAGCGCGGCGGGGTTGCATCGCTTTTATCCCTTGCATCACTTTTATCCCTTTACCAGTCACCAGCTACCAGCTAACACCTACCAACCACCAGCTACCAGCTTCCTCCCTACTGCCTCTTCTTGGAGTTCAGTTCGATCCCGAAGTTGATCAGTTCGGAAATGGGGCCGTGGAAATTCAGCGTCAGGTCAATCGGGGCGGGCCACTGCTTGTAGTTCGACTTCCCGCCGATCTTGATCGAGAGGGTACTGTCGTCGGGATTGGTGGCCGAAGGTGTCAGGTCGAATTTCAGCACGTCGAAATCCATGTCGCTCAGGGCTTTTGCCAGCGGGGACTGGACATCCCCGGCAATGCCCGCCGATTCCAGATACTCGGCAAGGTCATCGGGGTTGTTGATTTTCAACGCCCCGCCCTGTTTCGGCATCGAGTAGAGGAATCCCTTGTTCAGGTGGATTTTCCCGTTCTCGTACCCGATGGGAATCCTGCCGTAGAGGATTCCGTTCATCTGGGCGGGGAAGGGGATGAAGGGTGTGATCGCTTTCCCCATGTCGATTCGATCCGCGTAGAAATCGAAAACTTCCTGCGGTTTCTTCCAGTCGATGTGCGCGGAGTAGAAGTTGAGCGAACCGTTACACCAGGAGACCAGCGCACGGTCAATGAAGAGTTCCTGCGGCGTCACCTGAAATTCGACGCGCCCGTCATCGAACTGCAGGTTTCCCGCCACGGCGTTGGTGAAAGCAAAATAGGGACGCCCTTGGGTTCGGAAGAGGACGCCGTACCCGAACGGGATTTCCGCCGAGATACCGTTCACCGTCATCGTCCCCTGTTTCACATCGCCGTTCTGCAGACGGAGGTTTCCCGTTAGGTACGGGCGCGTCCCGTACATTCGGAGCGAGGCATGGAGCGAGGTCTGGATTTTCAGCTCCAGCTCGGGTAATTTTGCCAGCGCCATCTTCAGGGTCGCGTCGCCGTTGGTGATCGTGGTTTCCGGGATCTCGATTTGCAGTTCCGTAGCCTGCGGGTTTGAAAGGGGAACGGATGTCTGAAGCTGGAGGGACAGGGCGCTGTCGGCAAGTCGGATTCCGGTGCGCAAACTCAGGTTCGTTGCCGAGGTTTCGACGAGAACGGGATCGGGCCGGATTTTCAGCCCCTGCGCGGAACACTCGTCCCAGTCAAACGTCGGCTGTTGCGGGAAGGAGAGACCGGTGGCGGGCGACCATTCGAGTGGGAAGAGGAAGCGGAGGTTCTGGAGCGTGGCGACGGGCGCGGCTTTCGGGTCGCCGAAAGTCCCCTGGACATCGGTCAGGTGTGCCTCGCCGTGTACATGCGTGAGCGCGGGATCCTTGTCCGAGTACACGGCGCTCAACGTGGCGCCCGCCGTTGCGCGGACCTGTGCGGTCGCCTGTGTGACCGAGAGCTTCGAGTCGGGGATTTCAGCCGTCACTTTCCACAGCGTCCCCGTTTCGGTGTTGAGGGTCACGTCGGCGATTCCGCGGAACGGGATTGCGTCATCGGGAAGAGAGAACTGCTCCAGCATCTTGGTTCTGGATTCGCGCAGGGTTCCGCAGAACGTGCCGGTTGCGCGGTCAAACGGTGCGACGCACTCCAGTTCCGCGTTCAAGTCGCAATGCGCCGCCAGACTCTTCTGGAAGAGGAATGCGTCGGTGAGACGGATCTCGGTGTGCAGATTCGAAGGCGCCGAATGGTAGAGCGCGAGTCGCGTGTCGAACTCTACGGACTTGGCCCCCATCATGCCATGTTCGCTGGGGAAGGACGAGCGTTGCACATTCGCCTTGGCGAAGACCGATCCGTTCCAGAGGTTTGATGCGACGGTGCCGGGGCTTTTCTCTTCCGCCAGATCGATTTCTGTGGCCAGCGTTCCGCCCTCCGAGAAGAAGGATGGAATGAACGGTACGAGACGAGGCATCAGTTTGGCGGAGGCCCGTGCCGGAAGTTCCGAACTGGTGGTGGCGTGAATGACCTGTCCCGTCGGGGTGAGCGTCCAGTGGACGGTGGCCATCAGGTTGAAGAGCCGGCGGGAATCGGTCTCGTCCAGTTGGTCTTTCCAGCGGATCCCGTTGAATCCGAACGAGCATTTCGCGGTGAGGTTCGTGAGGCATCCGGTGAGTTCCGTCTTGGCAGAGCGGAGCCGCACGACCGTATCCTGCTGCGGGATTGAAATCACGGACGGGCGCGTCATGTTCGCGTCCAGCACCAGCGAAAGAGGCGATTCGCCCTGGGGCGGCTTGGCGCATGCCTTCAGCCAACCACGCGCGCGCACCGCCAGGTTGGAGGTTGCCACGGGGACGGGAGGCAGGGCGAAGGCAGGGAGAAATTCAAGAAGACCGTCGATATTCGGCAAACTGATGACCGGATAGAATTCGGCAGACTGCTCAACCGGATTGGCCTTGCCGTCGAGATAAATTGTCAGCAGATGCGGAATCGACAGCATCGTCTGGACCGTGTACGCTCCCTGGTTCGCCGCCAGGAATCCGACCGAACCTTCCACCCGCGTGATCTCTTTCCCTTCGGGCGTTTCCAGTCGCACGCTCAGGTCCTGGAGGCGTCCGCCTGCGATAACTGGGAATCGAGCCGGTTCGGCGGCCTCGTTTGTGGCGGGAGTTTCCGTGCGGGGGAAGTGCGAGAGCGCGGGGAATTCGATCTTTCCGTCCGGCAAGACGACCGCGCGCGCCACGCTGCCCGAAACGGAAAGGGTTTCCGCACGCCAGGAACGGATCGCCTCCCACAGGTTGTAGCGAAGGTCGATCCGGTCTAGATAGGCGTCCTCCCCGATGGCGAGGTGACGAAGCGTGAGTCGGGAAGGGGAGAGGTTTTCAATGCGGAACCGGAAGGCGTCCAGCTGCTTTTGTTTCAGGATGCGCCGGGCAACCGATTCGCTGATCGGGATGCGGAACGACCAGATGGAAACCGCCGTCAGGAACAGGAAAAGGAAGACACCAAAAAAGATGCTTGCCAGTTTCTTCATTACTCAGTGGCCAGACCCAATCTCCGTTCGAGATCCAGATCACGCGCTCCTCCGAGACGGGTTGCCTGACGATAGTACGCTTCCGCCTCCTTCGTCTGTTTCGGATTCATTTCTACCAGGAGCCACGCCATGTTGTGGTATCCGTCCGGACGCTTCGGGTTAATCTTCATCGCGAGGTCAAGCTTCTCCATCGCCTTGGAGTATTCGCCCGCCGAGGTATGGGCCGCGGCTGCGAGCAGGAGCGTCGCTTCGTCGCGCGGGGTGTCGGAGAGGAGGTCGTCGAGCAGAATGAGCGAGTCCTTGGCGCGGCCCGACTGCAACTGCACCAGCGCCAGCAGGAACATCGCCTCGCGGTTGTCCGGGTCAACCTTCAGGATTTTCACGAGCGAGTGTTCGGCATCCTCGAACCGCTGCACGGACTGCATATCCTTGGCGAATTCCAGTTCGCCTTCTATGTCGAGTTTCTCTTCGGCTTTTCCCTTGTCGCTTTCCTTCTTTTCCTGTGACTGCTTGCTGAACGCGAGTTCCTCCGCCGATTTCTTGGCGGAGAGGTTGATTGCCGTGTCCGGCACGTTGTTGGTCTCGGCGGCCTTTTTCCGTTCGGCACGACGTTTTTCCAGTTCCGTCGTGTCGGTTACCGCGACCGTCCTGGAAGTGGCGGATGCCTCCTCCAGCATGATCCGGTCGATCGTGGTCTCGCACAACGCGCGACGGAAACGGACGGGGGAGAATTCCGCTGTGTCGGCACGGTCGCTGTTTTCCGCCTCGATGCGGTCGATCTCCTTGAGCGCGTCGCGGTAACCGGCAATCGCCTTTTGCGCGTCCCCATCGACATACGCATCCTGCGCCGCGTCCATCAGTTCCGTGACCTTCTGCAGCAGTTCGGAAACCTTCTTCGGCTTTCCACTTTCGGCTGCGGAGTCTGCCGCCGAAAAGTCCTGGTTCAGCGTGAAAAACGCCAGCAACAAGACGCACAAAAATGAAAATGTATGGCTTTTCATAGTCAGTAACTCCAAAAGACGCGATTAGTATAACATGATTCAAAAAGAAAAACCAGTCGAATGTGAAGGCGCTTTCGTACGCGCTTCGCGTCAGCTGGTAGCTGGTGGCTAGAAGCGCTACGCACCAGCTGAGAAGCGGGGAAGCTGAGAGGCTGGGAGCTGGGAAGAAGGGATAAAAGGGATCGACGGGGGATAGAAGGGATGGGCCGCAGAGACCGGACGCGACAGCCCTCCGTAGCCTTGCGCAGGATGGATCGACCCGGATTGTCCGGAATATCCGGCTTACCCAGCGAACACTTTCCTTAAATTGAAAAGGAGCGAAGCGACCATTTAACCATTTAACCATTTAACCCTTCACACCCCCGCTTTCCCGGCTTTCCCTGGTTTACCCGGCTAACCCTTTCGTAAATTTAAAGGGAGCGAAGCGACCATTTAACCATTTAACCATTCACTTTCCCCGGATCAGCCGGGCTTGACAACCCCCTTCTCAAAAGGATAGGCTATCTCCAGCAACACGCGGGAGGGAAACCAGAACCATGCGAGAAACGGTCACGGGGCTGTTCGCGCCGGAGTTTCCGTCTCGGAAAAGGAAAGGGAAACAGATGAAGAACTTGATCGCTTGGAAACTTCTCGGATGCGGAATAGCCGTTGCGCTTTCTCTGACGGCGAGTGCTGCGGACCGGACGCCGAAGGCGCTTGTCATTATGTTGGACGGATTCCGCGCGGATGCGTTGGAGAATGCCGCCGCGCCGAATCTGCGGATGCTCAAGGACGGCAAGTGGCAGCCGGACTACAAGTGCGCCTGGTCGTTGACCGCCAACACGATTCTCGATACGCCTACGATCAGCGGTCCCAACCACCTCGCCATCGCCACCGGCGTCTCGGGACACAAGACCAATCAGAGAGGCAACGAGCCGAACAAATGCGACCATAAGAAGTGGCCGAGCTGGCTTTCCCGACTCGTGGCGGCGAAGCCCGACAAGAAGGCGTTGTTCCGCTTCTCGTGGAAATGGGATCAGAGCATCTCCCCCGACCCGAAGGTACCCTCCATCCATGCGTCCGATGAGGAGAATGCGGTTGCGGTACCGAAAATTCTCGCCGCTTCCGATGCCCCCGACGCCGTGATGTGGTACATCGATTGGCCCGACCACGGTGGACATTCCTGCGGGTACTATCCGTACACGACGGGTTACTTTCATACGGTTCATCTCTCTGACGTGGCGATCGGGGATGCGCTCTCCGCGATCTCCTCCCGTCCGAGTTTCTCGCAGGAGGACTGGCTGATTATCG
Source organism: Kiritimatiellia bacterium (assembly GCA_017450695.1). GTDB lineage: Bacteria > Verrucomicrobiota > Kiritimatiellia > RFP12 > UBA1067 > RGIG8368. The sequence continues at coordinate 30,795 of JAFSTA010000146.1, read as the reverse complement.
TCACTGCCGACCACGGCGGATATGCGAGGGGACACGGAATGATGAACGGACAAGCCACGACCATTCCGCTCCTCGTCTGCGGGCGGAACGTCGTCGCGGGACGGATTGCGGGAACCCCGCAGAACTGTTCCATCGCCGCCACGGCACTCCGTCACTTCGGCATCGACACCTCCAGCATGGATCTCGATGGGCCGGTGGTGGGTACGCAGCCCGCGGCAACGACTCCGCAACGCAAGTTGAACGACTCCCTTGTCGCCTATTTCCCGTTTGAAGGGAAGGATCTCGTCAACGCGATTGCGGACGGACCAAAACCCGTTGCGACGGGTACGGCCGCCATTGTCAGCAAGGGCGATTTCATCGGCGGGGCCTTGCGCATTGCGCCGGGAACGAACGGTATCTCCAGCGTCCGGCTGGAGGGTTCGGATCGCCTCGCTTTTGAAAACGGCGGCGACTTCGCGATGGCCATGTGGGTGCGTATGGATGCCGCGCCGAAAGGCGATCCTGTCATCGTGGGGAACAAGGATTGGAAAAGCGGAAACAATATCGGCATTCTCATCACCGCTGCGAAGCAAATCAACAATGTGAAGAATCCGGGTGTCAGCTTCAATGCAGGACTCGTCAACCAGGGCAGAATCGACCTCGGTCCGTACGATACCACGTTGGGCAAATGGACGTTCTATGCCGTCACGCGCGACAAAGAGGGTGTCATTCGCTTCTATCAGGGCGGACAGGACGGACATCTCTACTGGATTTCGGAGAACGCGGCCAAGATTGTGGTTCCCACGAACCTTCCGTTCGTCCTCGGACAGGACGGAACGGGGCAGTACAAATCCGCGTTCAACGGTTTCCTCGACGATTTCGCGCTCTGGACTCGGACGCTTTCGCACGAAGAGATGCGCCGTATCTACGAGTCGGGCCGCATGGGCATTCCTCTGCAAGACCTTTTGAAATAGCGGGTAGCAGGTAGGGGCGCTTCACGCCAGCTGAGAAGCTGAGAGGCTGAGAAGCTGAGAAGCTGAGAAGCGATAGGCTCGTGTCGAGAAGCTCGGAATGTTGCCGTGCATGTCGCATGTCGCTTGTCGTACGCAGCCGTAAGGGGAGGGTCGCGCCCCGTCGCGACCGCATTGCGTTTCCTGAATATCCGGCTCCCGGCTTGACACGCTTGCCCGGCTTGCCTCTAGGCAAGGCAGGGATCTGGAAACAACAGGGACAACATCGAGAACAACTTGAATCTGGGCGGTTCGCAACCGCGAGCCGGATGGGAACCGTCGCGCGGTTGCGCGACGACCGCCCGCGAGTTGTCTTTCCGTTGTTTGAGTTGTTGCCTTTTTTCCCTTCCTTCTCCGAAACTCCGTGACTCCCCGTAGCGAAAGCAATGAGCAGGAAGTAGGAGTTGCCTCGCGCAGAGACGCACAGCCGCAAGGGGAGGGTCGCGCCCCGTCGCGACCGTATTGCGTTTCCTGAATATCCGGCTTGCCCGGCTTAACACGCTCCCCCGGCTTCCCCGGTAAACTTAGGGGCGCAAGCCCCATTTAGGCCCGCAGGGCCACTTAGGCGGCGCAGCCGCCACTTATCTCCTTCCCTCAATCTCCCCCGAATGTCCCGCGACACGCGGTTTCGTCTTGTTTTCGGCGCTGGAAATCTCTATAATTAGTCTTTTCTATATGAGGAGAACACGTATGAAGGGGTCGATTTGGCTGTTTGCGCTGGTGGCGTTGGGGGGCGCTGGATGCTTCTCCGTGGGGCCGGATTATCGTGAACCGGAGGTGGCGAATCCTGTGTCCGAACTCACGGACGCGGGGTTGCCGGTGTCGTCCAATAAGATGACGCAGTCGGAACGCGTCACCATCTCGGCGGAGGAGATTTCCGCCTGGTGGAAGATCTTTCAGGACGAGAAGCTTACGGCACTGGTGAATCAGGCGTTCGCCAGCAACCTGACGATGCGTGTGGCGGCAATGCGCGTGCGCGAGGCGCGTGCGCAATTGGCGATCGCGCGTGGCAGGTGGGAACCGTCTCTGGGACTTGGCGGAAACTACACGCGCGACCGCACCAGCGCCAACGGGAAGACGGGGCGGAAACTGACGCGCAATGACTACGCGGGCGGATTCGACGCTTCCTGGGAGATCGATATCTTCGGCGGCACACGCCGGAATGTCGAGGCGGCGTGGGCTGCCCTGGACGCGGAGATCGCCGGGTTGGATCAGGCGTGGGTTTCGCTGGCGGCTGAGGTTGGCGTAAACTACATGCATCTGCTGACGATGAAAGAACGGCTGATCGTGGCGCACAACAACCTGAAGATTCAGCAGGAGACACTGGATATTCTCGCCTCCCGCAATAAGGCCGGTATCGGCGACGATCTGGCGGTGCAGCAGGCGAAATACAACGTGGAGACGACGCGCGCCACCATCCCCAATCTGCACGTGCAGATCGAGAGTTACCTGAACGCGCTGGCGATTTTGACGGGACAGGAGCCGGGGACGCTCCATGAGGCGTTGCAGGACGTGCGTTTCTCCGATCCCATTCCGCCGCGCCGGTTGACCGGGATTGACGCGGAGCTGTTGCGTCGCCGGCCGGATATCCGTCAGGCGGAACGGAACTTGGCGGCGCAGTGCGCGCGCATCGGCGTGGCCGAGGCGGAACTGTATCCGCACTTTTACTTGACGGGTTCTGTCGGGCTGGAGTCGCTGAAGGCATCGAACCTCTTTAAGTCGGAATCGCTCTACTGGAATTTCGGGCCGTCGTTCTCGTGGTCGATCTTCAACGGGAACACGGTGCGGGCGAACATCGACATTCAGGATGCGCGCTATCAGGCGGCACTCGCGACATACCGGCAGGCGTTGTTGACGGCGCAGGGCGAGATTCGCGACGCGCTGACCGCCTACGTGCAGGAGTTCCACCGGTTCGAGGCGTTGACCAGCGCGGTGGAGGCGGCGCAGTCCGCCGTCAACATTTCGCAGGACCTCTACAAGAATGGCCTGCGCGATTTTAACAACGTGCTGGACTCGGAACGTTCGCTGCTGACCCTGCAGGAATCGTTCACGATCAGCGAGGGGAACATCGCCATGCATTTGATCAGGCTCTACAAGGCGATGGGCGGCGGCTGGGCGAGCTGGCTGGACGAGCCGCCGAGCGAACGGAAGCCGGTCGAGCCGATTTTGAACTAGGGCGCTGAATGCCGTTCTTGCGGTGTCGGTATCTGATTGGAAAAAGGAAGGATCACGAGATGAGAAAGATGGCCGGATTTGCGTTGTGCCTGTTGGCGGCGGGTGTATGCTGGGGCGCGGACGGACCGTATGGTCTGACCTGCGAGTACCGTACCGATCCAGTCGGGATGGATGTATCCCATCCTCGATTGAGCTGGTTGTTGCCGGGACACGGATCGAACGGTGTGCGGCAGACGGCGTACCGGGTACGCGTCGCGAGCTCGCGCGAGAAGCTGCTGGCTGGCGACGCGGACATGTGGGACAGCGGCCGCGTGACGTCGGAGCAGTCCGTGAACGTCGAGTACGCGGGGAGCGCGTTTGCGAGTTCTCATCGGTACTGGTGGACGGTCGAGACATGGGATAACCGCGGATACCACGCGGTCGGCGAACCGGCCTGCTGGGTGACCGGCATCCTGCGCCCCGAAGACTGGAAGGCGAAGTGGATCGGGGCGAACCCCGCGACCTATGGGGACTTCGACCTGCACGGGGCGAAGTGGATTTGCCCGGAGGCGGCGACGCCTCCTTCGCTGGAGGTGGATTCGGGCAAGTGGTTCTTCCGCCGCACGGTCAACGTGAAGTCGGGTGACCTTGCGAAAACGGGTTCGGGCGCGGGACGTCCTCTCCACGAGTTGCGTCCCGACGTCGGCGTGCGCCACGACAAGCCTGTCATTTTGGGAATCACGGGGGACGACAGCTGGCACTTGCAGGTCAACGGCAAGTTCGCCGCCTCCTCATGGGGGCATGTGTACGAATGGCGCTGGTTGGAGATGCTGGACGTGGCGGGGTGTCTGCGAGAAGGCGACAACGAGATCATCGTTACTGTGAACAACCAGACGAGGAGTCCGGCTGGCGTGCTTTGCGCGTTCGTCTTCCCGGACGGCCGGGCGACGGTGAGCGACGGAGCGTGGGAAGCGAGCCGCGACGGCAAGAGCTGGAGTCCCGTCCGCGTGGCGGCAGCGGCGGACGCGGGGCCGTGGGGGAAGATTCGGCGCACGGTGCAACGGCACTCGCCCGCCTTCGAGAAGAAGTTCGCGACGAAGAAACCGGTCGCTTCCGCGCTGTTGCACATTACGGGCGTGGGCTTCTACGAGGCGGAGCTGGACGGTACGCGGGTAGGGGATAAGGTGCTGGATCCGTCGCCGACGAAGTTCGACAAGCGCGTGTTGTACTCCACGTATGATGTGACGGAGACGCTGGCGCGTGCGGGCGGCGACCACACGCTGCGTGTGCTGGTGGGGCACGGCTGGTATGATGTCCGTGCTGTCGCCGTCTGGAATTTTGACAACGCGCCCTGGCGGAACCTGCCCGCCATGATCGCGCAGTTGGAAGTCGCGTATGCCGACGGAACGCGCGAGACGATCGTCAGCGACGGTAGCTGGCGGCAGGTGACCAGTCCGATCGTGTACGACGACATCCGCGAGGGCGAGTTGCTCCAGCCGAAGGGACGCGAGGCGATCGACCTTCCCGTACAGGTGGTGCGCGGTCCGACAGGGCGTCTGACGGCGGAACGGCATCCGGGTGCGCGGGTCATGCAGACACTGCGCCCAGCGAGCGTCAACCGTCTGCCCAACGGTCATTGGGTTGTCGATTTCGGGCAGAATATGGCGGGCTGGGTGAAGCTCAACATCTCCGGTCAGAAGAAGGGGGATGTTGTCACCATCCAGTACGGGGAGGTAAAGAATGCCGATGGTTCGCTAAACCGCGTGACGGACGGGCATTTCCGGTACCCCCGTTCCTTCTTCTTCCTGCCCGGCGGATGGTTCCAGCGTGACCGTTTCATCTGCTCCGGCGAGGGAACCGAAGTCTATGAGCCGCGCTTCACCTACAACGGTTTCCAGTATGTCGAGATCGACGGGCTGGAGAAATCGCCCGAAATCGAGGCGAAGGTGGTACACACCGCGTTCGCCGATGCAGGGAAGTTCGAGTGCTCGAACGAACTGCTGAACAAAATCCAGAACATCTTCCTCTGGTCGTACCGGTCGAATTTTGCGGACGGCTACCCGACGGACTGCCCGCATCGCGAGAAGAACGGCTGGACGGGTGACGCGGCGCTGGCATCGGAGATGGGGCAGTACAACTTCCAGAATGTCGCCGCCTACGAGAAGTGGATTCAGGACATTCTCGACGAGCAACGCGCGGACGGCAACATTCCGGGCATCGTGCCGACAAGCGGTTGGGGGTACGCCTGGGGAAACGGTCCCGCGTGGGACTGCAGCCTGACGATCATCCCGTGGATGCTCTACGTGTACAACGGAGATCGGCGGATTTTGGAGACTGCGTATCCCGGTTGGCTGAAGTACATGAACTACACGGCTGGTCGGGCGAAGAACGGCCTCGTGGAACACGGACTCGGCGATTGGTGTCCCGTGAAGGATGGCTTGACACCGGTCCGGCTGACTTCCAGCGGTTATTTTTACCTCGGCGCGATGATTGTTGCGCGGGCGGCTGAAATACTGGGCAAGCCGGAAGATGCGAAGAAATACGCCGAACTGGCTGCGCGGATCAAGGACTCCGTCAACAAGGAGATGGCGAAGGAAGACGGAATCTACGCGACGGGAAGCCAGTGCGCACAGGGATGCGTCCTGCATCAGGGACTGGTCTCCCCCGAACTGCGCGAGAAGGCGGCCGCGAAGCTGGTGGCGGCGGTTGAGCGCGACAAGGGATACATTAACTTCGGCATTCTCGGATCGAAGTATGTCTTCCGTGCGCTGAGCGAAGCCGGACGGACCGACCTCGCCTACGCGATGGCGACGAAGCCTGATTTCCCTTCCTTCGGAGACTGGATTCGGCGCGGGGCGACGACGGCATGGGAAGACTTCTTCCACGGCAGTTCCAAGAACCACATCATGTTCGGCGACATCTCTGCGTGGATGTACCAGTATCTCGCGGGAATTCGTCTGGATGACGCGGTTTCGACGATTGCGGAGAAGGTGGATCCGAACGCGGTTGGATTCAAGCGTTTCCTGATTGCTCCCGACATGGTGGACGGGCTGGGCTGGGTGCGTGCTTCGCACAAGAGTCCCTACGGCCAGATTCGCAGCGAGTGGAAGCGGGATGGAAACGCCTTCCGTCTGGAGGTGGAAATCCCGCCCAACGCGGAGGCGACCGTTTGCCTGCCGGCCGGCGCGACGGATGTCCACGCCCCCGACGGCGTGAAGCCCTCCGAGTCCCGCAAAGGCCGCTGGACCTGCCGCCTAGGCTCCGGCGTCTATTCGTTCACGGCAAAGCTCTAGGCGCTACGCGCCAGCTGAGAGGCTGAGAGGCTGAGAAGCTGAGAAGCGGAGAAGAAGGGATCAAAGGGATCGATGGGATAGAAAGGATGAGCCGCAGAGAACGGGAGGGACGCGCTTCGTCGCGTCCGCAATGCTTAACTGGCTTATCCAGCTTAACCCGCTTACCCGGCTTAACTCGCCTAACTGTTTCGTTCGGAAAACTGTCGTAACCCTACAAAATCTCCGCGTCTCCGCGTCTCTTCGAGAGATAAAAAACGGAGGAATCGTGGTGATTTAACTTTTTAACCTATTCACTTTTTTATCGCCGCCGCCGCCGGGGAGGTTCCGGTTGCTGGGCGGCTCGTTCGATTGCCCGGGCGTGGCGTTTCAGAGATTCGACTTCGGTCAAGGAAAGCTCACGCCAGTCTCCGGGTTCCATCTTGCCGATGCGGAGGGGGCCGATGCGCACACGCTTCAGCTCCAGGACGGTAAATCCCGCGATTTCGCACATTTTTCGAATCTGCCGGTTCCGTCCCTCGGTCAAGGTGAACTGGAGTCGGTGTACGTGGTTGTCGCCGATGCGGATCACCTCCACCACAACCGGCCGGATCAGGTAGCCGTCGATTTCCATCCTGGAACGGAGAATACGGAGCTTCTCCTCCGTCATGTGCCCCGCAACGCGCGCCTGGTAGATTTTGACGCAGCCGTAACGGGGATGCGTCATCAGCTTGCAGAACTCGCCGTCGTTCGACATCAGCAGAAGCCCTTCGGTGTCCTTGTCTAGACGTCCGACGGGAACCAGACGCTCCGAGAATTCTTCTCTCATCAGGTCGCAGACCGTCTCTCCGCGCGAGTTGTCCGCGCTGCAGATCACGCCACGCGGCTTGTAGAGCAGGATTGTGTGCGGTTCTTCCTCCTCTTTCGGCAGGAGCTTGCCTGACACGCGGATTTCGTCAGTCGCGGGATTGACGCGGAATCCGCGCTCCAGCACGACTTTCCCGTTGACGGAAACGACACCCGACGCAATCAGGTCGGCGGCATGCCGCCGTGAACAGACTCCCCTGTGGGAAAGTGCGCTCTGCAGACGTTCCCCCTGGGCGGTGTCCTCGTTACGGTTTTTGTCGATTGGCATAGTTCTCCTTTACGACCGATTCGATTGGGCGTGTTCCGATTCCCCGACGTAGGCGGCTCGCGCCTTCCGAAACGCCTCCGTATTCACATACCCGCAGGTTTTGAATTCGGGACAGAAACCGCGATAGACGCATTCGGGAACACAGACGCTGTACAGTTCAGGCTCGATTTTCTTCACCTCTTCCAGCACCAGTTTCCAGGCTTCCGTCGTTTCCGGGGAAGCCTGGCGGCAGAGGCGCTTGCGGGAAATGAAGATCATCGCCTGGGCGTTCGCGAAGCACTCATGATCGACCGGCGCGTTTTGCGGCGCCTCTTCGCGGTTGACGCCCGTGCGGTCCGTCCGCTGCGTGCTGACGAAATGCTCGATCCCGAACTTGTGCCGGACGAAATGCACGCTGATCCAATACTTCAGGTCGTGCCATTTCCACTTGAAGATCATCTGCCGGATGGGCGAATGCTCCGCCAGCAGAATCCGCCGTTTCCACGCGCTGCCCGGCTCTTTCGTGCCTTCGTCCATCCGGATTGTCGTGCGCGCCGCGTCTGCGACATCGCGCCAGCGGAAGCAAGCGCGGAGGTATTTCAGTGTAGTCACGGTTGCACTTCCCGATTGCTATTTCTCGATGCCCTTGACAATTGTCGTGGCGGCTTTTAACACGCCCGCGACGTTGGCGAGGTCGGTCGGGATAATCATCGTGTTGCCGGTCTTCGCCAGATTCCCGAACTGCTCCAGGTAGAGCTGTCCGAGTTGCATGTTCACCGCTTCGTTTCCGCCCTGCGCATTGATGGCCTGGGCGACTTTCTGGATACCGAGAGCCTGGGCCTCCGCGACCAGCTGGATCTGTTCCGCCTGGCCTCTCGCCTCGTTGATACGGCGCTGCATTTCACCCTCGGACCGGGCGATCGCCTCCTGCTTGTCGCCTTCGGCGCGGTTGATCTTCGCCTGGCGTTCACCTTCGGACTCGGCGATGATGGCGCGCTTTTCACGTTCCGCGCGCATCTGCTTTTCCATCGCGTCGCGGATGGTTTGCGGCGGCGTGATGTTCTTGATCTCGTAGCGCGTCACCTTCACGCCCCACGGGTCGGAAGCACGGTCAACCGCCTCGACGATCGACCCGTTGATCTGTTCGCGCTCTTCGAACGAGCGGTCGAGATCGAGCTTGCCCATTTCGCTGCGCATGGTGGTTTGCGCCAGCTGCGCCGTGGCGAAAAGATAGTTCCCGATGCCGTAGGAAGCCTTGACCGGATCCATCACCTGCAGATACAGGATGCCATCAACTTCCACGCGGATGTTGTCCTTGGTGATACACTGCTGCGGCGGCACGTCGATGACCTGCTCTTTCAGCGTGTGCTTGTACGCGACCTTTTCAATCAACGGGGTCAGCACGTGGAGCCCCGCTTCCAGCGTGCGGGAGTATTTACCCAGGCGCTCCACGATGTACGCTTGTTTCTGCGGTACGATCCGCACACATTTCAGAAACGTGTACAAGACTCCGATTGCGACGATGATTCCAACGATAACAGGTGCTTGTTCCATGGTGTTGTTCCTTTCTTGTTTTGGGTTACTTGAGTTTCTCAACCTTCAGCGTGAGATTGTGTTGGGCGACGATTCGGACATGCTCCCCGCAGGGGATCGGCTCGTCGGCTTCCGCCGTCCAGTTCGTACCGTTCAGCTCCACGCGCCCGGGGATGTTCGGATAGATGTCCGCCGTCACCCGCACGATCTTCCCGGTCGTGTCGTCATCGGGATTCGACGAGGTCGTTTCGCTGTTCCCGACAAAAATCCGTGTGAGGAAGCGGCGGAGAAAAATCGTGTAGAGGATCGCCAGCACGGAGAAAGCGAACCACTGCCACGCCGCCCCGAACCACGGAAGAAGCTTTGTCAACAGACTGACTGTGATCGCCGACAGACCAAAGAAACAGATGACGAAACCGGGTGTCGCCACTTCCATGATCAACAGGATGATTCCCGCAATGAGCCAAATTAAAGGTGTCATTCCAATACCTCCTTTACGTCAGACCGTTCAAATAACGTTTAGTAAACCATAATCTTCCCAGTCAGACAAGCCCGAAATCAGTCGGAGCGCTTCGGCAAAGGGAAAGTTAAAAGGTTAAATGGTCGCTCCGCTCCCTTTCAATTGGGGAAGGAGTTAGCCGATTAAGCGTGGAAAGCCGGTCAAGCGTGGAAAGCGTTGCGGTCGCGATCCATCCTACGCAAGGCTACGGAGGACGGGAGGGGCGCGACCCTCCCATTTTTGCACGAGGGAATGGAACGGTGGATGTGCGACACGCGACATGCGACGGGCGCGTGTCTTTCCCTCACGCTGAGAACGGGAGAGGCAACGTCCTCGTTGCCCGAATTGGGAGGGACGCGCTTCGTCGCGTCCGTTGCAGTAGAACACGCATTGGCTTTCGCTACGGGGAGTTTCGGAGACGGGGTATTCGGGACCCTTCTCCAAGCCTCCCAAACTCCCAGTACCGAAAGAAGGGCAGGTTGTGAACATGACCGGCATTTGTAACGCCGCAGTTTCGCGCGGGACATTCGAGGATGCGACACCTGTCGTTTCACCCGGTGAGGTCGCGACGGGGCGCGACCCTCCCATTTTAGCGAGGGAATGGAACGGTGGACGTGCGACACGCGACATGCGACGGGCATATCGCTTCTTCTCAGCTTCTCAGCCTCTCAGCTGGCGTGAGCAACCACCCAATCACCTAACCTTCTCGTTCTGCTACCCGCTAGTGTTCCCAGAGGAAGCCGGTGAGGGGGGAAGACGCGGTGGCGGTTGAACGGGGGGCGCGTGGTGTGGCGTCGCGCGCTTCTTCGGCGGCTTGAACCGCCTTTGCGAAGGCGCAGGCCATCTTGACCGGATCTTTCGCCGCCGCGATGGCGGTGTTGATCAGCACGCAATCCGCCCCCATTTCAATGGCGGCTGCGGCGTGGGAGGGAAGTCCCAGTCCGGCATCGACCACGACGGGAATGCGGGCGTTCTGGATGATGATCTCGATCATCGCCTTGGTCTGCAATCCTAGGTTGGTTCCGATTGGCGCGGCGAGCGGCATCACGGCGGCGGTTCCGATTTCCTCCAGCCGTTTCGCCAGCACGGGATCCGCGTTGATATAGGGCAAGACATGGAATCCCTCTGTTACCAAAATCTCCGCGGCCTTGAACGTCTCGATCGGGTCCGGCAACAGGTGGTGGAGGTTGGGCGTCAGCTCCAGCTTCACCCACTCGAATCCGCCCGCCGCACGGGCGAGCTTCGCGATGCGCACCGCCTCTTCCGCCGTGCGTGCGCCACTGGTGTTCGGCACGATCACGACGCGGTTCGGATCCAAATGCGAGATCAGCGGATCCTCATCCGGCGCTTTCTCCAGATCGACGCGGCGCAACGCCACCGTCACCAGTTCCGCGCCCGACTCCTCAATCGCGCGGCTCATCGTGACCGCTGAACCGAACTTCCCGGTTCCGATAAACAGACGCGAACGGAATTCTCTTCCGGCAATGACCAAATTATTCATCTTGTTCTCAACCTCCTCCCACGAATTGAATCACTTCGACCTGATCGTTCTCGCGCAACTGCGCCGAACCGAGCTGGTCGAGCGAGAGGATCTCACCGTTGACCTCAACGGCGATCCCTTTCGCTTTCACACCGAGGGATTCCAAAAGCGCTTCAACCGTCTGGATACCTTCGGCGATAACCTGTTGTTTCCCGTTGAGCTGTATCGTCATGCGTTGTTCCCCCCTGCGTTCGTCAAACGCCATGCGTCCCCGCGCCCTGTCGCCATTTTCCTGCCGAGTGCGCGGAGGCGTCCCCGGATGCAAAGCATACAGGCGCCGCCCTCTTCATCGACGCACGGCTTGTCCGGATAGAGCAGGTACAGTTTCCGATACTTGCCGGGCGTCAGATTGGGCATGAACACATTCGCCCCGCCCTCCAGCACGCGATTCCGTCCGCTCTCCTTGTCCAATGCGTCGAATGCCGTGGTCGCCGGGATGTGCGCGTGCGGATTCAAGAGTCGCAGCAGGGCGATCGTATGGTAATAGACTGACTTGTCGGGCAACTGTCCGCTTTCGCGCAGCGGCGTGTCGGGATGGGCAAGGAACGGACCGCATCCGATCATGTCCAATTGCAGCTGCCGCGTGAACAGGAGGTCTCGCGCAAGATCCTCCAGCGAGGCTCCCGGCAACCCGATCATGAATCCGCTGCCGACTTGGAACCCGAGTTCACGCAAGTCGTCTAGGCAACGGATTCGTTCTTCGAAGGGGGCGTCCGGATGGAGTCGCGCGAACTGTTCGCGGTTGCAGGTCTCGAACCGGAGCAGATAGCGGTCGGCGCCCGCCTCACGGAACGCCGCCAGCTCGGCGCGGGGGCGAACTCCCAGCGAAAGGGTGATGGCCAAATCCATCGCGTGAATCGCACGGACCAGCTTGGAAATCCGTTCCGCCGTGTAATACGGGTCTTCCCCCGACTGGAGAACGACCGTGCCGCAACCCCATTCTTTCGCGTGTGCCGCCGTTTCCAGAATTTCCTCATCCGGAATCCGATAGCGGGTGACGGTTTGGTTCGAGCGGCGGATTCCGCAATACAGGCAGTCGTTCCGACAGATGTTGGAGAATTCGATGATGCCGCGAATGTGTACGGCATCCCCCATGACGGCGGCGCGAACCGAGTCGGCGGCCTGCAACAACAGACGTGAATCATCCCCCCGCACGGTGAGCAAGTACGCCAATTCCTCGACCGTCGGGAGTTCACCTGCCTTCAGACCTGTCATCCATTCCTGTATCGTCCTCGCCACGGGAAACCTCCAAAAGAGCAGTCATTATACCAAATCGTTTCCAGCTGGTGAAGTAAAAACGGGAAGTGGGCGGTGGGCGGCTCACGCCGCCAGCTGATGAATGGTTAAAAGGTAAATGGTCGCTTCGCTCCCTTTCAATTTGGGAAAGAGTTAGCCGGTTCAGCGTGTCAAGCCGGTTAAGCTGAGAAGCTGAGAGGCTGAAAAGCTGAGAAGCGACGGGGCGCGACCCTCCCATTTTCGCGCGAGGAAATGGAACGGCGGACGTGTGACACCAGTCCCAGTTGTCCCATTCGTCCCAGTCGTCCCATCTCGCGCGGGAAACTGGCGAACTACCCACCTAACCACCCAACCACCCAACCACTTATACCCACCGGCTTCTCAGCCTCTCAGCTTCCCCTCTTCTCAGCTGGCGCTACGCGCCACCACCCAAGTAACCACCCAACCATATACGCTATTTTCTATTCGCTATTGCGGGGAGAATGTGCTATTGTTGGCGCGTAGCAAGGGAGGATACGATGAGCCGTTTTGTTTGGCAGTTGTTCTCAGTTTTGTTTGCCACATTGGTTTTGGCAGAGGATGCGGAGATGTTTCAGCGGGAGATCGCCGAGAAGGCGGGGGGATTGGAGATCGTGCGCGGCGGCGTGCCCGGTACGATCCTCGTCGCAGGAAGACCGGCGTTCCCGTTGGTCGCGGGGCGCATCGGAAAGGCGAGCGTACCGGTGGCGGCGGCATCCACCTTGGGGAAGGGGAGGATTGTCGCGGTGAGCCACGAGGCCTTCCTCTCGGCGGATGCGATGAAGCGGAGTGCGAACGAGGCCTTTTTGCGCACGTCACTCCGTTGGCTGGCGGGCGGGGTTCAACCGGCGACGGTCTGTTACGACAGCCGCCAGAAGTTGTATCGCGAGACGGTGGCGGGCATTGACGGTTCGCGGATCCTGTCCATCGACCGTTTGGAGCAGTTGCAGGATATCGCCTTGCCCGCCGTTTTCCTGATCAGTCCCGAATCGCACGGGGTGGAGGAGATGCCCAAGGTACGCGCGTTCATCGAACGCGGAGGCGGCGTTCTCTGTTCGGTTGTCGGATGGGGATGGCATCAGATCACGCGCAAGTCGTTCCAGACGCAGAGCGCGTTCAACGCCCTGCTGGGGCCGGCCGGCCTGTACACCAGCAACCACACGGTGAATCCTGTCGAAGGAAAGCGGTTCGCGGCGGTGCGTCCTTCCACGCTCGCGATGAGTTGCGAGGAGTCGCTGGCGCTGGCCGGGGGAAAGACGTCCGTGACTGGCGATTCGGCGCGTCAGTGTTCCTTCCTGATTCCGGCGTTCCAGCAGATTCTGCCGGAGGACGAACGGCAGTACCGTCCGAGAATCAAGCGGTTGATCGGCGACATCCGTCGCGCGGCGGTGCCCTCTCCGAAGCATCCGGTCATGATCGGGCAGATTGGCGATCGTCTGGCGTTGAGCGCGTTTCAGGACGCCTGGCTGAAAGATCCGGTCAAGGTCTGGGCGGCGCATCCGGCGGCGGGGGTCTATCCGGGAATCCCGGAGTCGAAGCGTCGGGTCACGCGAACGGTTCGCATGAATCTGTCGATCCCTCGCTGGCACGGGACGGGGCTGTTCGCCGTGGCGGGCGAGCCGTTGACGGTAACGTTGCCGGACGGCGTGGAGAAGGAGGGGCTTCGTCTGCGCATCGGCACGACGACCTGCCGCGTGACGGCGCATGAGAAGTGGTTGCGCGCGCCTGTGGTGGATGTGGAGGTGCCGCTTGACAAACCCGTGACCAAGCTCTCCTCTCCCTTCGGCGGTCTGGTGTATGTGGTCGTGCCCAAGGGTAAGTCGGGAATGACCCAGGTCAAGATCGGTTCCGCCTGTCCCGCTCCCTGGTTTGTGGAAGGGCGCGACAACGCGGATGCTTGGCGGAAGACGATTCGCGATTTGCCCGCGCCGATGGCGGAGATTGAGAGCGGGAAAATCATCTTTTCGGTGCCTTCGGTTTTCATCCGCGAACTGGATGATCCCTTGCCCCTGTTGCAGGTCTGGTCGGAGATTTTGGATTTGGATGCCAAGCTGACCGCCTTGCCGAAGGAACGTACTTCCGCGGAACGGTTCTGCATCGACGTGCAACTGTGCGCCGGATACATGCACGCGGGGTATCCCATCATGATTCCGTGGGGGAGTACGAAACACTTGGTCAATGCGCAGACGATCCGGACCGGAAAGGAGGGGGATGTGTGGGGACTCTTCCACGAGATGGGACACAACCATCAGAACGGAGACTGGACGTTCCAGGGCACGGGCGAGGTGACGGTCAATTTCTTCACCCTCTACTGCATGGACAAACTTTGCGGATTGAAACCGCGCCAGACTCGGATGGGCGGCCAGAACATCAAGCGGGCGTATGAAAACTGGGAGGCGGCGGGGCATCCCTACGAGAAATGGAAAAGCGATCCATTCCTCGCGCTGGAGTTTTTCGTGCGGCTGTATGACCGCTTCGGCTGGGAGCCGTTCGAGAAAATGTTCGCCGAATACCGGACGCTCTCTCCCTCCGAGCGGCCGAAGAACGACTACGAGAAACGGAAGCAATGGGCGCAACGCTTCTCGCGGCTTACGGGGAAAGACCTCTGCCCACTCTTCAATCTGCTCCGCAATCCCGACGAACCCGAATTCCAGCTGGAGTAGGCGGACGCTTCGCTCCGTCGCGACCGCCTGAACTTGCCGCCTGGCGCGTGGGTGCCGTCTTCGATTGCATTCGATTTTTTACGGTGGTATCCCAGAAACGTTTCTCCTGCGCTTTTCAGGCTGCATAGATCACGTGCTGGACTCCGTCGTAGAACGACATCGCATCCTCCGGCGTCGAGAATCCCAGTGCCGAGTACGCGCCTGCCAGCGATGTGTATCGTTGCAATAGAAGATCCCGGAAACTTTCCGCCGTCAGCGTCCACACGCCGTCGCGGATGTAGTTTTTGACGATCACGTCGAACAGTTCTTTCCTTTCGCCAGTCAGGTCGTGTACACCCCGTTCTGCCTTCTGTGCGCGGAACTCTCGCGTGACAGGCTCGATGTCGTAGGCGATGTCGAGTATCACATCGAGGATGTCGCATTCCTGATGCCCCGTGTTCTTTTGTATCTCCCGCAACCTGTCCGGATCGAATCCGACGAGCGCCAACGCCTCGATGAAATCTTTTCTCTTCGCCATGTCCGCCCAGCATTCCTTCAAAAGCTCTGGTGTCCGGATCACCTTACGCACCGCCTTTGCGAAACGCGTGAGGAATTCCCCTGCGCTCAGCATCTCGTTGTCGAAGATCACCTTGTCCGTCCAGTACGCCGCAATCACGCGTCCTGTCGAAAGCGTGACCTCGATCGGTTTGGGCTGCGGCTTCTCGCAGACGCACGACAGACATCCGCACTGCGGACACGGCTCCGGCGGCGTCGATCCGCCCTTGCCCTTCTCGCCCGTGCCGCAGACGCACGGGTTCTGCCCGCATTTCGGGCACACCGTCTCGCCGTCCCATTCCGGGTCGGTGAACTTGTCCGTCGCGTCCGTGAAGTCATAGATCGTGAAGTACGGCTTGCCGTCGAACAGGCGCGTTCCGCGCCCGACGATCTGCTTGAACTCCACCATGCTCTTCACCTGTTTCAGGAGTACGATGGAGCGGACATTGCACGCATCGACTCCCGTCGAGAGTTTGCGAGAGGTGGTCAGCACCGTCGGAATGAGGTTCTCGCTGTTTCGGAACTGTTTCAGGTATCCCTCGCCGACCGCGCCGTCTTCTGCCGTCACCCGCTCGCAATAGTGCGCGGCATATATGCCTCGGCTCTTCGCCTCCTCGCGGATGATGTGCGCGATCCTCAACGCATGCTCCTGCGTTACACAGAACACGAGTGCCTTTTCGTTCGCCGGCATCACATCGTAAAGTTCCCGGATGAAATGCCGGTCACGCTCCTTGATACGGATCCTGTCCCGTTCCAGCTCGTCGTTGGAGTAGAACTTGTCCTGGTCGAGTTCGTCCTCGCCGGAAACCGTGTCACCCGCTTCGTAATGATACTGCGTCAGCGTCGAATGGCACTGCTTCACGCGGTACGGCGTGAGGAATCCGTCGCTGATCCCCTGCCGCAGGGAGTAACGGTACACGGGTTCACCGAAGTAGGTGTAGGTCGATCCGTTGACGTCGCACTTCGGCGTCGCCGTGAGGCCGAGATGGGACGCGCTCCCGAAATAGTCCAGCACGACTCGCCATGCGCTTTCATCGTTCGCCCCGCCGCGATGGCACTCGTCGATGATCA
Source organism: Kiritimatiellia bacterium (assembly GCA_017450695.1). Classification (GTDB taxonomy): domain Bacteria; phylum Verrucomicrobiota; class Kiritimatiellia; order RFP12; family UBA1067; genus RGIG8368. The sequence goes on along the minus strand of JAFSTA010000146.1, from coordinate 14,175 downwards.
CGAGGTCGAAGAAGTCCTTCGGGAACTTCCGGTACCTGACCTCCTTCACGTCCTCGTCGGTCAGCTCGTCCGCCTCGCCCTTTCCCAGCAGCGTCTGGTAGATCGTGAAATACACGGTACGGTCCATCGGCGGATCATCCATCCCCGCCTCGAGACGGAAGCACTCCTTGTCCGCCGCGAAGTGGAAGCTTTCCCGCGCCTGGTCCGCGAGGATGTTCCTGTCGGCGAGGAAAAGGATGCGCGGTGTCCGCAGCCCAGTTGTCACCATCCCGTTCTGCCGTGACCATTTCGCCTCAACGAGCTTCTTCACGAGCTGCCAGGCGATGAACGTTTTTCCCGTCCCCGTCGCGAGCGTGATCAGCGCGTTCTTCTGTCCGCGCCCGAACGCACGGATGACGCTTTCGACCGCCCTCTCCTGATAGTAGCGCGCGTTCGGCAGGAAGGGAATCTCGCGGCAGATCTTTTCGAGGGGGCTTTCGTCATCTGTCAGCCTCAAAAGATCCAGCAGTTCCTGCGGGGTAGGGAAATGCATGAACTCGACATCGCTCGATGTACCCAGAACCATGTCGAACGAGCGGACGGCGTTTCCATTCGTCGAATAGGCGAACCGTACACCCAGCGCCTCCGCGTAATGCCGCGCCTGCGCCTCGCCCGCATCGACGGACTTCTCGTCGCTCTTCGCCTCCACCACGGCAAGGCGGCGGTTTCCGTACAGGAGGACGTAGTCGGCCTTTTCCGGCCGGTGCGATCTCCCGTCATGCTCAACGCGCCCGGGCGCGACCTGCTGCTCCATCACAAGGCGGAACGGAGGCGTGTCCCATCCCGCCTCCTTCAGCGCCGGATCAATCTTCGCATACCTCGTCTGCGCTTCGTTCATTGCTCAAACGCCTCCTTCAAGATCGCCTTCCGCAGATTCTCCGCGGCACCCAATCCCTTCTCCGCCTCTGCCTTAATCTTGTCACACCTCTCCCTCGCCGCATCAAGCCGCGTGACGATGGTATGTTGGGCAGAAAGAGGGATTTCCGTTACGTCCACCATAGAAACGGCTCGTGTATTTAAGTTCCTCACAGAGCTTCCATGTGCCATTGTATCAAATTGAGCCTGCACAGCTGATGATCGCAAAAGATAATAGAAGTAATCTTCCGTGAATTTCTCTTGGAATCCTTTTAACACAAGCCACCCGTCATGAATACAACCTTCAATTTTTAGAATGTATGGGCGCCCAAAGCTCATAGAATTTGATAGCAAAAAATCACCAACCTTAACCTGTCTCGTTTTATTCAACCCAGATGGTTTAATTTTCTCTTCAACTTTAACAATATACTTTCCATCTGCTGCTACATCACCTATTTTAATCCAATTCAGACCATCATCAGCAGTAGTTATAAATTTCTTTATTGGTCGTGGAGATCCTCCTCTTTGTATCTCGCACACATCCCCCAGCCGCACTCTCCGCGTCTCCGCACCTCCGCGTGAGACATCATCCTCCAACGCCTTGAACGTCTCGTCCAACTCCGCTTTGAACTCCGCTTCCGCGTTCTCCGCGATTCTACGAAATCCCGCCGCAACCTTCTCCGCCTCTCCCAACTCCTTCTCCAACCGCTCCACAATCTCGCGCTGAACGGAGAGAGGCGGGAGAGGAATGGTCAAATCTTTTACAATCTTGTCTGTGACGGAAGGATAACTTGCTTTCTCAGAGACGGCAACCAATGGCTCTATAAAATCTGACGACTGAGAGTACCAATACAGAAATTCAGATAGCAATACATTCTTCGGACGCACAACGCAAAACCCTGTCGATGCAACAAGTGGGTAATCATTATGCTTGCGCTCGATAATCGCTACTGCGTTTAGATTTGGTCGTACAGTAGAAATAAGAACGTCACCCATCTCAACAAGCTGTTGAGCCCTACCCGGCATGGTTTCCCTTGTATGACGAGTCGTAGTTTCAACTCGTTTGGAAACCCTATCGACTGAAGATATGTCAATATATTCGATCTCGTCAGGTTGTGGCGAAAGCGATTTCACACGACAAATCTCCTCGCACACATCCCCCAACCTGACCATCGGCCAGGCGGTCTCTGCGCTCTCTGCCTCTCTGCGCCTCTGCGTGAGAACACCCTCTCCCTTTGCGCTCTTTGCGTTCTTTGCGGCTAAATCTCCCATCTCACCACCCCTCGATAACTGCCGCGATTTCCGCGAGCGCCGCCTTGATCTCCTCGCGGCACTCCGCCGCGCTCGGCAACTTCACTTCTTCCATATTCGGGTTCTTGACCGTCAGATCGACCGTCTCTTCATCGACCGTCTTTGGATCAACCTGCCAATGCGACGGACACTCGCTCGCCTTCAGTCCTCCATCCGCCGGGAAGCCCGACTTCTTGACAAGCGCCTCGAACTCCGCGAGGTCGGTCTCCCGGAGCGGGCGCGTCTTGCCGAGCGACACGCCTTTCAAATCGAGTTGGTAGTAGTGGATCGGCAACGTCGTCGGGCCGTCCTTCGTGAAGAAGAGGACGACCGTATGCACGCCCGCCGTGAAGACCTTCTGCGGCAGATCGAGAACCCACTTAAGCTGACACTTGGCAAGAAGCATCCTGCGGACTGCGACGGATGCGGCGTCGGTGTTCGAGAGGAAGGTGTTCTTGATGATGATAGCGGCGCGTCCGCCCTTCTTCAGCTTCGCCATGAAGTATTCCATGAACATGAGAGCCGTTTCACTCGTGGTTACGGTGAAGTTCTGCTGGTTGAGCTTGTTCGCGCCCGCGCCGAATGGCGGATTCGCGCCGATCACATGGACGCGATCCCTGTCCGTGAAGTCCGCGATCTTGTTGGCGAGCGTGTCGCCGAAGGTGATATTGGGCGATTCGAGTCCGTGCAGGATGCAGTTCATCTGCGCGGTCACGTAGGCGAGCGGTTTCACTTCGCCACCTGTGAAGGTTTTGTGCTGGAGGATTTCATACGCCTTCGGATCGTTTCGCGCCTTCTCGCGCATGTACCGGTACGCCTCGCAGAGAAAGCCGCCGGAACCGCACGCGCCGTCGTCGAACTTCTCGCCGATCTGGGGATCGAGCAGTCGGATCATCACGCGGATCAACGGGCGCGGCGTATAATACTGGCCGCCGTCCCGTCCTGCGTTCCCCATTTCGCCGAGCCGCTTTTCGTATGCGACGCTCATCTCGTGGCGGTCGGTCTCCGTCTGGAACTTGAGCGGCTGCATCAGCTGGATGACTTCGCGCAAAAGGTAGCCGTCCGTAAAGCGGCAGTTGAGTTGCTCGAAAATGGCACCGATGCGGTACTGGATGGAATCCGTCTCCGTCGTCTCTTCTTTCAGGCGACGCAGGCCGGGGAATAACTCGTGTTGAATGAACTGGATGAGAGTGTCACCCTTGAGTGCCCTGTCGTAGTCGAACGTCCCGTCGGATTTTACGGGATACGCCCAGGTTGACCAGCGCAGTTTTTTGGGAAGCGCGGGCGTGTATGTGTTCCCCGTCATCGATGCATCCAGTTGGCGTTCGTGTTCACGGGCGTCAAGGTAACGCAGAAACAAAAGCCAGCTCGACTGCTCCATGTAGTCGAGCGCACCGGAACAGCCGCTACCCGGTGTCCAGAGTTTCTTGTCGATCGCGTTGAAAGCCGCCTCCGCGCTCGAAAATCCCGCCGTCTCCTGCTTCGTCTTAGCCACGAGATCCACCTCTCATTCAATCGCCGCCTATCCGAAAGGCGACGCCGCGCGGCGGCAAAAAGAAAACGTGGCGAGCCTCAAATCCATATTTCACGCAAGGCATCGCCAAACGCCTCATAGAGAACATGAATACAAGACGCACCACGTGTTACCACGTGGCGCATCCCACATACTCGGCTCTCTATGAAAAATTGGCGATTTTTGCGTGAAGCCAAATACGCAAGATTGCGTACATTGCTACGGGCGTCGGATGCGTTTCCGCAACTCCCCGGATTGCCGCGAGAGGCGGCGAATTCCGAGGTTCTGCCATCCGTCATATCGGCGCGTCCCGTGAACGCGACCAGCCACGACTTCAGGCCGGTGGCGGGGCTAGACACCCCGCCGAAATGAAAGAACAAGTTGTTTCAGTTACACGAAACGTAGGTACTATAACAAAAATACCGCATCCTTCCAACGGCAAATTTTGGGGAGGGCGGCTGCGCCGCCAGCTGAGAAGCTGAGAGGCTGCGAAGTGGATAAGTGGCGGCTGCGCCGCCTAAGTGTCCCTGCGGGACTAAATGGGGCTGACGCCCCTAAGTTGACTCGGCGGGTAAGCTGAGAAGCGGGGGTGGAATGGGGTTTGCTCCGACCGACTCTCACCCGATAGATGAATCCGAACGGCACATGAACTGTCAACCGGCGTTGTTTGCTCCGACCGACTCTCACCCGATAGATGAATCGAACATCGTTCGGAAAACTGTCGTAACCCCACAAAATCTCCGCGTCTCTGCGCCTCTGCGAGAGGTAAATACCGTTGTTCGGGAAAGGTAACAGAGGAATCTAGGTTCAATTACGCCTGGTCATAGACAAGAATTTCCCCCAACCGTTCTCGAATGGAGCGACCCCCGAAGAGTTTTGCGTCCAGCAATTCTTCCTCGGAGTGGAACACGACGTCTCCTTCGGCATTCTGTCGGTTTCTTCGCAATGTATTCAGGACATATGTGTGTAGTCCGATTGAATAGACGAAATAACGTTCCCCGTCGAGCGAAAAGCAAATATGCCCTTCGTTGGCAAGATCGTATTTCCATCCTTCTTCGGTACGCATGACAGGATCGCATTTCAGGCGCGTCTCGTCTCCTTCTTCCGGTAGTTTCATGATTTACTCCATTTCTGTAACGCATAGCTCAACAAAAGCTTCTCCTCCTGTGTTAACGGACGAGCTGTACTGTGGTTGTCGTAGTCGTGTACATGGGGAATCAAGCCCCCGTGCGAATGCCAGATGTCGATTTGTACGGCCTTTTTCCCCTTGTCGTCATACTTTGTTATGCTCTGGACTTTTCCTTTCTCCGAAATAACCACATAAATACGTCTCGGTGTTCGCGACTCCTTTGGCGTCCTAACTGCTTCGTTAGGATTTCGTACCGTCACAAACTTTATGTTCCCGTCCACAAGCAATGTTTTGAATTCCGAACCATAAACGGTCGGAATACCATTGCGCCCCCTATACGGATCTATGCCTGATGCGGCTCCTGAACTTCCCATTTTTCACGCCTCCTGTATGAGTTGCAATTGTTCCTGGTTGAGATACGAGCAGCCATTGCCTGTGTAATGGGAATTCTGATAGAAAAGTATTGGCGGTCCGTCAAAAGATCGCGTCAGCGGACTTCCATAAAGCACAATTGCAAGCGGGTCAAGCACGTCGCGGACACGGTTCAAGCCAAGATTGAACACTCTATCACCTTCTGGGTTTCCTAGTGTATTCACGTTCGAGACTTCGATTAGCGAATGACGTGGCAATCCATCCAGCGAGTGTTCAAGCGAATCGGCATTCCACCATGTCGCAGCAGGCAAGATATCGATTCCGTTTTCCAGTAGAACATTTGCCAAAATTCTATTTCGGCGCAGATTCCACAGGTTCAGCCCAAAGTCAAAATCGGTGAACTGTGACCAATCTGTCGGCAATGCCCCGTGAAATTCGCCCAGTAACATCAAGTCCTTTTTCTTCGGCATCCAAAAACGCTCAAACGTATCGTCCCGACAGTGGAAATGAACGAAGAGATCTCGTGGCGTGGTCGTTCGGATTTGATCAAACGCAACAAGCCCCTTGGGGATGATGTCGTATGGCGGCAAAGTCAACAATTGCCATGGTCCCGCCTTTTCATGCGTCATCACATACGATGCCTGATACTTGATGTCAAAAAAACGTCTTGTTCGGTCTAACATGTGGATACTATCCTCGATTGCGCTCAAAAAAGCCACCGAGCCCCATGCCCGATACATAAAAAGAGCGCAACTCCTTTTCATGCACTCAACCGAAGCCCTACCACAGGCCAATACAGATACACAAAGAGGCAATGCGCCCGTATGAGAAGTTTTGCATCTTCGCCGCCCGTACTGTGAATCGTGGTAGTTTCCCGGTTGAACGACTCTTCAGTGTAAACACTGATCTTGGCGCTGCGGATTTCTCCCCGTGCGCTGCAACCTTAAACCGCATGAAAACTCATACGCAAAAAGCAAGATACTTTACCAATTTTTGTGTAGGAAATCAAGCATAAATTCTGTTTTTAAACCTACCCAACTAAATTCCTCTGTTGCCTTTCCCGAAGAATGGTTTTCATTTCATGTGGAGATGCGGTGATTCTGTAGGTTTGCGGCGGTTTGTCGGGCAAGGCGATTTGATAGGAAAACCTTCGCGCTTGTGGACGGGACAAAGTCCGTCCCACCTGATACCGGTTCGCGTCCTGTCGAGAGGACCGCGCTTCGGCGCGCTCGCCTGAACTGAACGGATCTTGTCTCACGCAGAGGCGCAGAATGAGTGTCGCGACCACTGCGTAGCGACGGCACCCTCGCCGTCGGTTTCCGGGGAGGCGAGGCGCTACGCGCCAGCGTGTTAATGGTTAAATGGTTAAATGGTCGCTTCGCTTCCTTTCAATTTGGAAAGGAGTTAACCGGTTAAGCTGAGAAGCGGGGGAGCTGAGAAGAAGGGATAAAAGGGATCGACGGGATAGAAGGGATGAGCCGCTGCGTAGCGACGGCACCCTCGCCGTCGGCTTTCGGGGAGGCGGCACTCCTGCCGCTTTTGGAGGGACGCGCCCCGTCGCATCCCCATACCCGGCTTACCCCGCTTAACACGCCAACTTATAGCTGGTTGGCCCGTGTCCATCCTTGCTCATCTGGGCTTCCGATTTCAAGTCGCGTCAGCGACGATTTAACCATTTAATTCAACTACCGCACCACCCAACCACCCATCCCCGCTCCAATTGCAAATTGACGGGGGGACTTCGGATTGGTTATACTAGCTTCGTTGTTTGCATGATTGTCTTTTGGAATGGTTACGCAAGATGAAGAAGAGTAGGTTTCAAATTTGGATGCGGATGTTTCGCCCGTGGTCGTTGACGGCGACCTTTGTCCCGATCTTTCTGATGGCGTGTTTCAATTGTGCTTTTGGAATCTGCCAGATTCCTCATGAGACGATACCTGACGGCTCGAAATGGGCGGATGGCTGGAACGGTTTTTGTCTACCCGAGCAGTTTCCCTTTTATCTCCTGAATTTCTTTCTCGCGTTGTTGTCGTGCGGGTGTCTCCAGATCGCGTGCAACCTTTTGAACGAATGGGGCGATTACCGTTCCGGCGTGGATCAGTTGAAGACCGTCGGCGTGGCGGGGCAACAAGAGGGAACGGCATCGCCCCGTGAACTGGTGGCCGGAACCGTCACGCCATCTCAAGTGTTCCGGATGGCGATGCTGATACTGGGGATCGGCGTGGCGGCGGGCGGTCTGTTGCTCTACCGTTGTTTCTCTTGGACGTTGCTTGCGGTGGCTGTTGTCGGCGTGCTGGGAACCGTCAACTACACGACGGGCATCCGTTTCAAGTACCGTGGATACGGGCTGGTCTGCGTCTTCTTTCTCATGGGGTATCTGTTGCTTGCGGCGGCCGACCTCTGTTTGGGCGGTTCTCTCCTTCGGGAGTTTTCATGGATGGAGTTCCTAAAGTTTCTGATGTGGGGGTTGCCGACATCCTGTCTTGTCACCTGTATCATGCATGCGAACGATATGCGGGATATCGAGAAAGACCGGATGGCGGGAATCCGTACGCCCGCGACGATCTTTGGGAAACGGGGGGCCTTGCGGATTTTCACGGCATTGCATACAGTGCCTTACCTGTCGGGAATCTTTCTTCTGTGCGTTGGCTTGCACGACGCGGGCCCCGAGAGCGTGTGGGAATGGTTGTGGGGGGGGGCGTTTATGATCTTGCCGTGGCTGTTGCTCTTGCCGTTCACGGTTCAAACGCTCCGTCGTGCCTATCGGGAGAAAACGGGTGATCCGTCTATCGTGTGGAGTCCGCTTTTAGGGGAGACCGCGCGCATCCATTTCCTCTCGGGGTTGATTCTGGGACTTTGGGTGCTCGCGGTCGGGGCGTACATTTGGTTGTTCGAAATCTGTGAAGTTGGTAAAGGGGCGGCAGGTTGACGTTGGGCGGTGAATACGATGAATGAGAAACTTCTGATTGTCGCGGGAAGCGGGACTTATCCGGAACGGTTGGCGGCGGGCGCGCGCAAGGCTGGCGTGCAGCGGATCGCGATGGTGGCGATCAAAGGTATGACGAAACGCGCGACCGTCGCGCTGGCGGATGAGGTGAAATGGTTCGGCATCGGCGAGATTCGCTCGATCTTCGCGTGGACTGCCACCTTGGGGTGCGACTGGGGCGTGATGGCGGGACAGATCACGCCGATCGCACTCTTCCGCACCAAGTTCGATGACCTCAGCCGTCTTTGGCTCAGCCAGCTGCGCGTGAAGAACGCGCATACGATCTTCGGGAAGATTGCCGAGGAGATGGAAAAAATCCGCATCCATGTGATTCCCGCCTCCTGCTTTATGGACGACTGTATGCCGGGCGTCGGGGTGTTGACGCAACGCGCCCCCGACGAACGGGAACGGAAGGATATTGAGTTCGGCCATGATGTAGCGAAGCGGATTTGCGGTATGGACATCGGCCAGACGCTGATGGTAAAGGACGGCATGATCCTCGCCGTCGAGGCTTTCGAAGGCACGAACGCGGCGATCCGTCGCGGCGGCAAGCTCGGAGGGAAGGGGGGCGTTGTCGTGAAGGTCGCCAAGGCGGGACACGACATGCGCTTCGACATTCCCGTGGTCGGCACGAAGACGATCAAGACCCTGCGTAAGGCGGGAGCGTCCTGCCTCGCGTTCCAGGCGGGACGCCTGCTGATGCTCGACCACGAGGAGGTCATCACGCTGGCGAACCGCTACGGTATGTCCCTAATCGGACTGGACAGCGGTCTCCCTCCCGCACCGCTGCGTCCCGCATGGTAGGGCGGCTTGTCCCCAAGCCGCCGTTCCGCCTTGAAGGCCGGAGAAGGGGGGCGGTTACACGCCAAAGTCTTTCGCGTCGATCAGGATCTCATTTCCCATGCGGCTTTCGCCGCTTCCTGCGAGTGCCGTAACTTCTTTGTCCATTGCCGTGAGATACGGTTCAAGTACCGTCATGGCTTCGTCCGTCCTGTCATCCGGCAGTTCGCGGATTCCGGCGAAGAGGTTGTCGAGGAACATCTTCAGTCCGCCTCCCTTGAGGACGGCATCTAGATCGGATCGTTCGGCGAGCTTGATGAATCCGTTCGCCCGCAGTTCCCACTCGGCGGACTTGATGAGGTTCACGAGTTTCGGCGGCATGTTCTCCTTACGGATTCCCGGTGCGTCTTTCGGGGTGAAGAACGAGGAGAAGAGAGACATCATGTGCGCGATTGACTCGGTGACGTTTCCAAACCGCGCCCAGCGCGTGTGCATGCCTTCCGAACGTGCTTTCTGCATATCCTTCCTGTGAAGTTGTGCAGTGCTCCAGTAGATGCCGAAGGTCTCGCACTTGAGGAAGAGACGCCGCTTCGGACCGGATCCTTTGTCCACTTCGTTGATGTGGTTTGGATCCGGAAGGGAGAAATAGTGGAACGTGCGCATACCGTTCAGGAGTCCGCCCATGCCTTCCCGGACATCGTATCCGCGCGGCATGTTGAGGTGGCCGTCCACCTGCAGCTTCTGATAGGGACGAGCGTGCGTGGAGGAGCGCAGATAGACATCCGGGCTGGAATCGAGCCAGCGAGCGATGTTGCCCTGCGGGTCTTCCACGGAAAAGGATCCGCGGTACATGAACTCGCCCTTTTTCAACGCGGCGATGTGGAGCGCGATTGTCAACGCCGAGATATTCTGTTCGCTCGCCTCGAAGCGCGACACATTGCCGGAAAGGAGCGAGCGCAGGATCTCGCTGCCGCGCCGGATCCGCGCTTCCATCTGTGCGCGCAGTTGACCGATGGAACGGGGACGGTGGAAACCCGGACAGGTGGTCGTCGCCATTTTTTCGTAATGGATTTTCGGCAACTTGACGACATATCCCGTGGCGTCCTCGACATCCAGTTGATCCGGCAGTTGTTCAGACGTCAGTGGAGCACCTGGCGCCTGGGGCGGTTTGCCTGGCTCGAACGGCTCGTAGAGTACCGCCTCAAGCAGTCCGTCGCCGCCGACGTTGCGCATGGCGTGCTCTTTCGGATGCGTGAGCTGGGCGACCTTGTCTTCATTGAATGCGGCGAAGAACTGTTCCGCCACGGATTTCGGGAGGATGAGACGCGTCGTTCCGAACTCGTCCATCTCGCATCTTGCGCCGTTTTCGGCGGCAAGGTTCTGCAGGATTTCGCGCGCCTTGTCCGGTATCGGCTTGTCGCAGTGATAGACGATGTTGTCACCGTCAACGCCCGCACGCCACGGGATGCGTGTCTCGGGCTTCACTTCCAGATGCTTGAGCGGGACTTGCCCGTGCTTGCTCGTCCATGTAGTCGGCGAGCAGAGTTTTTCAAGGTTGGCGATCGTCTCGATGCCGCCTTCCTGCATCGCCGCGCCGTTTTCGGCGAGCGCGTCGTACAGCTCCAGCTGCATACCGCCTACGCGCAGGAGCTTCGAAAGCGATTCGTTGAACTCCTTCTCTTTCTTGGCAATGTCGGCGATAATCTTGGTACGCAACGCGACTTCTTCGTCGGAAATCCCTTTTTCGGTGGGGTCGAAAGCCGCGCGGTAGTCGGCAAAAAGTTTCGCGAATTTTCCGGAATTTGCAATGTCGCGCAGGTTGGCGAGTCCCTGCAGTTTCGAGAAGCGCGTGTCGTCGTCAAAGACCGAGAAGTTCTTGAAACGGGGCTTGGAGCTTTTCCCGTAGGTGTCTCTGAACGAGAAGTCGTCCGAGACTTCGAGGTATTTTGAATTGCCTTCCAACGAGTGTCCGGGATCGATCGCGAAGAACTGACCGTGCGCAAATCCCTTGTTTTGCCCGCGTTTGCCGACGGCATCGCGGTCTGCTGTGAGAAGGAAGAACGCCTTGTACTTGCCGAGGCTCTCCAGATTCATTGGCCGCCCATCGTCGTCTTTCGGGGGAACGATGCGCCCATCCTTGATGAACCCCGCCTCCATATCTTGGTAGCCGTCCGCGAACTTGGCCTCCAGCATGAGTTTCGGATGGCCGTCCGAATATTGGCCGCGCACGATTTGTAGCTCCTGCGACGGAATGCCGGCGAGACGCGTCAGATCGTTCGCCAGCGCCTCGGTCACGGCACCTGCCGAAATGTTGTCCGCGCTGTTTGCGGTCTGCAGGCGGTAGATGTGGCCGAGAACGGGTTTGCGCGACGCGAGAATGCGTTCGGGACGCATGAAGGAACCGGCGTGGGCGGCGCTTTTCGTGAAGACTCGTTCGCTCTCATTGTAGTCGAGTTTCATGATGTGCCGCTCTGAAAAGTGCTTGAATACGGGCGATGCGTCATATTCCGCATCGCCTTTCCGGATGCCCATCACCGCGTCGCGGATTGCGCCGAACAGCTCCAGTTTCGCCTCCCGGAGTATCGCCGCGTTCTTCGGATCGGAAACGCCTCTGTCGAGTAGCTTCAGGTCTTCAACGGAGAATTGCTTCTTGAGAGCCTGGGCGAGAGATAGCACGCAGTCGGGAACCCCTATATTCCTGTCGTTCGTACCGAGCGCAATGGAGACGGCCCGTTCGAGCAGAAATTCGGAGACAGCGGCCATCGCCGCCGGGTGGGCGCGTCCCGCCAGCATAATCTGCTGGCGTATGCTCTTCGGCGTACCGTCCTTGTTCGGTTTTTCGCATTCCTTCGCGAAAGCTGGATCGGCCGCCTTGAGTCGATCCAGCGCGGCAAGGCTTTCCTGGGAGTTGATGTTCGCCATGAAACCGTGCGTATCGGCTGTGGACCAATCGTTCCGGTAGATGAACCCCGGTTCCACACCATTGGTCTTCAACTTTTCGAGAAGAATGGGATTCGTGGCCGAACGGTTGATACGCATCCCCGAACCGACCAACCCTTTTTTAATCTGGTCTGCAATGGAGGTTGCGTCCTTTGTGAGAACGGAGGTGAGGTTTCGGAGTCCCACCGCCTCATTGGGCTTCGCTGCGGATTCGGTATCGGTACGGCCGTTGAATTCATGGGCGACATCCTTGTTCAAGCCGCCGTTCGCAGCAATGGATTTTTCGATTCGCCTTGTCGCAAGGCGAATCATGTCTCCTGTTGTCTTGCACGAGGTGAGGTCGCAATCGGCAAAAGGCGAATCGGCTATCTCTCGCCGGATCGCCTTGCGCATCTCATCGGGAAGTTGCCGGAACTTGGGGCTGGTGTCGAGCTGGCGCGAGAGCTCATCGATAAAACGCGTCTCCCGTAACGTCTGGAGCTTGGAGAGCGCGGCCTTGACATCGCAGGCCCGAAGTGATTTGTTGAGTTGGTTGCGTGCGCCTAGGATCGTGTCGAACGCATGGGTGCCGAGCGCACCGTATTCGTTCTCCAGCGCTTCCTTGAACGCGGCCATCACAGCCATGTTCTTCTTTTTGCCGGCCGAAAAAACGAAGTTGCCGAGTTTCGCCGTCGAGTCCTTGGCTATCGCGATATCGCGTGTGCCGAAAAAAGTCGAATTCGCGACTGCTTGGAAATCTGAAACCGTAAGAGCCATTGTAGTAGTGTTCCCTTCTTCACTTCACAGAACCGTTCACCGGGGGGTACACGGCAACAACGTAAAGGTTACATCGCGCGGAAGGACTTGTGAGACTGTCAAACCGTGATGAAGTTTCCCGTGGAGACAGGAATCTCGTTTGCGTGCATGGACAGACCATCTTTGATGCGCGTGGACCAGAAATCGCAGAGTTGCAGGATTTTCTCTAACGTCGCGATAAAGTCGTCCACGTCCTTCGCCGCATCTTCCAGATCGAATAAGTAGTTGTACACCACGGTCTCGGTCTCGGTTTCGAGCGCAAAGTACCCGCCACCCGTTTCCTTGCCGAAAAGTCCGCCCGCGAGGAGATCCCTGTAAACAGAGGCAGGTGTCCCCGCCGGCAACTCGGCAACTTCGACGAAGCAGAGCATCCGACCTGATGACTGCACATACTGCAGATTTAGATTGAACGTCCCGTCCACATTGACCGTGACAAGTCCCGCATCATCCGAAACCATCGCGCCGATGCCCGTTGCCTTACGGACTTCAGCCAAGAATGCCTCAAAGTCTTCTCTCGTCTTCATCCTCTGTCCCTCTCGTGTTCATATCGCCTGCATACCGTTGGCGTGACACGCAGTAAATCCGATTCTCGTCCATACGTCGTAAAAAGAGTACTTTACCAAATTTGATCGAATGAGACAAGTTTGTTTCACGCGACAATTGGAATGCGTATCTCCGGTTTTCACCCGTGTTTGAGTGGAATCGGGAAACAACCGGGAGAAAACAACATGAGCGAATCAACAGTCGGCAGCGGGCAATCGTCGGGAGGTCTCTGCGTGCTCTCCCTTTGCCCGCAAGAGGGGGGCGGCATCACACACGGATTGGCTCACGCCGAACGCCGTTCGCGAACCGTGAGTATCGTTCGGTACGAACCAAATCCGTTTGTTGCAATTCCATTCGAAACTCGTTCGGGAAACCGCCGTGAACCTACACTCCGCGCCTCCGCGAGAGCAAACTTACCCGGTTCGACGCCAGGGTGCCGTCGCTACGCAAACGGTCGCGACGGGGCGCGACCCTCCCGCTCTCTGCGGCTCCGCGTGAGAATCGTTGGCTGGTTCGCGTGTTCGGCGGTGCGGACGCGATGAATCGCGACCCTCCCGCTCTCCGCGGCTCCGCGTGAGAATCGTTGGCAGGTTCGCGTGTCCAGCGGTGCGGACGCGATGAATCGCGTCCCTCCCGATCTCGCGGCTCTGCGTGAGAATCGTTGGCAGGTTCGTGTGTTCGGCGGTGCGGACGCGATGAATCGCGTCCCTCCCGATCTCGCGGCTCTGCGTGAGAATCGTTGGCAGGTTCGCGTGTTCGGCGGTGCGGACGCGATGAATCGCGTCCCTCCCGATCTCGCGGCTCCGCGTGAGAATCCCTTGGCAGGTTCGCGTGTCCAGCGGTGCGGACGCGATGAATCGCGTCCCTCCCGATCTCGCGGCTCTGCGTGAGAATCGTTGGCAGGTTCGCGTGTCCAGCGGTGCGGACGCGATG
>JAFSTA010000145.1 GCA_017450695.1 Kiritimatiellia bacterium | reverse complement strand
TCTCACGCAGAGCCGCTGAGGTCGCGGAGTACGCAGAGAAATTGCCGGAAAAAGTGACTTTGGCCCACAAAACGTACAACGTTACGACAGAAAACGGATTCACCCAACTGGTGAAAGTCCGTGTCGTTCCAGAGAGCCGATTTACTTTCTGAATTTGAAAAATTGTCCAACGGAGGAATTTCAACCTCACGCAAAGTCCGCCACGTTCGCAAGGGGGAATAACCGAAGCTTCGCGGACTTCGCGAACTTTGCGTGAGGCCATGAAACGGACATTTCCGTGTTTGAGCGCCACAGGCTCTGGTTGAATTACGGAGATGCGCCCTTCGCGGGGCAGGTAAGCCAGTTAAGCTGGATATTCCGGACAATCCGGTAAACCCGAATAAGCATTGTGGATGCGACGGGGTGCGCCCCACCCAAAGCGGCAGGCGTGCCGCTTCCCCGAAAGCCGACGGCGAGGGCGCCGTCGCTACGCAGGTGGCGTAAAGCGCCCCTAGCTGCCCGCTAACACCTACCAGCTTCGCTTTAAATGGTCGCTTTGCTCCCGTTCAATGGTTAAATCGCTTCGCTTTAAATTGAAAGCCCGCAGGGCAATTTAACCAGCCCCTAGCTACCCGCTACCATCCTACCCGCTGGCTTGACTTTTCGTGTTTTTTGCTTCAAAATAGACTTCCCTGTTATGAAAACTATCGTTGAGAAAGTAGCCGTCAGTTTCAGTTATCCGGTCGTGTTCACGCGTTCCGTATTCGACCCGGACAACCGGACCTTGCTCGATACGCTGACGAAAAAATACGCGACTTCGCAAAAGTCGCGTGCGCTTGTAGTCGTAGATGCCGGACTGGCCAAGGCTACCAAGGGGCTTCTTCAACAGATCGAGGTTTATTTCGGTACCCACGCCAAGCGTCTTTCCTTGGTGCATCCTCCCGTGACCGTCACGGGAGGGGAGGCGACCAAGACCGGCTTTGACGAATTGCGGAAGGTGATTGATCTGGTGCAGGAAACGCACTTGGACCGGCACGGGTTCGTGGTTGTCGTCGGCGGCGGGGCGGTGCAGGACATGGCGGGATTCGCCGCCAGCATCGCGCATCGCGGCTTGCGCATCGTGCGGATCCCGACCACCGTGCTCTCGCAGGACGACGCGGGTGTTGGCGTCAAGAACGGGATGGACTATGAGGGATGCAAGAACTTCCTCGGGACCTTCGCGCCGCCGTTTGCCGTGATCAACGATTCCGAATTCCTGAAGACGCTGAATGACGAGGCGTGGATTTCGGGTGTGGCGGAGGCGTTCAAGGTCGCGATCATCAAGGACAAGGCATTTTTCATCGGGCTTTGCAAGCACGCCGCCGCGATCCGCAAGCGTGACCTCGCGGTGATGGAACAGGTGGTCTATCGGACGGCGGAGCTGCACCTGAAGCACATTATGACCTCCGGCGACCCGTTCGAAACCGGATCCGCCCGCCCGCTGGATTTCGGGCACTGGGCTGCGCACCGGATGGAGTCGATGTCGGGCTATCGGCTCACGCACGGTTTCGCCGTCTCGGTCGGCATCTGCCTGGACAGCACCTACGCGTTTTTGAAAGGGTTGATCTCTGACGAGGAGCGTCAGGCGATCCTGAAGGGAATGGCCGAGTGCGGCCTTCCCGTGTGGTCCCCGTTGCTGGAACGAAAGGACAAGGACGGGAAGCTGGTGATCTTGGCCGGGCTGGACCAGTTCCGCGAACACTTGGGCGGCGATCTTTGCGTCACCCTCCCTGCGCCGGTCGGCGCGCGTCTGGAACTCCACTCGATGGACCACGCCGTGATCGAAGAGGCGATCGCGATGTTGAAACCCAAGTCGGGGAAAAGGAAATCGAAATAGGAAACAAAGGATTCACCATGCATAAACCACTCACACTCACGTTTTGCGCGATGTTCCTGTCTGTCGGCGTGACGACCGCCCAGACGCAACAGCAGCAACCTGCCGCCACGCCGCCCGCCGACGCGAAACCGGCGCCCGCCGTGGAAGAACTCGAAAAGGACAACGGGCTTCGCCTGGACGCGGGTGCCGACCTGCGCGTTCGGCAGGAGATGGCGGACAACATTCCCGGACACCCCGGCGATCCGCTCAGCCCCTATCCGACGGCATCCGGCAAGAACCAGAACTGGATCCGTTACCGCCCGCGCGTCTGGGGCAAGGCCGAGTACGGCGATTTCGGCGTGTATGTGCGTCTGGCGGATGAGATGCGCGAGTACATCGTGAAGAACCACAAGCGCCGCGACGACCGCTCGTACAACTTCCCCGACGAACTGATCGTCGATAACCTCTATTTCGAGGGCAAGGGGCTTTTCAACGACTTCCTCGACTTCCGGATCGGGCGGCAGGACTTCCTCGACGGCGGCGCGCCGGCCTACGGGGCGGGGCGCACGATGATGGACGGAACGCCGTATGACGGTTCCCGCACGCTCTTCATGGACGCGGCGCGGTTCATCCTGCACATGACCGACAAGACCACGTTGGACGCCTTCGCCATCTACAACAATTCGCGCAACGAATTGCACTGGGGCCGTCCCACCCCGGATCCCCGCCCGATGAACGCGATCGATCCGCGCGACGAGGCCGACATGGACGAATGGGGCGGCGGACTTTACCTGAAGAGCCGCGAGATCTCCGACCAGCTCCCGTTCGAGCTGTACTGGATCTACAAGCACGACTCCGACTACCATCTGCTCGGCAACTACATGCCCGCGCGCTACGTCAACACCTTTGGCGTCCGCTTCATCCCGCAGTTCACCGAAGAACTCTCGGCGGAACTCGAAGGCGCCGCGCAGCGCGGCGAGAAGTCGAACGGAACGCAGACCGGCGGCTACATGGGATACGCCGCGTTGAAGTACCGTCCGGAATGGGAAACGGTTTCCCCCGCCCGCCTGTTCTTCAAGGCGGACTGCTACTACCTCTCCGGTGACAAGCATCGCGGCAAGGACGACAACGACACCGCGTGGGATCCGGTTTGGGCGCGTTGGCCGCAAGACAGCGAAATGCTCGTGTACGGTCCGCTCTACGGACTGGGCTACTGGTCAAACATGGTCTATCCCACGCTCGGAACCGGCGCGGATATCGCCAAGCACCACAAGCTGAACCTCTACTCCGGTCCGATGTTCGCGGCGGTGCAGGACGGTCTCGGCGGCGGCGACAGCAACTACGAGGGCTGGCTTTCCGTCGCGCGTTACGACTTCCCGATCTGGCTGAACAAATCGGAAGGCGGGCGAGGCGAGATTTTCGGTCACATCATGGCGGAGTGCTTCCAGCCGGGGGATTACTACGAGAGCGATAAAACCGCGTACTTCTTCCGCTGGGAAGTGGTGCTGAAATTCTGATGAACGAAGTACGGATATTTGTTTGCGCGGGCGAGGCGAGCGGCGATCTCCACGCCGCCGCGCTCATGGCGGAACTGAAACGCCGCCTCGCCCCGCGACGGGTTCTCTTCCGCGGATTCGGCGGCGATGCGATGCGCGAGGCCGGGTGCCAGCTTTTCTTCCACACGGACCAGACCTCGGTGATCGGCTTTACCGCCGTCTTGGCGCGGCTTCCGTTCTTCCTGCGTATGCGCAGAGAGATCCAGGAGGAGATTGACGCTTGGCAGCCTGATGTTGTCATTACCGTCGATTACCCTGGCATGAACCTGCGGATTGACGAGTTTGCCCATGCGCACGGTTACAAGACCGTCCACTACATCTGTCCGCAAGTTTGGGCTTGGCATCGTGGGCGCATTCCGAAACTTGCGCGGATCATGGATCGTCTGCTGTGCATCTTTCCCTTCGAGCCCGCGCTTTTCGAAAAGACGGGACTGGACGCGCGCTATGTCGGGCATCCACTTGTGGATCGCGCACGGGAAACGCGGGCGCAGGAGAGGCGGCAACTTCCGTGGGGCGACAAGAAATACCACATCGCCCTCCTGCCGGGTAGCCGTCGCGGAGAGATCACGAGAATCCTGCCACGCCTCTTACAGGCGGCGGCGTTGCTGGAGAAGCGCACGGGAAACGCCTGTTCGTTTCTCATTCCCGCTTCTTCCCATCAGATGCGCGAGCTGATCGAGTCCCTGCTGGCGAAGCAGATGACGAAAGAACTGCGCGACCTGCCGCTTGCCGTAGTCGACGGTTCGGCGCGCGAAGTGTTGCTCCAGGCGGATGCCGCTGCCGTCGCATCCGGAACAGCGACGCTCGAAGCGTGCCTCATGCGCTGTCCCACCGTGTTGGTCTATGCGGTTGGCTGGCTTACCGCAATCATGGCGCACCTGCTGATTCGCGGCGTGAAGTGGATCGGGCTGGCGAATATCGTTGCCGGACGCGAAGTGATGCCGGAACTCCTGCAAAGCAAATTCACGCCGGAGAACCTCTGCAACGAACTCAACGGACTCCTCCGTGAACCCGTCAAGCGCGCCTCGATGCTTCGCGGACTAGACGTTACCAACGCCAAGCTCGGAGACGGTGGCGCTTCGCAACGTGCCGCCGACTGTATCTGCGAACTCTTGGAAGGGACGGTTACGCCGCCGGTTGGTGAAGCCGGGGGAGCCGGTTAAGTGCGTGAACCGAAATTCCTCTGTTGGACAATTGGAAAACCACGGAACGCACGGAATAAGCTGGGCAGCCCGTCGCCCGCGTTCACTCGGGAATGCGAAGCGGCGTAGAACAGCTAGTGTTAGCCGTCACCCCTTTCTGTTCTGTACAGGGGGCGTAAAATCCAGTATGATAGGGTTTCCGAAATCGGGGGTATGCGGATGAGTCACACGAAATCGAATCTGGAAAAGAAAATTTTCAAGGCGGGTGGTCTGGTGTTGCTTGCGCATCTGCTGTTCAAGCTCGCCGGGCTGATTCAGGCGAAGGTCATGGGGCATTATCTCGACCCCGCTACGTTTGACGTGGTCTATGCCTTCGCCTTCGAGAACTGTATCTTTATGCTTTTCCTCATCGTGCAGGAAATCATCGGCCCCGCGTTCCTCCCCGTTTTTATCCGCGAGTTCGACGAGAACGGCGAGGACAAGGCCTGGTCGTTCACCAACACCGTCCTCACCGTTCAGTTCCTGATCCTTCTCGGCGTGGCGGGACTGCTGGTTGCCTTCCCGGATGTGTTTGTCCGGGTACTGACGCGCTGGACGGCGGCGAACGCGCCCGACAAATACGGGCTGGCCGTGAAGAGCGTGCGGATTCTCGCCCCCGCCGTGGTGGGACTTTCCCTCGGCACCACCACCTACGTACTCCTGAACGGCTACAAGCGCTTCTTCCTTGCGGCATTCGGTGACGCAGTTTGGAAATTCTGCGCGATCGCTTTCTGCATTGTCGGCGCAGTGTGTTCACGGGACGTGACGATGATGTTGCTGTGGGGTCTTGTCGCGGGCGCGTTCTGTAAAGTCGCCACGCATCTCTTCGGGTTGCGCGACAAGCTACCGCGTTTCCGCCCGATGCTGGATTTCTCCAACCCCGCGTTCCGTCGCCTCTGCTGGTTGATTCTCCCGCTGCTGGCGGGTATCCTCGTCTCCAAGGTGCGCGACGTAGTGAACAACGCCTACCTGCTATCCGCGCTGGAGGAGTCGGGTTTGCTGCAGGCGAATTCGATGGGGCGCAAGCTGCAGGCGACGTTCCTCTTTCTGGTTCCTTACACTTTGTCCGTCGCGGCGTTCCCGTATTTCTGCGAGCTGGTCGATAAGCGCGACCACCAGCAGATGGGGCAGCTGCTGACGAAATTCGGTCGAATCTTGCTGGCGGTTTTCGTACCGTTCTCGGTATTCGTGGTGGTTTCGTGCGTCCCGATGACCGCGCTGCTTTTCAAGGGCGGACACTTCGACGCGCTCGCCGTGCAGCGCACCTCCGTCTCGCTCGCCTGCTACACCGCCGTCCTGCCCGCCGCCGCGCTGGAGGCGTTGTTCATGCAGGCGTTCTTCGCCAGCCGCCGCATGGTTTCCGTCACGGTCATCGGTATCCTTTTCTCCGCGCTGAGCGTAGCGATCAGCTGGGCGGGTCTGGTCTGGTTCGGCACTCGGAATAGCCTGATCTTGCTCGGTTGCATTGCGGGCGGATTCGCGCTTTCGCGCTCACTCAAAACGCTGGTGCTGGTCATCTTCTTTCGCCGCACGGTCCCCGCCTTCCCGCCGCGTGAAACCTGCGGGTTCCTGATCCGGCTTTGTCTCGCATCCGCGCTTTCCGGCGCCGCCGCCTGGGGATGCCTCCATCTGTTCGCCAAACAGAAGAGCCTCGTGCAGCTCGCCGCTGCGGGTGCCGCGTTTGCAATCACCTATCTGGTTTGCGCCAAGGTCCTGCGTGTGACGGAACTCTCCGATCTGACGCGCGATCTGCTGGCAAAGGTATTGAAAAAACGGGATGCAAAAGGAGTGGCATCATGAAGATTTCGGATGTTGTGAAATGGACGGGCGGTGAGCCCTCCGGAAACCTGCCCGCCGGATGTGCGGCAGTCACGCAAGACACGCGCAAGATCTCGCTCGGGGCATTGTACGTCGCGCTCAAGGGAAGCCGGTTCGACGGCCATTCGTTCGTTTCCGACGCCTTTGCGAAGGGTGCTGCCGCCGCGCTGGTCGAGGAGTCGTGGAAGATCCCCCCCACCCTCTCGTCCGCCCCGCTAATCCGCGTGAAGAATACCTATGAGGCGCTGGCAGACCTCGCCTCCGCATGGCGCGATACCTTCCGCCCGCCCGCCACGCACATCGTCGGGCTGACAGGCAGTTCGGGCAAGACCACGACCCGTGCGATGACAGCCGCCCTGCTCGCGGCCTCTCGCAAGGAAATCTGCCAGACATCGGGGAACCTGAACAATGACATCGGGTTGCCGCTCTCGCTGCTCTCCATGCCGCAAGGTGCCTCGTTCGGCGTTTTCGAAACCGGCGTGAACCATCCCGGCGAGATGGATCGGCTGGCTGCGATCCTGCGGCCCGATGCGGTGATCGTCACCAACATCGGCACCGCGCACATCGAGTTCTTCGGCGATCAGGCGGGGATCGCGCGTGAGAAGGGGAAACTACTTGCCGCCATCCCTGCCGACGGCTTTGCCGTGCTGAATACGGAGACCGCGTGTTTCAACGAGTTGGCCGAACGTTGCACGGGACGCGTCGTTACCGTCTCCTTCCAGAACCGTGACGCGGATTTCGTCGGGCGAATTGCGGACGTCCTGCGCGGCATTGTGGTGGTGAAAGAACGTGCGACAGGCCTGGAGACGGAACTGTGCAGCGGTTTGCCGGGCGAACACAACGCG
This sequence comes from Kiritimatiellia bacterium, assembly GCA_017450695.1. Classification (GTDB taxonomy): domain Bacteria; phylum Verrucomicrobiota; class Kiritimatiellia; order RFP12; family UBA1067; genus RGIG8368. Next base: position 8,738 of record JAFSTA010000145.1, on the reverse strand, counting down.
GCGGATCTCCTCCCCGCGTTCGCGACGGCGCGGACGCTGGGCGTCTCGGCGGAGGCCTGCGCGGGCGCGTTGCGCGACTTCTCCCTGCCGGGAATGCGGTGGCAGGTGACGGTACGCAACGGCATCACCTTCGTGAACGATGCCTACAACGCCAACCCGCAGAGTATGGCGGCCTCCATTCGCACCTTCATGGCGCTTCCCTGTCGGGGACGGCGCATCCTGGTGTTGGGCGACATGTTCGAACTTGGATCGCAGTCTGAAAAGTTGCACCGTGAGATCGGGTTGCTGGTCGCCGACTGCAAACCTGATCTCGTCTTCTTTGTCGGCAATGCAATGGCCTTTGCCGCGCAGGAGGCGCGCGAACACGGCTTCCCCGCCTCCGCGCTCGTCCGTGCGGACACGGCGGACAGCGCGGCACCTTTGCTCGCCTCCAAAATCCGATACTCCGACAGTGTGCTGCTTAAAGCCTCGCGCGGCGTCGGCCTGGAACGCGTTCTCGCCGAGTAGGCGGCGGGGTGGGGGCGGTGCCCCACCCCCTACGATACTATCTCGTGACCCCCGATCCACTGCGGCGGAATCCCGTGGCCCCGGCCCACTGCGGTGGAATCTCGCGGCCCCCGGCCCACTGCGGCGTCTCGTGGCCCCGGCCCACTGCGGCGGAATCTCGTGGCCCCCGGCCCACTGCGGCGGAATCTCGTGGCCCCCGGCCCACTGCGGCCGGGGGGGTCACCGGCTCTCTACCCACACGCGATAAAAACGAGTACCGGGGTGGTACGGGAGAGAGAGAGCATTCGTGATCGCGGTGGGTGGCAGGTTGGTGCAGAAGGTTGTCCACGGTCCGGCAAGCGTTTCGGCGTGTTGCACATATTGCGTAACCGCGCTTCCGCCGATCCACATCGCGAAGGGGTGCGTCGGATCGACGAACGCGAGGTTCAAGAACGCCAGGAGCGAGGCGGGATTGGTCGGGTCGGTATCCGCGCACCACTCTTTCCACGTCTCCATGCCGTCTCCATCCGCATCGCCCTCGGCGGCAGCTTCCCAGTTTCCATTGAACCCGTATTGCGCAAGCCAGCGCTCCGGTACGCGGTGCGTCGGCGTCACGTTGTCCGCGAATGTCGCGATGAACGTGCCGGGTAGGATCAGGTTCGTCACCGTGATCGACGTACCGTTTGTCGTGTAATTCAGCATCCGTCCCGTCCCCTGTTTCCATGAGACGAAGTGGGCGTACTGGTTGGGATACGCGGTGAACGCGACATCGCCCGCACGGTTGCACCAGGCGGAGGCTGGATCGACCGTGCCGTCACCGACCGTCTCGATCGCTACGAGGAACTGGTTCGTCCATTCCCATGTCAACACGGCGGAGTTCGTCAAGGCGAGGACAACCGATGCGCCTTCGCCCCGGTTGGTGATACCGCACTCCTCCGCCAGCGTCCAGCCGGAACAGACGTAACGCCGATTTCCCGCCGTTCCCTGCATGACCGGCGAAGAAACGGATGCCTCCACAGGGACGCTTTCCGCCACCTCGTGCGTTCCGACAGCGGGAATCGAATCGCCCCGCACGGTCTGAACGGTGAGTGTCCACATACGAGGCGCGATATACACCCGAATCTCCTGCGGGCCGTCGTATCCTGTGAAGGAAAACTCCTTTTCGTCTGTGTAATGGGTGAATTCCTCGTTCAGCGGTTCTCCGTTGATCAGGATCGCGTAGATGTAGGAGTTGGGGTTCGCCCGCGCCGTCACGGAAACTACGTGGTCCCGGAAGAGGAACGCGCTCGCGGGGGTTACCTCGCCATCCCCCTTCGCGATTTCGGCGCACAACCGATGGCCGCGCTGCACAGTCACCGGCAAGAAACACTCCGGCTGCTGCGGATCGTTGCTTTCGACCAAAACAAATGCGGAGGTTTCCGTGTTCGGTTCGATCCGGGCGGAATCAACGGTCAAGCGACAAGTTGCCGACCACCCGTCCGCGAGCGCGCCACCGCACGTATCTTCCGCCCGCAACCACGACGGCGTTTCAGCGGAAAAGCCGTAGGGAATGACCGACGAGATGTACCACCCTTCCGCCGCGGTGTAGGCATCGGATCCGAATTCGAAGCGGATGATCGCCGTCTCCCCGGCGTAATCCGAGAGGTCGAACCGAACCGTCTGCCACACGCCGGAGGAACTGCCGAAACACGATTGTTCCGCGACGAAGGGAGAGGCGGGATTGGATGTCACCGCGTCGGGATAACCGCCGACAGGCGCGATGACCGTGAAGGTCGCGCCACCGTCGGTCGATACCTTCACCACGCCCGCGTCCCAATAGTGGTTGTCCGCTTGGTCGTCATCATATTCCGTCGAAATCCACTGCCGCATGATGAATCCGCCCCGGTCCTCGACTTGGAACGCGGGCGTGTCGAGCCAAGCGTGACACGAGTTTTCGTACTGCCCCGTCTCCTCGTTCCCGCAATACCAGACGGGATCTCCGTTCTCGGTTCTGCGCGTGGTCTGGTGCCAGCAGTCATTCTGTCCACCGCTGCTCCAGCCGTTGGTGGGGAGCGGTGAGAGGGACTCGCTGACTCGCGCCGTCCAGACCAGATCCGCTCCCGCGAGGTTCTCGACCGTGAACGAGAGGTTGGTCGTCTCGCTTGTCAGTTGTAGCGTCGGGAACTCCGTCGGCGTCAACCGCATCCACGGCGTGTCGTAATCGCCGATCACCTGACACACCGGGCTGCTTGTATATTCACCCAAGTAGTAACCGCACAGGTCGATCGCCGCCACGAAGTAATCGACCCGCTTGCGTCCGTAACTCTCGGGCAACAGCGGCGCGGTGAAGAGTACGCCGTCCTCGCTCTCCATCTCCACCTGCCGCCAGTCATTCTCGTCGTCGCCCTTCTCCTGCCAGCAGAGGAAAACGCCTACAACCGCGAAGTTGTCCCGCACCGTCGCGCGCACCGTCCACGGACAACGTTCGCTCTGGAAAGTCGCCAACGGCTCCAGCTGGACGGATGGTGGTTGCGGAATGCTCTGCGCGTCGAACGGATCTGTGTTGTCAAGCATCTCGAAGAACACTTCCCATTGGTCCTCGTCGGAATCGTCTCCCGCGTCCAACGAATCCTGCAATGCACCGTAGTACCGGTGTTCCCACCAGTCCAGCAGGTAGTTGTTGTTTTCGTCTTGCCAGAACGGGAGATAGACCGCCTCCAGCACATGGTTGGTCTCCATCGCCACGCCGTCAGGAGGATTGATTGCCACGCCGTTGGTATCCGCCAGCCGCGTCCCGTCCAGCGTCCACCCGCAAAAGGCGTATGGTTCGTCCGTCACCTCGTCCGCGAACCAATCGGGCGCAGCCGGAATCGAGAGAGCGGTGCCATTGGTGCAGTAGGAGAACGATTCGTGCAGCACGGTATCCGTCGCCGCATTCCGATAGCGCACGGTCAACGTGAAATTGTCCTGGCCGGAATGGAACGCGCCGCGTACGTAGAGGGCGACAACACTGCCCTCCTGCGGCAGGGCCTCCGCCGTGAGACGCACCTGATACACTCCCGCGTCTGCCGCCGCGAAACGCACACTCTCCACCGTGTTGACGCGATCGGGCGAGCTGCCGCCGTTGGGATAACGAACCGTTCCGTCGGGACAGACCACCGAAAGATCATAGTCATTGACGAGCGCGACCGCCGCCCCCGCCGTCGCGGGATAGTCGATCCAATCCAACACGAAATCCAACGGCTTGCCCGCCTCGCGCACGGTGAACTGGAAAACCTGTGTCCCTCCCTCGGAAATGCGGATCTGGTCATACAGCCAAACGGAAATATCGGGATCGGAGGGACGCACCGTCTCCCCGATATCGACCAGTCCCCATCCCTCCACGGGATTGGGCGAAGCGGCGGGAATCTCACGGTACTGCCCCGTACCGTATTGACCGGGCGCAATCGAACGCGAGCCGCCGACGAGCATCGCCTTGACCAGCGCGGCAGAGGGGGTTGCAAACGCGGTGTTCGACATGACATGCTGGCGTATCAGCGCGGCGGCACCTGCCACCAGCGGCGTGGACATACTCGTCCCAAGCTGATAGACATACTTGTTGTTATACTCTGGATACAGCATCGCCACCGAGAACGAGGTGGCGGAAGTTCGGCACGAAACGATATCGCTTCCGGGGGCGACGACATCGGGCTTGATGCGTCCGTCGCTGGCGGGTCCGCGCGCCGAGAACGCCGCCATTCCGATCCTGCCGTTCTCCGCATCCGCGCTTTCGATCACAGAATCCGACTGCAACGGTTCGGCGGAAAACTTCGATGTCTCGGTGTCCGAGATCCACTGGCCGCTGAAGTTGCGCCACGTGTAACTGGAGTATCCCTGACCGTCGCGCGGACGCGGATTCTCCGTCGCGCCGACCGCAAGGAGGTTTTTCGCCGCCGCCGGAAGATTGATGCTGTTCAAATCGACCACGCCGTCCGCGTCCGCGTCCGTTCCCGTATTCCCCGCCGCGAAAACCGGCAGGAAGTCGGGATGGTCCCATGTGAACTCGTCCGCGTCGAGACAGTCCAGTTGGTAAGTCCCGTAGTATGCTTTTCCCGCCACGCCCCAGCTGTCGGAATGGACGCGCGCGCCCCGCTCGTAGGCATCCGCGAAGAGGTCGCGGAGCGGTGTCGAGGCGAATGTCCCGTTCGCGTTCACAATCCGCTGATCCACCAGTTTCGCGCGCCAGGCAATGCCTCGGATCGCGCCGTCGCTCAACGTGCCGTCACCCACGATCGATCCCGCCGTGTGCGTCCCGTGCCCGTTCCGGTCGATGCAGGTGTTGTCCGAGGTGTAGGAAAGCAACGCCAAGACGTTGTTCGTGAAATCGGCGTGTAACGAGGAGAGTGAACCGGTGTCCAGCCCGCTGTCCGCGTGCCCGACAATCTGCCCTTCTCCCGTCAACCCAGCCGTCTCCCACACAGTCGCCACGTTCATCCGGTCGGCCAGCACGGCGCGATGGTTCGACAACCGGTACTCCGGTGTCGGCTCCATCCACTGCACCTCCCCGCACCGCGCAATCTCCTTCAGCGCGGTAATCGGCAACGCCGCCTGTACGATCCCGCGCCGCGACGACGCGCTCGCCGCGAGAAGTTCGCCCGACGCCTTGCGGATATGCGCGGCAACCCCGTCCACATCCTCTGGCGCGAACGTCTGCACGGACACGCGCAACAACCTGACGCTTTCATCCGCGCCCGTTCTCAACACATGGTGGAGAAAGGGAGAAAGCTTGTCTGACGGCACCCACTCCGCTACCCCCTGCACGTCGGGCATCGACGCCAGACACCGCAAACCGTCCTCCGTCAACTCGACGAGCCACGCGCGGTTCGGCAGATACCCGCGCGGGATCACGCCGGGCAAGCCATCCGTCCAACCGTCCGCCACCGCCCGGTTGAACATCACGATGAACGGCGCGGTTCGCCGCACCGAACGGCGTTGCGAGGCAGCGAACGCGGCAGGGAGCGAACGCGACGCCGGGAACTCGATCCGCCGGTTGGCGAGCAACACCTGTCGCGTGAGAGGAACATTCGGATCTGGACGCACGGTCTGCCAATCGAACGTTTCTGCCAGCCGACGAAGTTCATCGGCGGAGAGGCACCGCGCCACAATCTCCTCGCGGTTTGTCGCGGTCCACGCGGGAACGGGTGACGGCGAACGCGGGTGCCGCCGTACAGCCACAGCAGAACGCGCGGGAAGTCGCGGAGGCGGCAGCTCGCGCCACGCGCGAACTGCCGATACGAGACGGTTGGCGGGGCGGCACACGGCAAAGCGGAAGCACAATCCGCAGATCCCAGCGGCAACCAATGCCAAGCCAAGCCCGATCAAGCATCTGTTGCTTCTTTTCGACACAACGACATCACCTTGTTTGCGAGTTCGAAATTCTCGTATAGCTTTTAGCTTTTTCAGCCACCCCGCTTCTCAGCCTCTCAGCTTTTCAGCTGGCGCGAAGCGTCTTCACACCCCCGACGATCCGAAACCGCCCGTTCCTCGTTCCGTGTCGGAGAGTTCGGTCACCTCCGCTACACCGGCACACAACACGGGCGCAATCACCATCTGCGCGATCCGCATTCCCTTCTCCACGCGGAACGGTGCTTTCCCCAGGTTCACCAAGATCACGCAGATCTCTCCGCGATACCCTTCGTCGATCGTGCCGGGCGTGTTCGCGACGGTCACGCCGTGCTTGGCGGCAAGTCCGCTGCGTGGGCGTACCTGCGCCTCCGTCCCGGACGGCAACGCCATCGCCAGCCCCGTCTTGACCAGCCGGATTTCGCCGGGCGGCAGCTCCACCTCCTCGATGGATGTCAAGTCCATCCCCGCGTCGCCCGGATGGGCATACGACGGCAGAACCGCGTCGGGTGTCAACTTCTTGAATCGTACAACCTGTTCCATCTCCATTCTCCTTTCAGCTTATCAGCCTCCCCGCGCCTCTTCCAAAAACCGTTCGAAGTCACCTGTCAGCGGTGCCTCGATCCGGCATGGAATCTTGGTCTTCGGATGCTCGAACGAAATCGAAAACGCGTGGAGGAAATGGCGCGAAGTATCCGCGCGCGGGCGAGCACCGTACAGCGCATCCCCCACGATCGGGATTCCGTTCTCCGCCAGCTGGCAGCGGATCTGGTGCGTCACGCCCGTGCGGATCGTGACCTCCAGCAACGTCCAGGCACCGATCCATTCGACGGGACGGAAACTCGTCTCGGCATACATCCGCCGATCCGGATTGTCCAGTCTGGCGGCATCGACCATGCGGCAATAGGGCACGGTCGGGTCATGCGCCAACTCACCCTGCAACGTACCGGGCAACGCGACATTGCCCTCGACCAACGCCACATACACCTTGGTCACCAGCCGTTCCTGGAACTGACGGCGCATCTCGCGGAAGGCCTCCTGCGTCCGGGCCGCCATTACCACGCCGGAGGTTTCCGTGTCGATGCGATGCAACGCGCCCGCCATCAACGGCTGGTCGCCCACGTCTGCAAGTTCCGGGTAACGGTTCACCAACCCGTTCATCAACGTCCCCGTCTCCTGATGCTTCAACGGTTGGACCGGCATTCCCGCTGGTTTGTTCACTGCGACCAGCGACTCGTCCTCGAACAGAATGCTCGCCCACACGGAAGGATCCGGCTGTACGCGGTTGTCAGCGGTCTCCAGCAACTGTTCGATCCGGAGGATCTGTCCTGCCGTCAGCTTCTCACCCTTGTTGCGGCAGAGCTTCCCGTTCACCGAGATGCCGCCGCGCAACACCGCCTCCTTGCAGAACGCGCGGGACGACGACGGGAACCGAGCAGCCAGCACCACATCCAGCCGCTTTCCCGCCTCTTCGCCACTCACCACAATCGTAACATTCGAAATCATGCACGTATCATACCACATTCCGCCAACGCTGAGAAGCGGGGAATGGACGGCTTGCGCCAAAGGACGCACCGAGGTGCTGGGTGTTAGCTGGTAGCTGGTGGGTGTTAGCTGGTAGCCCCCACGCTCACGCGTTGCGTGAGTGATTCGATTCAGATAACTTCTCCAATTGTTCACAATTGGCACAATTGTCATCATTGCCACAAATACAAATTGAAATGGCATTGTGATTTGTGACATTGTTGGCATTTGTGAACATTTGAGATTTGTGAACAATGAAGTTATAGACGAACTGGTAACTGGTAGGTGTTAGTGGGTAGGGACCTAGATGTTCTGAGTCCCGAGCATCGGGGAAGCGACACTCCTGTCGCTTTTGCGGGGCGTTATTTCCGTGCTGAACCGGGAGGGTCGCGCCCCGTCGCGACCGCAATGCGGAATCCGCCGAACCGGCAAACTGATAGGCAAGGTGGAGTGTTCGGTATCTTACCTAGAAGTTCGGAGCATCGGGGAAGCGACACTCCTGCCGCTTTTGCAGGGTCTAGTATTTCTCACGCTGAGAGAACGGGAGGGCAACGTCCTCGTTGCCAAAAACGAGAGGGTCGCGCTTGCCCGTCCTCCGTAACCGTGCGTAGGAGGGATCGCGCCCAAATGGGAGGGGCGCCGTCCTCGGCGCCCGCTTCGACCGTGCGGAAATTGCTTTCGCCACGGGGAGTCTCGGAGTTTCGGAGATAATGGTGGCCGTTCTCCAAACCTCCCAAACTCCCAATCACGAAAGGAACAATGATTTGTGGCATGGGTAACGCCGCAGTTCTGACTTCTAGGCGTGGGACATTCGGGGAAGCGACACTCCTGTCGCTTCACGGAGTGTCGTTTGTTTTCTTGGCGCAGAGAGAATACGGAAAACAGGGCTTTTCGATTCCAGACGCACGCATGGCGACAGAAAAGCTTCCTGCGGGTAATGGTGAAGTAGAGGCTATTTCGCGGCAGAAATCCGGCAGATGGGGTCATTCGCCTAGGTGATGGCTTCATCGATTGTGGGGAGAACCGACAAGACAGTTTTTTGCGCGTCGCTTTCACGGCTTCGCCTCCTTCGGTTTCTGTTCGCGCTCCTTTTTCATCGCTTCCGCCTTTTGCAATTCATCGCGGTAAAAGCTCCGACTTCGGTTTGGTTGGTACACCACACCTTGTTCCCGAACTGGTCCCACTCGTACTTGCCCCCGAAGATGTCACTTGTCCTCCTTTTTCGGCGGCGCTTCCACAGGCTTGCCGAGTTTCCGCAGCTCTTCGCGCATATAGCCCCGCATGAAATCGGAAGCCTCCGGCGATTCGGCGACCCGCTTCAGCGTGGCGGCGCGTTCCGCGCTTGCCGCATAGTCGGGAATCTCGCG